>JAFGAX010000167.1 GCA_016933415.1 bacterium
AGTTGTAGGTCCGAAATGCCGAAGCCGCGAAGCGGCTGAGGCTTTCGGACATTTATATGATTCCGGATATAAAATAAAAATCGATTCATTAATTTTTTTTGAACTTTGAACCTTGAACTTTGAACTCCTATCTTTTCAGCACCCCATCCAGCGCTTCTTTCGCCCTGTCCTTCAGCTTGTTTTCCTCTGACTTTTTCCGCTTCTCGATCTCCTTCTTCAGGGCATCGATTTTACCATCGAGGAGCGACCGGTCCTCCCCTATCCATTTCTCATAGCCGTCCAGAAATTCCCCGACAACACTGTATTTTGCGCCCACGGAAGCCTCGTACTCCGCGAGCTTTTCGTCTCGTATCCTGTACAGCTTTGAGCGGATCCGGGCCTCCGCGTCCGCCACAGCCTTCGCCCCGAGGCTCCGGAGTTCCCGGGACGCCGCCTCGTCGATGTTGGAATCCACGCCGAAACGGAAGCCGGACACATTGCGGTTCACGTCCACGTCGAGCGTGATATGGTCCAGTTTTCCGAGTACGGACTGCACGACACCCGCGAACAGGTCGGTGGAAGCCCGGGCCAGAGAATCGAAAACCACGCCTGAGGCGTCCGCGTTGAGTCTTGCGGAAAAGTCGTTTTCCCTGAACCGGAGCGTCAGGTCGAGATCCATCCGGCCTTTCCGGATGACCGAAGGGAGGTATTCGGAGTCCATCAACTTGACGCTGTTCAGCCCGAGATTGGACACACGGACGCGGAAGTTATCACTGGCCGCTGCCGTGACACGGTCCAGTACGACGTTCATCACAGCGGTGCGGCCGTCCGGCGTTTGACCGGTGATATCCACGGTCATGGGCTTCCCGGTGATCCAGGGCTGGTTCGTGATGTTTTCGGCCTTGCCGGACAGACTGAAGTCCGTGTAAGCGGAACCGGGCTCCACCCTGCCGGACAGGCTCATTCTGCGGATGAGAAAAGCGGGCGCCGCGTGCCTGTCTTCGAAATGAATGTCCTGGCCCTTGAAACGGGGGCGGGATTGCTTCTCGGGTTTGGCTTTACGGGGAAGCTGCGCCAGCAGGCCCTGATACGCGCCGAGCACAAAGTCGGAGGCGGACGCGAGAGTGCCTCCGACGAGTTTCTTGGCGATGGCGCGGAACGACAGGTCCGGCAGTTTCGCCTTTTCCGCCACGGTCCGGTAATCCTCCTGCACCCACCCGGCCAGTTGATCCGGAACCGCGGAAAACCTCCGGATATCCGAGCGTATCGCCCTCTGCCGCACATCGAACGTATCCGCGATCGCGGTCAGGTTTTTCCGGGCCGTCACCGCTTTGTCGACCAGCTCGAGCCCCTCCTGAACGGTCTTGATTTTCTGCGGATCCACGCCCTCGAAATCTTCACGTATGCGTTTCAATTCCGCGTCCGGCCGGAAGTTTTTCTGAAAGGCCGCCCATTCCGCGGCCGCAGCGATTCCCTCCTGCCGCACGGAATCGATGCGGTGAATGCTCCGGATGCCGGACAGGGCGATGAGGCTGTCGACGTTCAGCCTGCGCTTGAACAGGGCCGGGTCGAAATTCATCTTCGGCAGGGCTTCCACGTCCCGGCGGATATCCGCCTTGACCTGATCGATGAAATCGGACCGGATTTTCCGGGCCAGCTTCGGTTTCCGGCTCAGGGACCCGTCCGTCCGGCGCGCCGTGCCGGAGCGGACGTCCTCCAGGATCATCTCCTCGATGACGATACGCTTCCTCAGCAGAGCCGGGGGATTCATCCGGAATGAGTTCCGGCCCGTTTCGAGGATATTCCGCATGGGCCGGCCGGGATCCGCGGCCTGCAGATGGTTCCAGCGGACGGACAGGTCCGACAGCTTCAGGTCGAATCCGTCGATTTCCACTTTCGCGCCGAGCGCCTCTTCCCCCGCCTTCTCGATGCCCCATTCCAGCCATCGGTCCATGAACACGGCTGTCACGAGAAGCCAGCCCAGGGCGAGCACGGCCGCGGCGATGAATCCTTTCCAGCGTATCCATCCCTTGGACCGTGGCGTCTGTTTTGTTTCCATTTCAGACCTCCCATCCGCGGATTTTCCAGAGGGTCTGCACGAATCCGGATGCGCCGGCCGCGCGCACCCATTTCCACCGGGCGATTTTGGCGTTCCAAGATGCCCGGTACTTGAGCACAAACGCGCGGAACAGGACGGTATTGGGAACCAGGAGAAGCAGGCTCACGATCCAGCTTCCCATCATGACCGTGTTGTTGAAGCGGGTCAGGGGCGCGACGGGCGCGTTGTACAGGTTCGTCCAGAGCGGTTCGAGGGCCGGAATTCCGGTGAGGACAAAATAGCCGAGGGAATGAAAAACCGGGTCCAGAACCCAGGCGACCGCGCCGAACAGAAGCCAGGCGAACAGGGCGGCCGAGACGTTCACCCGGAGCACGCAGACCAGCAGAACCACCACCGCGGTGTGCAGGCCGAGAAACGGGGTCAGCCCGAGCACCGCTCCGAGGCTGAATCCCCAGGCGATGCCCCACGCCGAATCTCCGGAGCGGAGCATGCTGACGAGTTTGGAGAGAAGTTTGAGGAATATCATGGGGCCTCCTGTGCGGACTTTTTGTAAGATGGATTCCCGGCGTTCAATTCCGCTCCAAGGCCCTTCGGGGGCAAATCAGGAAGGAGGACCTCAGGGCGACACGAAAAACGTTCCAACGTCAGCACGTTCCAATGTTCCATCTCTTAAACCCCGGAACGTCTGGCCAGTTTCGACCGCACCCGCTCCAGGCGCCGGATGAGCCGGTCGCGGTCGTCCGTTAACCCGCCCTCCGGACGAACGGCCTCCAGGATGTCCAGTGCGGACAGGGCCGCGTGCACCGCTTCCAATGCCCGCTGCAGATCGCCGGACCGGTGTTCGTGGTATTTGGCCAGTTCCTCCCAGGCCCGTATCGGGCTTCGTGTTTCCCTCGCCGCGCGCTCCCAGACAGCCGCCATGGCGGTCCAGTCTCCGGAGCGTTTCAGCGCAAAGCCCAGCCGGAACAGGGCCTCCTCCCTCTCTTCCCTGCCGGAGGCGCCTTCGAGAACACGATGATAACAGGAGGCCGCGGTCTCGAACCGGCCCAGGGACTCGAATGCCCGGCCGAGTCCGATGCCGTCCTGCGGATGCCGGATGGATTCGAGAGGACGTCCGTACATCCGGCCGGCGATGGACCCGAGCGCGGCCAGGGCCAGGATGTCCCAGACATTGTGGCGGAACACCGGCGCCAGGCCCGCCGCGTTCCGGGTTCTCAGCCAGTCAAAGTACAGCCCCGGGATCAGAAAACCGGGAACGTCGTCCTGCCGCTTGAATCCGATCACCCGGTCTTCCACGTTCGACAGACTGCAGTCGACGAGCCGCCGCTTCCAGATGCGACGCGCCGTGAACAGCAGATCCACGTGCGGAATCTCGCGGATGCGCGTGCGCATGCGTCTGAGCGTGAACCGCGAGGCCAGCAGGGCCGCGTCGAAGCATTTTCCATTGTATGTGACGAGCAGTCCGGCCTCCTCCAGCCGGCCGGCCACGGCCTGGAGCGCCGCCTTTTCCTCGTCGAGGTCCCGCATGAAATACTGATCGACCCGGAATCCGGTTCCATCGAAGGCCCCGATGCCCACCAGAAACGGCACCGTGCCCGTTCCACCCGCCAGTCCCGTGGTCTCAGTGTCAAGAAACAGGGCGCTGCGGAGGTCCGCGCCGGACAATGCGGGATCCCGTCCCATCCAGGAGAGACGGTCCGCCGGAATGTCGAACCATCCCCGGATGGGCTCGCGGCCGTGGGCGTGATTTTCGGGAAAGATGGAGCTGGAAAGATAAAAAGGACCGGAACCGGAGCGGCACTCCGAGCCGGAAACGTGATCGGTCAGGTTGTCCAGCCCGCGCCGGACTGGTTCCTTCGGCGTCCGGGAACCGGCGACGCCCAGACGGTCAAGTTTTTCCCTGAGCTCCATCCGTCTTTTTCCGGTCCTGGATTTTCGCCCACATCTCGAACGCGCGGCGGAGATGGGGAATGGTGATCGAACCGCCGACGACCAGGGCGATGGAAACGGTTTCCTGGAATTCCGCGTCCGAAACGCCCTCCTCGCCGCATCGGATCAGGTGGTACAGCACGCAGTCGTCGCACCGGAGCACGAGGGAGGCAACGAGACCGAGGAGCTCCTTGGTTTTCGGCGGAAGCGCGCCTTCGCGGTACACGGCGGAGTCGAGGGAGAAAAACCGCTTGAGATCGAGGTTGCCGGAATTCAGAATTTCCGCGTTCATGCGTTCACGGTAGCCGGCGAATGCGTCGAGGTCCTGTTTCATGGATCGGCTCCGGTTCAGGGGTTCGCAGGTTCGGACGGCGCTGAAGCGGAACGGCGCCGGTTCCAGACGAAATAGACGGGAATGCCGAGAAGAACCAGGACGAGCCCCGGCCAGGTGTACATCGGCTTGAAGACCAGCAGGTCCGCCAGGATGAGCGCCGTGGCCGCCATGTACAGGGCCGGCACGACCGGATACCCGAACGCCTTCACGGGACGCGGCGCATCGGGCCGTTTCCGCCGCAGCATGAAGACGGCGCCGATGGTGAGAATGTAGAAGAGCAGAACCGCGAATACGACGTAATCGAGCAGATCGCCGTAGGTGCCGGACAGGCAGAGCAGGCACGTCCAGATCCCCTGCACCGCCAGTCCGCGGCCCGGAACCCCCCGCCGGTTCAGGACGCCGACCGGCCGGAAAAAGAGGCCGTCCCGGGCCATGGCGTAATAGATGCGGCTGCCGGACAGGATGATGCCGTTGTTGCACCCGAAGATGGAAATCAAGATGAACAGGGCCATGACCACGGCGGCGCTGTCGCCGAGCAGACCGCCGATGGCCGCGGTGGCGACCCGATCGTCCGCTGCGAACTGGATGCCCCGGTCGAAAGCGGCCGCGGCCGCGGGATCGCCCCGAAGCGGCAGGGCCTGCAGGTACACGACGTTCATCAGCAGATACAACACGGCCACGGCCGCGGTCCCCAGAAACAGGCTCAGGGGGATGTTCCGGCCCGGCCGGACGACCTCGTCCGAACAGAACGTAATGTTGTTCCATGCGTCTGACGAGAACAGAGACCCGACCATGGCCGTGCCGAAGGTGGCCAGGAGCGCCAGACCGGACAGCGGAACCGGGCCCCGGTCCGTCAGGCTCGCGGCCTTCCAGAATCCCTCCGCGTTCAACCGCAAGGCTTCCGGATTCCGGGCCGCCAGCAGGCCGGCCAGGATGAAAGCCGCCATGATCAGGGTCTTGGACGAGGTGAACGCGTTCTGCACGCGCTTGCCGGCGACGATGCCGAGGGTGTTGATCCATGTCAGCAGGACGATCATGGACACGGCGACCGCGTGCACGGGCGTCAGCCTGATAAATTTCCACTGCAGCCACACCGTGGATTCCGTGACGACCGGGAAGAGCACGCCCGTGAACTTGGCGAAACCCATTCCGACGGCCGCGATCGTGCCGCATTGGATGACCAGGAAGGAGGTCCACCCGTACAGGAAAGCCGCCAGGGGGTGGTAGGCCTCCCGGAGGTACACGTACTGCCCGCCCGTGCGGGGCATCATGCCGGCGAGTTCGCCGTAGCAGAGCGCGGCGGTCACGGTGAGCAGGCCCGTGACCGCCCAGGCCAGGAGCAGCCAGCCGGGCGACCCGAGGGCGCGCGCCATGTCCGCGCTGACGATGAAGATGCCGGACCCGATCATGGACCCCATCACCACGGCGGTGCAGTCGAACAGCCCCAGGCGCTTCTGAAATCCGGATTTTCCGTCTCGGCTCATGTCACGGTTCTCCGGACCCGGTTCACCACATGCACGCCAGGCGCGCCGCGAGACGCTCGGCGTACCGGATGTCGATCGCGTCGAATGCCGCGGGCCGGTCCGAATCCATGTCGAGCACGGCGCGGACCGCGCCGTTGCCGTCGAACACGGGCACGACGAGCTCGGATTTGGAATCCGGATCGCAGGCGATATGCCCCTCGAACGCGTGGACGTCGGGCACGTTGATGGTCTCGCGCAGAGCCGCGCAGGTGCCGCAGACGCCCCTGCCGATGGGCAGGAACACGCAGGCCGGCCTGCCCTGGAAGGGCCCGAGGACGAGCTTGTCTCCCCGGACGAAATAAAAGCCGATCCAGAATGGGTCCAGCCGTTTCTTCATCACCGCGGCGACATTGCCCAGGTCCGCGGCGAGATCGCCGCCCTTTGCCAGGCGCACGTCGATCTCCCGGAGGGCGGCTTCGTACCGGTCTTCCTTGGTCATGGTCTCAGGTCCGTATGAAAAGGCTCTTGACGATGTGACCGGCCACGGCGGGGTTTTCCTTCATGCGCCGCATGCTGTACGCGTACCACAGCTCGCCGTAGGGGACGTACACGCGGAGCGAAAAGCCCTGCGCCACGAGGCGGGCCCGCATCTTTTCGGTCACGCCGTACAGCATCTGAAACTCGAACCGGTCGTTCGGAATGTTCCTCTCGCGGATCGTCCGGACGGCCCAGTCGACGAGCGCCTTGTCGTGGGTCGCGAGTCCCACGAACGCCCCCGCGTCGAACATCATGAGGGCGAGCTTCCGGAACTGTTCGCGGACCTCCTCGCGGCCCTTGTAGGCGATTTCCGGCGCCTCGTTGTAGATGCCCTTGCACAGCCGCAGGTGCGCGATCCCCTGGCCGATGAGGGCCCGGACGTCGTCCTCGCTCCGCCGGAGGCAGGCCTGGATGACCGCGCCCGTGTTCGCATGCTCCCTGCGGACGGCCCGGTACAGGTGGAGCGTGGCGTCGGTGACCGTGGAATCCTCCATGTCGATCCGGACGAAATTGCCGAGCGAGGCCGCGCGTGAAACAAGCGCCTCCACGTTGTGGCGGCAGGATTCCGCATCGAGCCGCAGCCCGAGCTGGGAGAGCTTGACGGAGAGGTTGGCGTTGAGCCCCTCGGCCCGGATCGTGTCCAACACGGTCAGCGCCTCGGCCTTCGCGGTCTCCGCCTCCTGCATCGTCCGGTTGTCCTCGCCCAGGACGTCGATGGTGGCCGTACACCCGGCTGCGTTCAGTTTCCGGGTCTGACGGACCGCATCCGCCAGCGTTTTTCCGGCGACATACCGCCTGGCGAATAACCAGATGAAGGATTTGGGGAAAACGGGCATCACCCAGACGATCAGACGATTGAACCAGGACATGGCCGCTCCTTTTTGGTGTGCGGTCCCCGGAACACCGGTCGGATCACAGATCCCGGCGGTAGGTGTCCCGGAAGATGCCGCGGGCGCCGAAGCTTTCCTTGAATTTGCCGAGTCCCCAGTTGGGGTCCTCGTTCACCGTGAATATGCCGTAGTCGAGGAACGCGTAGCCGTTCCGGATGCACCACCCGATGATCTCGTGGAACAGCCGGTTGACGGGCCGGACCTCCTGGAACGACTCGTCGTGGCTGATGTAGAACGCCAGCACCACTTTTCGGTTGCAGATGAAATTGACGACACCGGCCGCCATGGAACCGCCCGCGTAAGCGGCCACCAGCCGGATACGCTCGGGAAAGATCGACTTCAGCCTGAGAATCTCTTCGAGGGTGTGGGTGGGGTCGACGTTGTGCCGCATTTTCAGGTTTTTCCGGAGAATCGGATAGAACGCGGCGAAATCGTCGGATTCCCGGACCGTGACGCCCGACTTGACGGATTTCCGATAGGCGGTCCGGGCCTCGGGCTTGAACTGCTCCAGTATACCGGATTCGGGGAAATCCAGCGGAATGACGCTCGAGATTTCCCTTTTCCGGTAACCGAAGCCGTTCTTGTACAGGGCAAAATCCGTGTAGTGGCTGGGCCGCATGTGATAGATGACGGGCGGGAGGGTCATGTCGATGGCGTGGAACCCCTCGCGCCTGGCGTGGTCCAGCAGGGCGGTGACCAGATCGAACGCGGACCGCACGGAGAGGGATTCCGGATACACGAATCCGCCGTACGAGGCGCCGGCGTGGGATGTCAGAACGCGTTTCCCATCGACGGTCCTGGCCGCCGCGGGAAAAAGGGCCGTTGTTCTCCCCTCCTCCGTGAAAACCAGCGAATGGTCCTCGAACCGGTCCGGCGGATGGTAGTCGAGAAAGGCGCGCGTGTGGAACAGGGTTCCGTTATTGGAATTCTCCACGAACGCCTCCCACAGGCGCCGGTCATTCTCGCCGTATCTCCTGATCTCGATCACGCGCATGCCTCCGGATGGATGAAGAGCCGGTCCAGGAGTCCCTTCGCCACGCGGACCGGGTCATGCCGTTCGCGGACCCAGGCCCTTCCGGCTTCGCCGCGGCTCCGCCTCAGCTCGGCCGATGCGGCGAACGGGGCCAGGCGTTCCGCGAGTTCCTCCCCTGTGACGGAGATGAAGGGATGCGGGGCCAGAAACCGGTCGAAATCGGGCATGAGCTGAACGGCCGTCGGAATGCCCATGGCCAGGGCCTCCAGCCCGCTGATACCGTATCCGAGTTCCCCGAGCTGATCCACGAACAGGTCACAGGTGGATTTCACGGACAGCGCCTCCGCGTATGGCAGGCCTTCGATCAGCACGGTTTCGACCGGGAAATCCCGGCTGAGCCGACGCAGTCCGTTGAGGATGGATTCCGTCCCTTTCATGGCCCGGTTGGATGGCGAATGTCCGATCCGTATGCGTCCGCCGGGCGGCGCCGGCGGGCGATGAAAGCCGGGCAGCCGGAAGGGGAAGTAGACGAAGGCGATGCCCGGATACAGGAGTGTATGGTCGAATTCCACGGTGAACCGGAAGTCGGCCAGCCGGTCGATCTCCGGCAGGATGCCGCGTGTCCGCAGATCGCTGCCGAAGTATCCGACCGCGATCCGTTTCCCCCTCGCCTTCAAACCGGCGGCGATTGTGTCGTTTCGGAGAAAACCGAGGCCGCCGTCCAGAAAAAGAATGTCCACGTCTTCGATGCGGACGCGTCTGAGCGTGTGCCGGATGGCCGGTTCCCAGATCCGGTCCCGGAGCCGGAGAAGCGCCGCCTGAATTCCGTTCGCAGGCGTCCAGACCGGCGGATATCCGGCCGCGCCGCCGCGGCGTCGGGTTCCCACGCGGACGGAATCCGGGTGCAGCAACGCCTTGATGCGGCGCACCGCGGCCGAACGCACGAACGGCAGGTTCAGGCAGAGTTCGCCATCCGCGATTCCCTGCGCCGAGGGGAACAGGGTCATCAGCAGGCTGTCATGCCCCAGCTCGCGCTCGGCGCGGACCAGGGTGCCGGGCACGCCGGCGAAGTTTTCCGCGGCGAAATGAAGGATCCGCATCAGTCTGACCGGAACCGGCTTATTTCTTCATCAGCGTGACCAGAATCGCCTTCTGGATGTGCAGGCGGTTTTCAGCCTCGTCGAAAACAATGGACCGCGGCCCTTCCAGCGCGGATTCGGATATCTCCTCGCCCCGGTGGGCCGGCAGGCAGTGCATCACCAGCACGTTCGGCTTGGCCTTCTCGACCAGCCGGTCATTCACCTGAAAATTTTTAAACGCCTTTTTCCGCCGGGCGGCTTCCTTCTCCTGCCCCATGCTCGCCCAGACATCGGTGTACAGCACGTCGGCCTCTTCCGCGGCCTCCAGCGGATTGCGCACGATGCGGACCCGGCTGGTTTTCGCGTCATTGGCTTTCGCGACCAGGTCCTTGTCCGGATCAAATCCCGCGGGGCAGGCGAGGACCAGCTCCATGGGAATGCGCATGGCCATGTGAATCCAGGAGTGCGCCACATTGTTCCCGTCGCCGATCCAGGCCACCTTGAGACCGTCGAACGCGCCGCGGTGCTCGAGAATGGTCAGCATGTCCCCCAGGATCTGGCATGGGTGGGACCAGTCGGAAAGCCCGTTGATCACGGGAATGGAGGCGTGCCGGGCGAGTTCGGCGAGGAGGTCGTGCGAGAAAACCCTGGCCATGATGCCGTCGTTGTACCGCGACAGCACCCGCGCCACGTCCGCCGCGGTCTCGCGCTTGCCCAGCCCCATCTCGTCCGGGGAAATGTAAATCGCGTGCCCGCCGAGCTGAACCATGCCGGTTTCGAATGAGATGCGGGTCCGGGTCGACGGCTTCTGAAAAATCATCGCCAGGGTCTTCCCCTTGAGGATCGGATGCGCCTTTCCCTTCTTCTGCTTTTTCTTGAGGTCCGCGGCCAGACTGAAAAGCCGATGGATCTCGCCGGCCGACAAATCCGTAATGTCCAGGAAATCACGTTTCATGAATCCTCCTTGTGAAAACGATCATGCAAATTCCCCCCGCGCCGCCGTGATCGCCCGGCCCCCCACGAGGACGCGTATCCGTCCGTCCCTCTCCTCCGCCTCCAGGCGCAGCAGCGACGGCCGTCCGATCTCGTATCCCTGTTCGGAGCGGACGGACAGGCTGGATTTCCCGAACA
>JAFGAX010000168.1 GCA_016933415.1 bacterium
CGCTCCAGCCATGCGGGATCCCGGGTCGATTCGTAAAGGATCAGAAAGGCCTCCAGGCTCAGCATGCCGGCTTCCTTGTCCGTGATGTTGGGATTGTCGCTGGCGCCTCCGGCGTAGAATCCCCGTTTGCCGAAATTTTCCCAGACGTATTCCGCGGCGCGTACGGCCGATTGCGCATACCGTGAATCGCCCGTTTCTTCGGTCATCAGGACGAGCATGGGCACGGGGCAGTAACTGGCCGTTCCGGTCGGTTCCGCAACCTCGTCGCTGCCGGGTTTCCACAGCCGGGGAAATGAACCGTCCTCCCGCTGCTGCGGGATCAGCCAGTCCGCGTACGTCCTCACCCAGGCGAGCCATTCCGGATGCTCCCGTCCCAGGCCGCGCTCGCGCCGGTATGCCCGCATCAGCACGGCCATGTCTTCCGTGGCGTTCCTCAGCCAGGGCGCGAGCCATTCCTGCCGCTCGCCAGTCCAGGGTTTTCCGGTGGCCAGATCATAACCGGTCGCCTGAAGCGGCACGGTCTGAAGGGCGCGGATCATGGACGCAATGATGGACTGCCCGGTTTGTCGCATCCTCTGTCCGCGGCCGGTGCCGTCGCGGTCCCCTTCCCGCAGGAGCAGGTCCGCGCACTCGAGGTTTTTTCCCACGAATCCCATGGCGGCCATGGTCCAATTCCACTGCGGAGAAGCCGTATCGAATGTGGCGACCGCGAATGGGATGGCGGTGCGTCCGTCGATCGTCGCGGCCTGATCGGCCAGGTGATCGATCAGAACGCGGCGCATCTGCCCGACATCGATGGGGCTGACCGCCGGCTTCAACGTGTTCCACGCCCATCGCCAGGCGTTCCGCGTCAGATCGCGGAACGACTCGTCCCGCCCGAAGCGGAAGCGCACCTCGTAACCGTGGGAGACGCCCGGCTCGATCGGATGAAACCGCCGTATCCACCGTTCCGCGGCGCCCGGGCCGAACGCGTACAGGTTCATCGTGCCGGGGAATCGGAGCCCGAACTCGATCGGATGATCGTCTTCCTGCCACGCTCCGATGGATCCGAATTGAAACCGGCCGTCGGTCATGATGTTTTTCGCGAGCTTCGTCTCTTCGACGGTCGATTCGCACCGCGGCGAGGGGTCGAGAACGGCGACGGAGAACCCGTTGCCGAAAAGGAGCGCGAACAGGGGCGCCGGAAGCATGTCCTCGCGCATGAGGAACCGCCGGCCGGCGTGATTCCTCGTGCCGCCCGGGGAGCGTTCGCCGTTGAAGGAAGGATCCCCGTACAACGCGCCCGGCGCCAGGCAGTTCACGTCGGCCCAGCGGACGGACGGATCGGCCTCGAATACGACGGACGAATTGAAACCGCCCGGAGCGAGGCCCCTCACTTCCACCTTCCGGCGCACCGTCAATATATCGTCTTTCAGGCTCCAGGAGTCCCGCACGTGAAATACGGCGTTTTCTTCGCACGCGATTTCAGCGGCCGCTTCGATTCCGGATCGCGTTTTTTGGACCGTCCGATATCCTGCCGCGAGTTCAAGAAGGCTGTCATCCATACGCAGAATCTGGATCCGAGCGGGCCTGGACTGCGCCAGGCGCGGGCCGCCGCCCCCGGCGATTTCGACGCCCCATCCGGTTTTCGTATCCCGGAGAAAAGAGACTTTTATCCCGGTCTTCAGGGTCCCAATATCCACCCGGTCGCCCTGCCGGCCGAACGCGGCCGAGACGGCCATAACGAATCCAAGAATTCCGTATCTACTGCGCATCGTTCGTGCCTTTCTCGTTTCCCATGACCGGGTCTGCATCCGCTTTTTCCGACGGCCCGGCCGTGGGTCATCCGGGAACCGGCTGACGCCTGTGCCGCCGAAGCCGTTTGCGGACGGCGACATCCGCAGGCCGCTTCCGACCGGAACTCCTTCGAACTCCGGGAACGGAATTCCGCTAAGGGATGTTCTTCTTCTCCACTCTCCATCCGGGCATCCGCGACACGCCGCATGAATCCCCAGAGAACATCCTTCCTGCGTCCGCATCGCCCTTCAGCCGCCACTTCAGCCAGGCCGTCGCGACGACCGCGAAATCCCCGCCGTGGGGCCGGCCGTAGGTTCCGCCGTGTCCGACGTCCAGATTCGCGGCGAATACGGGTACATGGCTGACGCGGACGAAGTCATCCATGCCGTTCCTGTAGGCGATATCCGACTCCCCGCCCAGGAGATAGAGAACCGGCGAATGCAGCTTCGCCAGAAGATCCTTGGTCAGGGCGGGCATGCCCGGCAGGCCGCCCCGGCCGCCGCCGGGTTCGGTGCCGGGGATGAAAATGCCGCTGTTGCAGATCATCACGGTCTTCACGCGCGGATCAGGGGCCGCCTCATACGCCTGCAATCCGCCGCAGGACATGCCGCCGACCGCCATGTTATGGATGTCTATTTTGCCGTGATAGGGACCGGACGGATCATCGTTTTGGGCCGCGGCCCAATCGATCGCGTCGATCAATTGCGAGGATTTCGATCTTCCGCTTCCACGCTCCCCTTCCCCTGGCATGGGACCGATGGCGATGACGAGAAAACCGTGCGAAGCCACCTCGGATAAAAAGTTCAGATGCTCCCATGGCGAATTGGCGCAGGCCCCGTTCCCCCACGCAAACACCGGCAGCCTGTTCTTCCCGTCGAAAACGGCCAAATCCCTCGGCCTGAAGATCGTGTGCGTGGCCAGGGTGCTGTCCGACGCCATCAAAGCCGGATAGGGGCCGGTTCCTCCGTCTTCCACGGTTCTCGCGCCGGTTTCAGCGGGAAGGATTCCCGCCTGCTGCGCTGCAGCGGAATCCGATGCCTGACTCTTCGTGATGGGCGCGATCAGAAGCCCGATCGCGAGACTGAACAGGACGACTCCTCGCATGGCGGGATCTCCTTTGCGTTCGAGGGAATGGGGGGAGCAGAAAGCCCCGCGGCACCGCCTTTCTCCTGCGGGCCGCGGAGCCGTCGCGTCAGGGATCAGGGGCCGCATCGCCGGCTGCCGGCCGTTTGCCCGGATGCGGACCCTGCTGTCCGGTTCACCGGTAATACCGGTTCGGGCCGCCCGGCGTGGGAACGCCGTTGGCGACCGGTGCCCCGCTGTCGTGGGGACGCGTCAAGGGCGCGGCCAGCGTAATGCCGCTTCCGGAAACCTGCGCCCCGGCCGCATGGCCGAACGCGAGCGGCGCTCCGAAAGTGATCGTCGCATCGACCGCCTGACGGTTGCCGAATGCGCGGCGGCCGCGGGTAACGGAGGCGATAACCGCCGTCTCACGGTTCGCGCCCGCGTCGATCACCACCGTCTGGCCGGCCGTGAAACCTTCGACTCCCGCGACCGTGAGACCAGTCGCGCCCGCGTCCGCGGCTGCGGCCGCCGTGGTGCCCCCGGCCGTGCCGACTTCGGCGATGACCGCTGTCTCGCGGTTTCCGCCCGTATCGACAACGATCGTCTGACCCGCGGCGAAGCGCCCCACTCCCGTGACTTTGATATTATCCGCGCCCGCGCCCGCGGTTACGGCCAGGGAGGCGGAAGCGTGCACCAGAAAGTCCGCGCAGTTGCTGTCCGTGTCGAGACCATCCGGAAATCGTCCCGCGCTGACATGGGGATCGCCGGCGGCCGGCATGCCCATCCCGAAAAAGCCGAATCGGGCCCTGCCCGCAACGGGCGCGGGCGCAAAGCAGCCGTTCGCATCGGCTCCGGAAACGGCCTGATATCCCTCCGCAGCCCATGGATCGACGAGACCTCCGTAGTTCTGGCTGTCGACGACCCGGCCGGCTGCGTCATGCAATACCATGGCCCCGGCCCTGGCGCCGAGCGCGGGTCCGCCGAACCACTGGTCGGGCGCCGGAGTTCCCTGGTACCCGGCGGTCGTGACCTTTGCGTCACGAACCACGGCGTGGATGTCGTGGTCCCCGGCCAGGGGTTGATCGAGTGTGATAAAGGACCCGAGCGCCAGTACGGGCTCATTGCTCGAGTGGTCGAAGGCCGTCTCCGGCTCGAACAGGATTCCAGTCCCGCGGACGCTGAGAGGCATGTTCGACGCGTGATTGAATTTCAGCGGTTCCGCCAGATCCAGGCCGGTTCCCGGGTCATCCTGATCCGTCAGGGGACCGTTGAAGGTGCTGCGGGACGACTGCGTGCCGACCGCCTTGACCGTGACGGTCTCGATGCCGTGTCCCTCGCTGTCGATGTCCAATCGGATCCTGTCGCCGGCCGAAATGTTTTCGACTGAAGAGACCTTGATGTTTGTGTCGCCTGCTTTCGCGTCCATGGATAGCCAGGCCTGGGTGCCGGGTTTGCCGACTTGAGTGATCGTGACCACCTCGTATTTCTCGATGGCTTGCGCGACCGCGGGGTAGGCCGCGCCGTATCCGATGGCCATCTTCTGGCCGGATTCAAAACCGGCGACGCTCGTGACTGGGATGTCGGTCGAACCCGCGGGGATCGTGATCACCGGACCGTCGGGCAGGGGCTGCCACACGGTCGTCTGACCGCGGATTTCACCCCGCCTGCCGAAACCGCCGCGGCCGGGGGCTCCCGCATCCGCCGGTGGATTCCGGACGCCGGTGATTCTGCGGGTTTCCGCCGTGGACCCCGCGCCGATTTCGACCATATCGCCGACCGACATGCCGGACGTGCTCCGGACATAGAGGACGGTCTCACCCTTTTTCGCTGGCACCGCAAGCCCGGAATTGGAAAGCCCGAGCAGGTAGAAACCGCGGGGCGCGATCTTCGTTCCGTCCGGGATCCGGATCGACGAAAAAACCGCTTCCTGCGTCGGATGCTGGGTCAGGCTCCATCCGGAGACGTCGACGGTTTCGCTGCCGGCGTTGTATAGCTCGATGAATGAATTCGTCGAATTGCCCGGGGATCCGTCACTGATCCGGAATTCGTTGATCTTGACCGGGCGGACGTTGCGCACTTTTTCAACGGTTGTCTCGGATTGCTTTTGGCCGTTCGCCGGATTTGTCCACAAGGCTTTGCCTGCCAGATCGCCGTTGAAGAATTCCAGCCCGGAGGTCACCTTGAAGGTGGCGTCCACTGTCGCGCCCGGCGCAATCGGGCCGGTGAATTCCTTTTCTGCGCCTTTGGAGTCCAATACCGCGGATTTCCATCCCTTGGGCGCGGAAATGCCCAACCGGAGGCCGCTCACGGCTGCGCCCGTGGTATTCGTGAAAGTCACGGTGATGTTCTTCGAAGACCGCGGCTGGAATGTCTGGAGTCCCGGCGGGGCGTCAACAGCCGAAGCCGGCGCCATGCGCAGCCGCGGCACATCGTACCGTGCGGCTGTGATGTTGGCCTGCACCTTCTGGTTGGTTTCCTGCGTCGGAAAAGTGCCGGGCGCCGTTATGGCGCCCTCGTAAAAGGTGCCCTGTGAACCATTGCTGTTGTCGCCGCCGTTGCCCAGGAGTATGGCTCCCTGCTTGCGCATCGGGTCGTA
>JAFGAX010000169.1 GCA_016933415.1 bacterium
CGGAAAGCTATACGGCGGGGAAACGGCTTAAACTGAATTTCCATCTCCTTTCCAACGACTACGCAGGGGATTACGCCCGGGACGAGATCGTCGCCCTGCTGGACAACCGGCGGCTTCCCGCTTCCCGGATATGCGTTCGGGGAAAACGGATCACGGTCACCCTTCCCGCCGCCCTGGCGGAAAAAAGCTCCCGGCTCCGCCTGGCCTGGAGCGGGTCTTCAACGAATTCCAACCTTGCGGAGATCATTCTGGAGAACGGGCTCCCCGCCGGGAACGGCGGCGCCTTCAGGTGGCAGGACGCGATCATCTATTCCCTGATGCCGGACCGTTTCCGGGACGGAGATCCCTCGAACAACGCTCCCATCCGGCATGCCGCGCTGGCCGACCGCGCCAATTTCAACGGCGGCGACCTTCAGGGCATCATCGAAAAACTGGACGAAGGTTATTTCAACGGGCTGGGCGTCAACACGATCTGGATCCTTCCCTTCATCAAAAACACGCCGAACCCGTACCGGGAAACGCCCGAGCCGCACCGCATGTTCAGCGGATACCACGGCTACTGGCCGGTCGCGAACCGGGAGGTGGACCCGCATTACGGGACCCTCGAAGACGCCGGAACCCTGGTGAGCGTGGCACATCGGCGGGGCATCCGCATTCTGATGGACTTTGTCTCCAATCACGTGCACCGGGAACACCCCTATTACCGCGACCACCCCGAATGGTTCGGAGACTACACCCTGCCGGACGGAAGAAATAACCTGCGTCTTTTTGACGAATACCGCCTGACGACCTGGTTCGAATCCTACCTTCCCAGCTTCGACTATCCCCGCTCGCCGGAGGCGGTCGACACGATGGTCAGCGACGCCGTATGGTGGCTGAAGCACTATCAGATCGACGGGTTCCGGCATGACGCGGTCAAGCACGTGCCGAATGGTTTCTGGCGCGCCCTGACACGCCGGATCCGGAGCGAGTTCCCCGGGAAGGATGTCTATCAGATCGGCGAGACCTTCGGCGACCATGCGCTGATCCACTCCTACGTCAACAACGGCCAGCTCTCGGCGCAATTCAATTTCAATCTTTACTGGCCGGCCCGCTACGCCTTTGCCGTGGACGGCGCAGGCTTCGGCTCCCTGGCGGATGAAATGGACCGGGTGGTCGATATCTACGGACAACTGCACCTGATGGCGAATCTGATGGACAGCCATGACCAGCCGCGCTATCCGGCATATCTCGAGGGGGATCTCGACTGGGGCGACAATGCCCAGGAAGTCGGCTGGCAGAAGCATATCACGGTGGACGATCCCCTGACCTACGACAAGATCGAAACCTATATGACCTATCTGATGACCATCCCGGGCCCGCCGGTGATCTATTACGGGAACGAGATCGGCATGAGCGGCGCGGCCGATCCGGACAACCGGCGCATGATGCGCTGGAAGACCACGGAGCGCGAACGGGAATTGCGGAACTATGTCTCCCTGATGACGGCACTGCGGCGCGACCATTCCGCCCTGCGCTACGGCGATTATATGACGCTGCGCGCCGATGAACAGGTTTATGCCTACCTGCGTTCGGATTTTAACGGGCGGCTGCTTACCCTGATCTACCGCGACAAGGCGCCCGGCCGGATCAGGATCGCACTCCCCCCCGAATTCGGCGCCGCAAGCCTGGAATGCCTGAATGCGGAACCTGTCGTACGGCAACATGCGGCCGAAGCGAATGTCTTTACGGTCGAAACGGAACCGTACAGCGGGTATGTCTTTAAGCTTGTGAAACGCGAACCCTAAGACGAACCTTTCGCCCAGGGCTCAAATAATTTCGTACTGAGATATTTCTCCCCCCTGTCGGGGAAGATCACGACCATGCAGCCGTGTTCGATCCCGTCAACCACCTCCAGCGCCGCGGACATGGCCGCCCCGCTGCTCATCCCGACAAATATCCCTTCCTCCCTGACGATGCGGCGTGCCATCGCAAAGGCGCGTTCGCTTTCGACCATGACCTGCCGGTCGATGCGCTCCGGTTTGTAGATCTGCGGAACGATCGCCTCTTCCATGTTTTTCAG
>JAFGAX010000170.1 GCA_016933415.1 bacterium
CGAGAAGGGGGTTCAACTGACCTGCGTGCTCCCCGCATCCGTGTACTGGATGATCGGCGCGGAAGCCCTGACCGGAGAGAACGAGGCCAGTTTCGGCCGGTCCGGATTCGAGGACCCGTCCGGTTCGTTCCGGGAAGGCGGGAAGGACGGCGTCAACCTGTTCACAATGTTCACGCGCACATCCTTTGACGCTGGCGACTGGGTCGTGCTGCTGAACGCCTCGGCCGCGTCCGGAGGGACGCGGTCCGACCGGGGCTTCGGCGAGGCGGGAACGGAAGGCGAGGCGCGGCGGGCCGACACCCGCCTGATCGGGGCCGGCGTCACGCTGCGGCGCTTCATCGATTCGAACCGCTATCTCTCCTTCCAGTCCGAATGCATGCACCGCCGGACGGAGGGGCGTTTGTACGAAAAGGACGCCCTGGAGGCCGTTCGGGATGCGTCTCTCCTCAGCCGGCAATCGGGC
Organism: bacterium; assembly: GCA_016933415.1. Classification (GTDB taxonomy): domain Bacteria; phylum Zhuqueibacterota; class QNDG01; order QNDG01; family DTFT01; genus JAFGAX01. The sequence goes on from JAFGAX010000170.1 coordinate 464, forward strand.
CTTTACGGACAGGCGGTCTTCAAGTACGGCATGCGCAGCCGGCTTGGCGTCCGGGTGGACCGCATGCTCGGCAACGACCGGCGTTTCGACGGCGTCCGGATGGAGGGTCCGGAAAATCTCTGGCGGCTGTCCGCCATGACGGAATTCAATCCGACCGAGTTCTCCCGGATCCGGCTTCAGTATAACGAGGACCGCTCCCTGTACCGCGGCGAAGGCATGTCTTTCCGTCCGGAGGCCGTGCGGGAGCTGATTCTGCAGTGCAATCTTTCGATCGGCGCGCACGGCGCGCATCCCTTTTAAAAAACCAAGGAGAAACCCAATGAAAAGATGCATTCTGGCACTGGCCGTCTTCGCCTGCTTCAGCCAGGCCTCGGCGCGCCGCGTCCAGGTCGTGGCCACCTATCCCTATATCGCGGAAATCGTCGAAAAGGTCGGAGGTGAAAACGTCCGGGTCCATGCGCTCGCCAGGGGCGACTGGAACCCCCATACCATCGTTCCCAGGCCCTCGTTCATCGCGCATCTCCGGAAGGCGGACCTGCTGGTCATCAACGGCGGCCAGCTCGAAATCGGATGGCTCCCGCCGCTTCTCAACCAGGCCAACAATCCGAAAATTCAGGCCGGAACGTCGGGCCTTCTGGATCTGTCCGGCGCCGTCACGATGATCGACGTTCCCTCCAGCGTGTCGCGCGCGCAGGGAGACGTTCATCCGGAGGGCAACCCGCATTACTATCTGGATCCGGCAAATATTCCGATTCTGGCGGAGGCTGTCGCGGAGCGGCTCAGCGAGATGGAACCCGGGTCGGCGGCGGTTTTCAGCGCGAATCTGAAATCGTTCAGCGATTCCTGGGCCGTCAAGCTGTCGGAGTGGGAAAACCGACTGAAGCCGCTGAGCGGCGCTATGGTCATCGAATACCACAAGAATTTCGATTATTTCATGCGACGGTTTCAATTGAAGCTGGCCGGGACCCTCGAGCCGCTTCCAGGCATTCCGCCGACCTCCCGCCACATCGAAGGCCTGGAGCAGATCATCAAAAATACACACATCCGCTTCATCCTGCAGGACATCTACAACCCGGACGCCGCGGCCCGGCATCTGTCGCAGAAGTACAAGATTCCCATGGTTGCGCTCCCGCATGACGTGGGCGCGGTTCCGGGCGCGGAAGGGATCGTGACATTGTTCGATGAAATCGTCGGGAGGCTGACCCATGAGTGACATTCTCCTCTCCGCCTTCATCCTCTGCCTCGTCCTCCTGGGCATCCATTCCTATTTCGGGCTGGAAATCATCCGGCGCGGCATCATCTTCACCGACCTGGCCATCGGGCAGATGGCCGCACTGGGAGCGGCCATTTCCCTCCTGTTTCTGGACGGCCATTTCATCTATCCGATATCTCTCGGATTCGCACTTGCCGGGGGCTTTATCATCGCTTTCGCCTCCCGGCGGGATATCCACCTGGAGGCCTTCATCGGGCTCCTGTACGCGTTCGGA
>JAFGAX010000171.1 GCA_016933415.1 bacterium
AGCCCACGACTCCGTAGCCCACGACTTCAGTCGTGGGGAAGAAGGTAACGGAGTGACGGGGTATCGGAGAAACGGAGAAACAGCCCACGACTCCGTAGCCCACGACTTCAGTCGTGGGGATTCCGCGGGACTCCGTAGGTTTCGGCCCGCATTTTTCAGCGGTTTTTCCCGAGTTTTTTAATTAAATTTCATCAACGGACGGTTCGGACCCGAATATGGAAGGAAAACCCATGAATGATCGGACGAAGTTATTCGTCGCCGCCCTGCTGGCCGTGATCTGCGCCTGCGGCGTGAACCAGGGCTCGAAACAGATCCAGAATGAATATCCGCTCTCATTCGTGATGACGGTCCGTAATCCGGCCCCGTTCGACCGCAAGGACGAGATCGTGTCGCTCAGCCCCGGCGAAATTCCCGGATCGGTCGCGCTTTTCAATCCGGACGCGGCTGTTGTTCTGCACCGGGGACGGGAGCTGGCCAGCCAGGCGGTCGACGGGGACGGCGACGGCCACACCGACCGATTCGTCTTCCTGTCCGATTTCAAGGCGGGCGAGGCGCGCGCGTTCGTCATCCACACCGCGGCGGACGGCGTGAAGGTCCGCGCTTATCCCAAGCGGACCCAGGCCGAACTGTCGCGCAAAACCGGCGGCCGTTTCGTGAAGCGCGTGTACGAGGGCGGGGTTTTCGAGAACGTCTCCTCGATCCGCGTGCCGCCGGAGCATACGGACCACTCGTTCGACATCCGGTACGAGGGTCCCGGATGGGAATCGGACCGCGCGGCCTACCGGTTATACCTCGACTGGCGGAACGCGATCGACATGTTCGGAAAGAAAATACCGGACATGGTGCTGCAGGATGTGGGACAGGACGGATTCGACTCCTATCATTCCATGCTGGATTGGGGCCAGGATGTCCTGAAGGTGGGGCCGTCCCTGGGACTCGGATCCCTCGGCATGTGGCTGAAAGGAAAAGCGGAACGCGTCGCGGTCACGGACAGCGTGTTCTGCCGGATCACCTCGAACGGGCCGGTTTTTTCCTCCGTTCGGATTCTGTACAGCGGGTGGAAAATCGGAGGGAACAAGTACCGGCTGACGTCCGACCTGTCCATCACCGCAGGGGACCGTCTGACGAAACACGCGATTGCCATGGATCAAAATCCCGTGAACCTGTGCACCGGCATCGTGCGGATGGACGGCACGGCGGTCCTGAACGGGCCGACCGAAGGAAAATGGTCGTATCTGGCGACCTGGGGCAGGCAGAGCCTGGCCGGGGACAGCCTGGGGCTGGCCGTGTTCTTCCGCAACGGCGACCGGATTCAGATGGCCGAGGACCAGCACAGCCATGTCGTGGTGCTCAAGCCTAGGGACGGGGAACTGACCTATTATCTGGCGGGCTGCTGGGAGCAGGAGCCCGGCGGCGTCCGATCGCTCGCCGCGTTCAAGACCTGGCTCAGTCACACCGTCGAGCGGCTCGGCGCGCCGCTGCAGATCGTTCCGCCCGGTGAGTGACAAAAACGAAAAAATGGAACACGGATCAGGCGGATACGGCGGATTGAAACGGATTGGATTATAGGGCTGGGTTTTCAGGTAAGGCCGATTCCGTAACGGCTTCATCGTCCCGGCAGCAACCATGAAAGGCAATCATGAATAAGTCCAAAAAAGCCTTCGAATTGCTGGAGTCCCGCAGACTGCTCGCTTTTCTGGCGCCTGAATCCGTGGACGACTGCGTCACGGCCTATGAAAGCCTGGGCCCCTCCGGCGTGATCCTCGAGGTCGCGTTCCGCACGGACAAGGCCCTGGACGGCATCCGCGAAACCGTCCGGAAGCACCCGGACGCGCTGGTTTTCGCGGGAACGGTGATGACGGCCAGGCAGGCCGAACGGGCCATGGACGCGGGCGCGTCCGGCATCATATCCGCGGACTACATTCCGGCCGTGGTCGCGGCCTGTGTGGAGCGGGATGTCACGGCAGTGCCGGGCGGCCTCTCGGACGCGGGCAAACAGCTCGTTCAGAAAGCCGGCTTGTACAACTGCGAGCTGGAGGAATTGCGGGAGAAGCATCCCCACCAGTGGGTGTACAAGCTTTTCCCGGCGGTCACGGAACACACCCGTTTTTATTCCCTGTCCAAACAGTACAAAAGCGCGTATAAGGGCCTGCGCATGGTTTACACGGGCGGGATTTCTCTGGACAACCTGAAGGAGCTGGCCGCTTACGACAGGGAAGGGATATTCTGCGGATCGGCCGTGTGCAGACGGATACGCGAGCCCGATGCGATGCAGGCGGAGGCGCGGAAGTGGATGGAGATCATCGCGAATCCGGGGTAAGGATCAGTTCAAAGTTCAAGGTTCAAAGTTCAAAGAAAATAGGAGTTCCGCGTTTCGAGTCCCGGGTTCCGGGTTAAAACAGCATCCAGAATCCGGCCTGAAGTATTGTTGGTCCGAAATGACCCTTCGGGTCACCCGCTTCCCCGTAACAAGTCCGGGGCAGGCTTTCCACGGGCCTTTCGGACGACAGGTGGGTTCTGGGTTGTCATCCGAACCCTGAGGATAAAAAGACAGGAACCTTATTCCGGACGCTCCGGGAGGTTCAGAACCTCCCGGAGCGTTTACCTGGGGGCGATGGCCTTGGCGATAAAAACAGTCACGGGCTGTCAATGACAGGGACGGACCGTATCCGTCGCGGGAGGATCAGTCCCCGGACTGTGCGGTCGATGTGGCAACCCGGGAGGAGACCGCAATGCGATTCACCCTTCGACGCCTGATTTTCGCAACCCCACCGAGTCTGGGAACATCACTGGCTCTGACGGGCCTCCTGTTTCTCCTCTTCTGCCAGAAGGGCACCGAACCTGAAAATCGCAACACGGACGGAGAACCGGTGCCGGATCCATCGACGGTTGAGGACTCCCTTTTTGTCCTCCGCGGACTTGGCGTGGAATTCGGTCCCTGGAACCGGATCACCAACCGGGCGGGCGACTTTCTGTTTAAGTCCGGTGAACGCAAAGTATTCATTGAATTCGGATCGAGGGAAACAACCTCGGACGGCCGGGTCAGGGCGTTCCCGGCTTTTGAGTACAGAATCGTCCGGAATACGCCGGTTCAGGCCGTGGCCAGGGGCCGTGTTGTGGAGCTGAATTTCCGGGCCCAAACGGGGGATTACCGGATTGTGGCCCGGTCCATCGCGGATCCCCGCTGGGACGTGTGCTACAGTCATGTCCGGGAACCGCAAGTCGCAGTCGGGGACACGGTTGACGCCGGGAGACGGCTCGGAATCGCCGGGCCATGGAGCGACGATCTCGGACGATTTCAGATCATGGTTGTCAATACGGCCGACCGGTATGCATACTGCCCCATGAGCTTCTTTGATTCATCCGGCGCGGCATCAGCCGGCGCGAAGCTGGCCCGGCATATGGGCGATTGGGAGGCATTCAAGAGGGACGCGGCGATTTATAACCAGGAAGGCCAGGTGACGGCCGGTTGCGGGATTGTGTCCCTGAACGATACGGAAGCGGAGATCCCGATACCGGAGCCGGATCCCGGAGAAGATCCGAATCCGGACCCGACCGAGGAAACCGAGTTCCGGGTCCGCAATCTCGGCGTGGAATTCGGCCCCTGGAATCCATCCACCCATCGGGCGGGTGACTTCCTGTTCAAAGCCGGGGGGGACAGGGTGTTCGTGGAATTCGGGGCCCGGGTGACGGATGCAAACGGCGTCGTCCGGGAATTTCCCGCTTTCGAGTTCCGTGTTCTGAAAAATACGTCGGTCCGAACCGTGGCTTCGGGCCGCGTCGTTCAACTGGACTTCCGGGAGGACACGCAGGATTACGGCATCACCGTCCGTTCCGAGGCGGATCCCCAATGGGACGTCCTCTACGGGCATCTCCGGAATCCCCGGGTCACGCTGAATGCGTCGGTTTCCGCCGGGTCCGTTCTGGGGGATCCCGGGGAATGGGACGCGGATCTCGGGCGGTTTCATTTCATGATCGTCCACACGACAAACCGTTTCTCGCATTGCCCGTTCAGCCTGTTCGATCCCGCGACCGTTGATGCGGTTACGGAACAAGTGTCGCGGTTGATGGCCGATTGGGAGGCGTTTAAAGACGACCCCGCGGTTTATGACGAGGCGGCGCAGGCGAGCCCCGGCTGCGCCGCGGAAGTCGTGAACCACGCGGAAATTCCGGAGTTGTATCCCGCATTCTTCATCCACGGGCTGGGGGTCCGATTCGGTCCCTGGGACCGGTCCACCAACAGGGCGGGCGACTTTCTGTTCAAGCCGGGTGAACCGAAAGTGTTCAGCGAATTCGGCGATATCGTGCCGGCCGGGGGCGGCCAGACGAAAGTGTTGAACACGTTTGAGTACAAGATCGTCAGGGATGCTCTTGTCACCGCCATTGCCGAAGGCCGAGTCGAGCAATTCAACTATCAGAGTGAAATGCAGGACTATGAAATTCTGGTCCG
>JAFGAX010000020.1 GCA_016933415.1 bacterium
GGCGCCACGCTGATCGACCTCAACAAGACCGCGCCGTACGGGGATTTCGCGGATCAGCCCGTGGGAAGCAGCTTTTGCGATCGGGAGAGCTTCAAGCTCAACCGGATTTTGACCGAAGTGAACGCATTCGTCTCCATCCCGAAGATGAAACACCACCTCACTGCGTGCGTGACGCATTCGATGAAGAATCTCATCGGCATCGTTCCGCTACTGCCTGAAATGGGCAGCGGATGGCGTTCGAAGCTGCACAGCGGCATCACCCAAGACGACAAGCAGGACCTTCAGCGGGCCATCTGCGACCTGAACATGGCCAGGCCCATCCACCTCGCCGTGATCGACGGCATCAAGACCGCGGACGGCGGGGAATTGCCCACCGCGACCACATTCCAGCCCAAAGCGTACAACCTGCTTCTGGCAGGCAAGGATCCGGTGGCCACGGACAGCATCGCCTCCATGCAGATGGGCAATGACCCGCAGGCCGAGAAGCTGTACCGGCCCGACGGAACGGCATGCCTCAATTACCTGGCACTTGCGCGGGAAAAGGGCATCGGCACCAATCTCCTGTCCGAAATCGAGATCGTGGGAGACGGCGCGGAAGCCATACAGACGTCCGTCCGGACGCGAAAACAGCCGGAACGGCCCGGCCGCATCGTGCTGTCGCAGAACTTCCCGAATCCCTTCAACGCGACCACGGCATTCCGCTATTTCCTGCCGGAAACAGCCCATGTCACGATACGCATCCTGGACGCGTCGGGCCGCCGGGTCTCCGTACCCGTGGACGGTGTCATGCCTTCGGGCGAACATGAACTGATCTGGTCGGCGGGCAGCCTGCCGAGCGGCGTGTACCTCTGCCGCATGCAGGTCGGCCGCCTCTGGGAAGTCCGAAGATTCACGCTCCAGCGGTAGCCGGATGCGCCGGCCGTTTGGGTCTTGACTTTTGACGCGTTTTGAATGAAATTACTTGCTGTCCGATCACCAGAGGACGGTTCTGATTGAATTGAAAGGAAATGAAATGCCGAAAAAGAAGAAAGAATGTCCCGGGAAGGAGAAATACCTCAGGGGAAAGCGCATCCTTCCCAGACCGATTTCCAGGACCACCGACATCGTCAGTCTCATCGACAACATGGACGCTTACAACGGAGGCCGGCTCCGCGCGGCCTGCCACCTGCTGAGGGATAAATATTCAAAAAGCGACGTCACGGTCGGGCTCAGTCTGGCCGGGGCCATGACGCCCGCGGGCATGGGGCCGTCGGCCATCATCCCGCTGATGAACCACGGCTATATCGACTGGATGGTCGCGACCGGCGCGAACATGTACCACGACCTGCATTTCGCGTTCAATCTGCCCATGTTCCGCGGCAGTCACACCGTGGACGACGCGGACCTGCGGCGGAAGGGCGTCACGCGCATCTACGACATCCTGTTCGACTACGAGGACGTGCTCATGGAAACGGACCGGCGGCTGAGGCGCATTCTCGTCCGGCCGGAGTTCCAGAAGGAGATGGGCACGCGCGAGTTCTACCACCTGCTCGGCCGCGTCATGGACGAATGGGAGCGCAGGAACAGGACCGGGCAGGTGAGCATCGTGGCCGCGGCCTACCGGAACGACGTCCCGGTCTTCACCTCGTCGCCGGGAGACTCCACCATCGGCATGAACGTGGCCGGCATCGAGCTGCTGGCCGGGGCGGCCGGCCTGCGGAACCGTTTCCGCCTGAAAATCAATCCCAGCATCGACGTCAATGAGTCCACGGCCATCATCCTGAACGCCAAGCGGACCGAGAAGGGCAAGACCGCCGTGATCCTCGTCGGCGGCGGCAGTCCCAAGAATTTCATGCTCCAGACCGAGCCGCAGATCCAGGAAGTGCTCATGATCCCCGAGCTCGGTCAGGATTATGACATCAACATCACCGACGCCCGGCCCGATACCGGAGGCCTGTCCGGCGCGTCGCCCAGCGAGGCGGCGAGCTGGGGCAAGATCGACCCGGACAAGATCGAGGAGAGCGTCACGGCCTACGTCGATTCCACGGTGGCCCTGCCGCTGCTCACGGCCTATGTGCTGCGGTCCGCCAAAAAGAAAAAACTCAAGCGCCTGTACAAGCGGGGACCGGAGCTGTACCGGGGCCTCATCAAGGCGTACCTCGAGAACAACCGGGAGATCGGGGATCTCAAGCGGCTCATCGGAAAACTGCCGGAATGAACGGAGGGAGGCATGACGAAGAAAAAATGGCTCGACCTGGCCGCCCGCCATGGAACGCCGCTGTTTCTGCTTGACCATGACGTCATCCGGAACAATTACCGCACCTTCAAGAAACACCTGCCGCGCGTTCAGTGCTATTACGCGGTGAAGGCCAACTCGAACCCTGAAATCGTCAAGACGCTGTTCGAGGAGGGCGCGAGCTTCGACGTCGCCTCGTACAACGAGTTCATGCAGGTCTACGAGTACATCCGGCACTTCAAGGAAAAGGACCAGGAATTCTTCATCTGGGACAAGATCATCTTCTCCAACACGATCAAGGACCGGGACACCCTGAGAAAGATCAAGCGGTACCGGCCCCTGGTCACCTACGACAACCTGGACGAGGTCGTCAAGATCAGGGACCACTGCAAATCGGCGGGCCTGGTGCTCCGGCTCAAGGTGCCCGACGTGGGCTCCCAGGTGGAGATGGGCTCCAAGTTCGGATGCGAGCCGGGCGAGGCCATGAAGCTGATCCGAAAGGCCGCGGACTCGGGGCTGAAGGTGGAGGGCATCAGCTTTCACGTGGGCAGCCAGTGCACCCACTTCGACAATTACACGTCCGCTTTGGCCATCACGTCCGATATTTTTCACGACGCTCGGAAGAAAGGCCACGATCTCAATCTCATCGACATTGGGGGCGGTTTTCCGGTGCCGTACGACGACCAGGCGCCCCGGTTCGAGAAGCTGGCCGGCCTGTTGAACGCCGAATTCGACCGGCTGTTTCCGGACGACATCGAAATCATCGCGGAACCCGGACGGTTCATGGTGGCCACGGCCGCCACTCTGATCTCGGAGATCATCGGCAAGGCGCGCCGGGACGGAAAGGTGTTCTATCACATCAACGACGGCGTGTACCACACTTTTTCCGGCGTCGTGTACGATCACTGGATCCCCAATTTCAGGGCCGTCCGCCGCGGAAAACCTGAAGTGTGCGCGGTGGTGGGCCCGACCTGCGACAGCTTCGACAAAATCACGCTGTCCGCCCACCTGCCCGCGAATCTGAAGATCGGAGACCTGCTGATCACCGGGAACATCGGCGCGTACAGTACCGCTTCCTCCACGCGCTTCAACGGATTCGACGGCGCCATCATTCTGCATCTGGATGGGGACAAGCCGAGGGCTTAGGTGTCGGACGGTATCCCGGGCCAGGGGCGGTGTTCCCGGGTCCGGTTTTCCGGCGATGGACGGCGGTCGTTCCCGATCCGCCAGGACAGGGAGCATTTGATGCATCTCTTCCGTTCTCTCTTTCTGCTTCTGTCCGCCGCGGCGTTTTCGCGGGCCGCGGTCTGGGTGACGGCGCCGGACGGAAATGACGCCGACCCCGGAACCTTCGACCGGCCGTTCCGCACGCTCGCGAAAGGCGTCTCCGCGGCGGCCCCGGGGGACACCGTGTATGTCCGCGGCGGCACGTGGCTGCTTTCGGACGCCCTGCGCATCGGAGCGGCGAGGAGCGGCACGGCCTCGCGGCGCGTCCGTTTCTTCGCGTTTCCGGGCGAACGGCCCCTGCTGGATTTCGCGTCCAGCCCCCAGGGAAGAAAAGGCGTTCTCCTCCAGGCCTCCTTCTGGCACATCCGCGGGTTCGACATCCGCGGCGCGGGCGACAACGGCATGGACATCGACGGTGGTTCGCACAACATCGTCGAGCGCTGCGTCTTTTTCGAGAACCGGGATTCCGGCCTTCAACTGGGCAACGGCGCGGCGGACAACCGGATCCTCCACTGCGACTCCTACCGGAACGCGGATCCTCCGGACTACGCAGATGCCGACGGATTCGCGCCCAAGCTGACCGTCGGGAGCGGCAATTTTTTCAGGGGCTGCCGGGCCTGGGAGAACTGCGACGACGGATGGGACGGGTATCTCCGGGGCGCGAACGACGTGGCCACGATACTGGACAGCTGCTGGACCTGGCGAAACGGATATCTCGCGGACGGATCCGATCCCGGCCCCCAGGCGAACGGCAACGGATTCAAGATGGGCGGCGGGGACGACGGCAACGCGCAGAGGCTCATGCACCATTTCACCTTGACCCGCTGCGTGGCCTTCGACAACAAGGCGAAGGGATTCGACCAGAATCACAACATGGGTTTCATGATCCTGCGGCACTGTTCCGGATTCCGGAACAAGGCCGCGGATTTCAGCCTGCCGGAAAAGGTGAAAGACGGGCAGGAAGCCTCGGTCCGCAACAGCCTGTCCTATCCGAGTTCAGCCAGCCTGGACCGGTCCGTGGTCCAGGGGCCCAACAGCTGGAGAAGCGCCTTCCGCGTGGGGGCGGATGATTTTGTCAGCCTGGACACCACGGGCGTGTCCGGACCGCGACAACCGGACGGCAGCCTGCCGGAACTCGAGTTTCTGCGGCTCGCGCAGGGCAGCGATCTGATCGACGGAGGAGAACCGCTCGGGCGGCCGTTTCAGGGGGGCGCCCCGGATCTCGGCGCGTTTGAGAGCCCGTTCGCCAATGCCGTTTCGGAACATCCGGTCCTGCCGGAGGGATTCGCTCTGTTCCCGGCTTTTCCGAATCCCTTCAACAGCCGCACCGTGTTTCGCTACCGGAACCCGGTTTCCTGCCGGGTGACCCTCACCGTCCTGGACGTGACCGGCCGGCGGGTTGAGACCCTCATCGATGCCGTGCTGGGTCCGGGGACGCACGAGACGGCATGGGACGCCGGGGACCGGTGCAGCGGCGTTTATCTGGTCCGGTTTTCGGTGAACGGATTCTCCAAAACGCGCAAGGTTTTACTACAGAAATGAAGTTCAAAGTTCAAAGTTTAAAGTTCAAAGAAAGAAGAAGCCGGTTCGGAGTCATTCTCTGGATCCTCGTCCCGCTCCTCGGTTTCCGGCCGGCCGCCGGGCAATTCAAGCCCCCCCTGCCAGCGGGATGGCAGGTGACGGAAAAGGACGATTACACGGACGAGGACATCCGGTTTTTCAACGGCGCTTTGCCGAATCATGCCCATGGCGATTTCGACGGCGACGACCGCCGGGACCATGCCTTCATTCTGATCCAGAAGGATGAAGCCAAATGCGGGCTGTTCGTCCTTCCGGGCTCCGGCGGACGCATCATCAAGCTCCATGAAATGCCGCTGTCACGGAGGGACGGTAAAATCCATGCGGGGCTTTCCCCGGTCAAGCCCGGCCGGTACCTGACCGCATGCGGCAGGGGATTCTGGGATTGCGGTCCTGATGAACCCGCGGAGCTGGAGCTGACCCGAAGCGGCGTCTATTTCTTCATCTTTGAAGGCCCCTGTTCGATTTTCTACTGGAACGAGAACGGCCGGCGTTACAGACGGGTTCCGATATCCGATTGATGCGGCCTTCACGGAACCGGCCATCCACTTTCACTTCAGCGAAGGCGGCCCGAGTGATCAACATTCCAGGCATGCGCCGTTCCGGCGATCCGTGGTTTGCCGCATGCGTTTCGAAGGCCCGGTTCCGGGGAACGGTCCGATGACGAAGATCATTCCCCATCAGCGTGCGATCGGCCGTCTGCTCCGGATCATGTGGCATTACCGGTTCAGCCGCAGAACGGAAGTCCCGTACGCCCCGTACCGGCTCTGGATCGAACCCACCAACCGCTGCAATCTCGAATGCGTCATGTGCCCGAACCGTGAACAGGCTGAAGGGGAATTGGGCTTCATGGAGCAGGGCCTCTTCCGTCGTGTGATCGACCAGGCCGCGGGATCGGTGCATGACGTGAATCTTCACCACCGCGGAGAACCGACGCTCCACCCGGAGCTGGAGGAGATGATCCGTTACGCGGACGGAAAGGGCGTCAAGGTCAAGCTGCACACCAACGGAACCGCCCTGACGGAACAACGGTCCGAGGCGCTCCTCCGCTCCGGACTCCGGCTTATTTCGTTCTCATTCGACGGGTATGACGCGGAGACCTACGAATCCGTCCGTGTCGGGGCGCGGTTCGAGGCGACGCTGGAGAAGATTCTGCGCTTCCTGGAGTTGAAGCGCAGATTCGGGCCGCGCGGCCCGCGCACGGTGGTGGAAGTCATGGAGATCGCGGGACGCGCCCCGGATCCGGCGGCCAGGGCCCGTTTCGCGGACTCCCTGGCCGCGGCGGGCCTCGACCGGTTGATCATCAAGAAACCGCACAACTGGGCCGGGAACGTGGACGTGGGAAAATCCGTGCCGGACGCGTTCTCAGCCTGCACCTTTCCCTGGCACGCGCTGGTCGTCCTGTGGGATGGTCGCGTCGGGGCCTGTCCGCACGATTTTTTCGCGAAAATCATCCATGGAGACGTCCGGGACACGCCGCTCCGGGAAATCTTCAACAGTCCGCGGATACGCGATTTGCGCGCATCCATGCGCGAGGGCCGTTTCGAAGCCCTGTCCGAACCGTGCCGGTCATGCGACACCGTGCGGCGGAAACGGGCGGGGGGGATACCGCTGTCCAGTCTGAAATTCTTACGGGATTGATTCAAGTTTAGAATTGAAGTTCAAAGTTCAAGGTTCAAAGTTCAAAGGAATAAATAAAGAAAAGGCGGGAACTGCAACTCGAAACCGTTCTTTCTTTGAACCTTGAACTTTGAACCTTGAACTTGAAGGGAGCAGCCCATGAAAAGAATCGGCGTACGAAAGATGATTCTGATAATCCCCCCCTTCCTGATCGCCTGCGCCTCACGGCATCCGGCCCTGAAGGCCGACGGCCGGTGGGAAGGCTGCATGCTCGGCATGTTTACCGCCCACGGCGAGGCGCGATTTCCGGCAAACGGAGAAGCCGGCATCCGTTCCTTCGAAGCGCTGATCGGCAGATCCGTCGGCAGTGTCATGTGGTACTGCACGTGGGACGATCCCTTTCCGGCGGAGGCTTGCGAAACCGTCCGCAGTCTGGGCTGCATCCCGCACGTGACCTGGGAGCTGTTCCGGCCTTCCGTGAATCCGAACAACGCCCGGCCCGTGGATTCGCCGTCCGAAACCGGCCTAGACGACGTGCTTGCAGGAAAAAGCGACGCGGTCATCGACTCCTTCGCGGCGGGCGCCCGGCGCTGGGGCGGACCGATACTGATACGATTTCTGCACGAATTCAACGGGAACTGGTACGTTTGGGGAGGGCTCAAGAACGGCGGACCGGAAGGCGGTCCCGCGAAAGTGGCAGCGGTCTGGCGCTACACGGTGGACCGGTTCCGGAAAGCCGGGGCCGTGAATGTCCGCTGGGTCTGGTGCCCCCACGGCCCCAGCATCGATCTCTCGTCCGAGCCCTGGAACCGTATCGACAACTACTGGCCGGGCGGCGCGTATGTCGACTGGATCGGGCTGGATGCCTACAACTGGTATCCGCGGGATCCCTGGGGGAGCGACCGGCCGTACGATGATTTCGAGTCCTGCTTCGGGAACCTGGTCCGTGAATGCGCCCGGCTGGGCGACCAGCCCATGATGATCGCGGAGTTCGCGTCCGGGGAGTTCCGGATGGACGGTCGGACAAAGGCCGACTGGATACGCGACGCCTTCGCCCGTCTGAAGCGGGATTATCCGAGGATCAAGATCGTCACCTGGTTCCACATCAACAAGGAGCTGGACTGGCGGGTGAATTCCTCGGATGAGGCGCTGAAGGCGTTCCGGGAATCCGTCGCGGATCCGTATTTTACCGGCAGGCCGACGATGACAGGATCAGTCCGTTGAACAATATAGTTCAAAGTTCAAGGTTCAAAGTTCAAAGAGCAGATAAAACACGGGAAGATTTCGTCAGATGATTGCCGTCTTTTCCATTGAACTTTGAACCTTGAACCTTGAACTCATTTTACCTTCCCCGACCCCTTCGTTCTCATCCAGACCTTGTTGAATTCCGCCCCGTAATAGAAAATCTCCGCGGCCAGGTATACGCCGACGAGCATCACCACCAGCGATCCGGCCGCGCCGTACGCGGAGGAGACGCTCGAAGTCACCAGATACAGCCCGATTCCGTATTTACCGATGCTGAACAGAAGTGCGGTGAGCAGGCCGGCGGGCCATACGTCGCCCCAGGTCTGACGGACAAGCGGGACCCATTTGAAAACCGCGGAGAAAAGCACGGTCAGAACCGCGACGGAGAGCAGAAAATCCGCGGCTTTAAAAGTCTGAAGCGGGACGGGCAGTCGTTCGGTTAGAAACGCGCTGACCGCTGCCAAACCGAGGGTTGCGAGGGAGGAAACGATCAGAAATGCACCGGTTCCGAAAACCATGACAAAGGCCGCAAGCCGGTGAACGAGGAAACCGCGGATCCCGAAACGGCCGCCCCTGCGTTTCGCGTTCCAGATCGTGTTGAGCGAGTCGGCCAGGCATCCGAAAACCGTGGATCCTCCCCAGAACACGGCGGCCATGCCGGCCGCGCCGGCCACGCGGCCGGACACGGGCTCCTCGTGACGCGCGTTTTCGATCAGCGAACCGATCACGTCAGCGGCCTGCGGCCCGAGAAATTCCTGAATACGGGACGTGATGAACGCCTGCGCGCCTTCGCGTCCGAGCGCCAGTCCGGCGGCCAGAACGAAAAACACCAGAAGCGGCGCGAGCGAGAACAGGGTGTAGAAGGAGAGCGCCGCAGAGAGGCGGCCGGCGCGGTCCTCTCGCCATTCGTCGAGGGCGCGCGCCAGGCATCGGCCGATGTCTCGAACCCGTTTCATGGCGGTAATGTAAACACGGAAGGAACGGCGGTCAAGTCCTCTTTTATTCAGGATTGATCCGAATCGTTCCGTGTTCCGGGTTTCGGGTTCCGGGTTGGAAGAAGGGAGATGGCTTTCGGAAAATTTTTTTTTTGACTCGGAACTCGGAACTCGGAACCCGGAACCCGGAACCCGGAACTCGGAACTCGGAACTCGGAACCCGGAACCCGGAACCCGGAACCCGGAACGGTTTCCTCAAATGAACCGTTTATTATCTCTTCTTTGCTGAACTCTTCCTTGCTATTATCCCCGGTTTCATGTAAATTGTATTTCACATTCCGGAGGAAAAAATGGCCGAGCGCAAGAAGCACATCCCCGTCAAACAACCGCCCGTCAAGTTCACCGAGACCCAGAAAATCGTCTCCCGCATCGCGGAACGGCTCGACGGCGTTTTCATTTCATACTGGAACAACCCCCAGGGATCCGTCTGCCAGAACGACGTGATCGCCATCTATGAAATGCTCGAGAATATCGGCAAGCGGGACACCCTGTACCTGTTCATTAAATCGGAAGGCGGAAACGGCCAGGCGTCGCTGCGCATCGTGAATCTTCTGCGGACCTATTTCACGAACATCCAGGCGCTTATCCCCCTCGAATGCGCGTCCGCCGCGACCATGATCGCGCTCGGGGCGAATGCGATCCACATGGGGCCCATGTCCTACCTGACGGCGGTGGACACGTCGCTCACGCACGACCTGTCTCCCATCGACCGCGACAACGAGCGGGTCAGCGTGAGCCTGGACGAGCTCAAACGCGTCATTGCGCTCTGGCAGAAGGAGAAGGACCAGACCGCGGCGAATCCCTACAAGTCCCTTTTCGAATATGTCCACCCCCTGGTCATCGGCGCCGTGGATCGGGCCGATTCGCTTTCGGTGATGCTGTGCCGGGCGATTCTTACCTATCACATCAAGGAGGAGGAATCCGTCCGGCGCATCGCCGAGGTGCTCAACACTCGGTATCCGTCGCATGATTATCCGATTCTCTCCGAAGAGGCCGTCCGGCTGGGCCTGACCATACGGACGCTCGATCACGAAGTGCTCGACCTCCTGCTCGAGCTGAACCAGGTCTATTCCGAAATGGGGCAGAAGGCCACGACCGATTACGACGAGAGCCACTCGCACACCAATGAAATTCTCAACATCATCGAAACCCGGAACCTCCAGCTCTATTACCAGCTCGACAAGGACTGGTTCTATAGGACCGAGGAACGGCGCTGGGTGACGCTCAACGACCGGAGCGGCTGGCACAAGATCGGCCGTTCCAACGGCCGCGTCGAGAAATCGGAGTTCCACATTGCATGAGGCTGTCCGCGCCCGACGGCGGGCGGGCCGTCTCGTCAGATTTCTCGCATTTTTGCTGGCCGGACCGCCGGCCCTGTGCCTGTCGTCCGGAACGGATGGACCTTATTTCTACCATTCGCTGACATTCGGATCCGAATCGCTGTACAACCCCGTTTTCGTCGTCCTGAACGGCGGGTACAGCATTTTACAGGCTGGAAACCGGGACCGTGACCCGTTCAGCGTCGACTACCGCACCGGGTGGAAAAACGTCTGGCGAAATGTATCCGATCCAATCGGCAGCATACGCACCTTCGGCTGGCGCAAGTTTCTCACCACCGAAGTCATTCCCATGAGCCTCGCGCCGAAAAGCGCCCAGTACGTCCCGAATTACCAGAGCCACCTCATCGGGAGCGGCATGACCTTCCGCCAGCTCTCGGAATGGTACTCGGCCCGTGGATTCAGCCACAGCCGCATCTGGTCCGTGGCCACCTGCTATGCCTATCATTTCCTCAACGAGATCGTTGAGAACGACGCCTACGAGGGCGTGAACGTCGATCCCATCGCGGACCTCTGGATTTTCGATCCCCTGGGGATGCTCCTGTTCTCCTCCGACCGGGTCGGCCGGTTCTTCGGCGAGACGCTCCACATGCGCGACTGGTCCACGCCTCCGGCCTTCGATCCCTTCACAGGCACGCTGGAGAACAATGCGGATCAGTACATGGTCAAGTGGACGCTTCCGCGCTCGGAACGCTGGAGCCTGTTCTATCATTTCGGGCTCAACGGCCTGCTCGGCCTGTCGCTCGGACGTCCGGACGGTCCGTCCTGGTCCGTCGGCGCGGGCATGATGTCGCGTCAGCAGAAAGTCGTGCGGGATAACGGCCAGGGGAGAATTCTGACCGTGGACCTCATCTGGAACGCGGGTGTCTTTTACGACCGGAACGGTTCCCTGATGGCCTCGCTTCTGTTCTCGGGATCCCGGGCCTACAAGGCCAAGCTGAATCTATTCCCGGGCGTGGTCCGGTTCAACGGCGTGTCGCCCTGGCTTTTCTGCGGCCTGGGCCAGGAAAACGAAGTGATCGCGGGAGGGGGGGTCCGGATATTTCCGCTGGGTCTTTCGGTCCGCTCCACCGGATACAAAGACTGATCGTCCGCCGGATTCGCGATCCACGAAAAAAACTCCCCGCTGCCTGAGGCGGGGAGCCTTTTTTATTACCGTTCTCCACGGCACTGTTGCGTCCATATCGGACAGGGAGAGGGACGCTCAGCGCATCGGGTTGTCCGTCTCTATTTGGCCGGTATTTTGACCAGCGTTCCGGCCGGGACCGTTTCGTCCAGCCGCATGCCGTTCATGATGGCCATTTCCTCGAGCCGGCTGTCCGCGATGCCTCCCTGCTTGAGGATGGACCGGAGCGTGGCGGCTTTCGGGACACTTTTCACCGTGAGCCGTTCGGCCTTGACGTTGATTTTCGAGGCATCCGTGAGTTTCCGGAATCCGCCCATGGTTGTCGCGAAGTGTTTCGTGAACTGGTCGTACTGGGCCGGCGTGGACAGGCCGTGGAAGGCATACACGGTTCCGTCCTTGGGGATGAAATACGACATGACCTTGAGCGTATCCGACTCGGATGCGAGCCGTGAAACCAGTTTCTGGGAGGCGTAGCCGCCGACCGTCAGGGACTGGCGCGTCTGGACGACCGCGTTGTTTCCGGAAATGAACTTATCCGCGGCCGCGGAAGCGGAAGAGCCGGAATCGATCATGAGAATGATCGAGGCGGCTCCGTTCGGGTCGGCGATCTGAACCTGGGACGCCATGTTGTTCACCGTCCAGCCATTGGGCACCGGGAAGGTGAATTTCATGGCCGGCTGGTAGAAGGCGTTGCCGGACACGTAGCCCTGCGCCGGATCATCTCCAAAAGTGAGGCCGCTGATGGTCTTCAGGTAGGCGTCGCGATTGACGTTGTAGTTGGCCAGGGCGAGCTGGGTCTGCCACTGGGCCGTTTTTTTTAGCACAGCCGCGACCCGGTTCTCCGGATTGGGATGGGTGGAGAACCAGTCCGGAAGGCCTGATTCTTCGCCGCCGGACATGCGCTCCAAAGTCTCGAAGAAAGCCGCCATGCGTTTTGTGTCATAGGCCTGTTTGCTGGCGTATTCGACGCCGAGATCGTCGGCCTGGCGCTCGTCATCGCGGCTGAATTTAAGAAAGAGCATGTTCACGCCGAATTCCGCCAGTCCGGACAGGTTCCGGAGCTTCTCGGAGAAAGCGTATCCGAGTTGGAGGCCGATCATCGCCAGCTGCTGCTGGCTGATCGAACGCGCGGTGTGGCGGGCGTTGACATGGCCCAGTTCATGCCCGATCACACCGGCCAGTTCCGCCTCGTCGTTCATGTAGGCCAGGATGCCGCGGGTCACGTAGATATACCCGCCCGGCACGGCAAAGGCATTGACCACGGGCGTGTCGAGCACGCGGAAATGCCACTGCAGGTTCGGGCGGTGGGTGATACGGCTCATGCTCAGGCCGATGCGCTCGACATAGGCCGTGAGCGCCGGATTGTCCACCACACCGTATTCCGCGCAGATCTCCTTGTCTCCTTCCGCTCCGTACTGGATCTCCTGCGCTTCGGAAATGAGCATCAGCTCGCGCTTGCCCGTGACGGGATTGATCGCGCATGCGGCCCAGATCAGGGAAACCAGCAGACAGGCGGTCAGGAGACGTGCAATTCGTCGATTCGGCATATCGGCACCTCCATTTCTGCCAAAAAAAACTTCCAGAGTATGAATTTGTGCATTTGGAATGAAAATATCAAGGGAAAAAACGGCCAGGAGAAAGCCTCCGTCCGGTCGGTGCCGGCCAGAAGCAGTGCAATCAGTTGCTTTTGTTGAACAATTTTCGTAATATTACGAATATTCAACTCAGGGAGGGCTTGTCATGGCAGATGAAAACAACCGAGTCCGGTTCATCGAGCACAAAGGCAGAAAAATATTGATTCAGGATTATTCCGCAATGACCCCGGGGCCGGAATTCTACCGTCTGGTCGAGCAGGCGAGGGTCTTGATTGCGGCGGAACCTTTCCGTTCCGTCCTGACCGTGGTGGACGCGACCGGATCGGTGTTCGACACTGGCGTTTTGCAGACGCTCAAGGAATTCGTCAAAGTCAACACGCCCTATATCAAGAAAACAGCGGTCGTGGGCATCACCGGGCTCAAGGAAGTGGGTCTGCTGGCCGTGAGCCGCGGGCTCGGCAGACCGCTCGACACCTGCGGCAACGTGCCGGAAGCCCTGGACATGCTGGCCGGAGTCGAATGATCCCGGACTGCCGGCCGCCCGGTCCGGGTCTCCGATTCATCGGTGATGCGATCGTCTCGATCCGGTCCCCGAGACCGATCCCGGCTGCCATCCTCGGAACCGGATGACTGAAACGGAGCCGAAACCCATGATCCGTAAATTCCGTCTCTCTGCCTGCCTGCTCTTTACATGCCTTACGCCCCTGTTACCGGCAGCTGAACCGGTATTACTTCAGGAACGCCTGAAAAACCTGCCTTTCGAAATGCCCGATCTGTCGGAGCCGATTTTTCCGGATTTCACGGTCCGCATCTCCGATTTCGGGGCCAAAGGCGATGGAATGACCCTGAACACAGGGGCTTTCGCGGAGGCCGTATCCGCCTGCGTCCGGGCCGGGGGAGGGACGGTCGTTGTGCCTCCCGGAACCTGGCTCACCGGCCCGATCCGGCTGGAGAGCGGCGTGAACCTGCGTCTCGAGCGCGGCGCGGTCGTCCAGTTCAGCCGGAACCTCTCGGATTTTCCTTTCATCGCGGGACTCGACGGCCGTTCCAGGCGTTTTATCATCACACCGCCCCTGCACGCCTGCCGGGCGCGGAATGTCGCGATCACGGGTGAGGGCATTTTCGACGGCGCGGGCGAGGTGTGGCGTTACGCGAAAAAGATCGATATGACCGACGGCCAATGGAAGGCGCTGGCCGCCTTCGGGGGCGTCGTGACGGCGGACGGGGAGCAGTGGTGGCCTTCCCGGGAAGCCATGGAGGGTGCCGCCACACTCGAGGCAATACGCCGTTCCGGCCGGGAGCCGACCCTGGAGGAGTGTATCCGGACGAAGGAATTCCTGCGTCCCAACCTGCTCCAGTTCGAGGAATGCGAAAACGTCTGGATCAAGGGCCCGACCTTCCGGAATTCGCCGAAATTCCACCTCGTCCCGTCCCAGTGCGAAAATGTCGTCATTTGGAACGTCAAGGTCTTCTCTCCCGAATACGGCCAGAACACGGACGGCATCGATCCCCGGTCGTGCAGGAACGTGGCCATTCTCGACTGCATCGTGGACACGGGCGATGACGGCATATGCCTCAAGCCGGCGGGTGTGTCCGATTCCCAGCCGCCGGGTCCGGCCTGCGCCAACATCGTTGTCGACGGGTGCACCGTGTACAAGGCGCACGGCGGTTTTGTCATCGGAAGTGAGAGCTACGGCGGCGTCCGGAATGTCATGGTCCGGAACTGTGTGTTCATGGACACGGACGTGGGGCTGCGGTTCAAGTCGGCGCGGGGACGGGGGGGACTGGTGGAGAACGTGTATTTCGAGAATATCCGGATGCGGGGCATACGGACGGACGCCATCCTGTTCGATATGTACTATTCCGGAGGCGCGCCGGATGCGGAAGCGGCCAAGGATCTCACGGTGCGCGAAGCTCAGCCCCTCACCGGCCTGACGCCGCGGTACCGGGACTTCTTCGTGAAAGGCGTTTTCTGCGATGGCGCGGACCGGGCCCTGGTTCTCAACGGGCTTCCGGAAATGCCGATCCGGAACATGCGTCTGGAGGATGTCACCGTGCTGTCCAGGCGGGGCGCAACCATTGCGGACGCAGAAGGCGTGCTTCTGAAATCATGCCGGATCGAGCCGGATTCCGGCCCGGTTCTGCATGTGATTCAGAGCCGGGCCATCAACGTGACCGGCGGGTTCTATCCGGCGGACCGGGGTGTTTTTCTCCGGATCACCGGAGAGCGGTCCGCGGGCATCAGGCTGAAGGGCGTGGATTTCAAGGGAGCGGAACCGGTGATCACGGCGGACGGCGGAGCCTCGTCCGCGGCCGTGAGCCGGGAGTAGAAGCGTGTCATTTTTCCGGAAGGAGCGTTTCTCATGAAAAAATGGAAACGGATTCTGTCCGTGGCCGCCGCGGCGATGATGATGATGGGACTGGCGTCCTGCGGCAAGAAAGCGCCTGAGCCGCCTCTCAATCCTTCGGGATTCAGCATACGGCGCGGGGTCAACCTGAGCCACTGGTTGTCCCAGGACTTCGGATGGGCCCCAAAATACACATCGGTCCGGGAACCGGACATCCGCTTCATCCGGGATGTCGGATACGACCATGTCCGCATCCCGATCGACGAGATGGAGATGTGGGACGAAAAAGGGAAACCGGTGGCCGAGGCCTTCCGGAACCTTTCCGACTGCCTCGGGTGGTGCGATGCGGCCGGATTGTCCGCCATCGTCGATCTGCACATCCTGCGGTCGCACCATTTCAACGCGTCCAACGAAGGCGGCAGCAATACGCTGTGGACCGATTCGACCGCGCAGAACCATTTTGTCAGTCTCTGGATGCAACTGTCCGACTCCCTGCGGTCATGGCCCGTCAACCGGGTCGCCTACGAGTTCCTGAACGAAGCCGTGGCTCCGGAGCATGAAGACTGGAACAAGCTTCTGAACAAGGCCGTTGACGCGATACGGAGCCGAGAGCCTGACCGCGTGCTGGTCATCGGCCCGAACATGTGGCAGATCGCGCCCAACCTGCGGCATCTCCGCCTGCCGGAAAGGGACCGGAACATCATTCTCAGTTTCCACACATACTCGCCTCTGGCGTTCACCCACTACAAGGCGGACTGGACGTCTTTCAGAAGCTATGCCGGTAATGTCCGGTATCCCGGAGTGATTATCTCGGAGTCGGACTGGGAAAAATACATCGCGCCGGCGGACGAGAACGTGAAAAACCCGCTCTCGGATGCCCGGGAATCCTGGGACCGGAACCGCCTGGTCGACGTTTTTCGCGACGGCCTTGCTTTCGCCCGCGAGAAGGGGCTGCAGCTGTACTGCGGAGAATTCGGCTGCATGCCGACCGTGGACAGGGAACAGCGGCTGAAATTCTACGAGGACCAGGTCGCGGCGTTCGAGGAAAACGGCGTGGCCTGGGCCAACTGGGAGTACAAGGGGGATTTCGGCATCTATACGTGGGATTCCGCGTCCAGAAAATCACTCGAGCCGGATTCAGCGCTCATCGCCATCCTGCTCGGGGGGCGATAGTCGGAATCGGACGGAGATGAAAAGGCTCCGGGAGGTTGTGAACCTCCCGGAGCCTTTTTTCTTTGATGTCTTCAATCGGTGATCCGGCGGGATCGCGGCCCGCCCTAAGGTTTTCCTTTCTTCCCCGACTCACGGCGTCCAGGCCGGTACCGGGCCGTGTAAAAACCGCCGATAACCGACAGCAGAAGCCCCCACCACACGGCAGGATGCAGGTGTTCCATGACCGTCCGCACGGCCGGGGGATGGAGCCAGCGGACGACGCCGGAGACGAAAATCAGCACGCCGTACACTGACAGCAGAACGCCGATGAAGAACCAGATGGGAATCTGTTTCGGTTCGGACATACACTTTCTCCTGATTTACCAGAACATGATGTTCACGGCGATGAGCGCCGCGAGCACCACAGCGGCCCAGAAACCCGGCTTCCGATACCAGGGGCAGGGCCCTTCGTCCGGAAGGCGCGTGAGCCCCATCACCAGGTTTTTAAGTTCGGACACGGGCTTGGGCCGGGTGAACACGCTCACCACGACCGTGACGGCCATACAGAACAGAAGAGACCATAACGCGCTGTACAGATTCACCGCAAAGTCCATGGCCAGGGGCGTGAAGGCGATCTTCTCCACGTGCGCGGGATTCAGCCGGACCGGGTCGAACCCGCCGGAATGCAGGTGTATGTAAATCCACTGCCCGATGGCCGCGAGAATGCCCGCGAGGAAACCCCAGAAACCGGCCGCGGGCGTGGCCCGTTTCCAGGTCATGCCCAGGATGACGACGCCGAACAGCGGCACGATGAAAAATCCGACCAGCACCTGCAGATAGACGAGAATGTTGCTGAACCACATGGCCGCATAGGCGGTGCCGATGGCGATGAATACGCCGATGACGGAACACCAGCGGCCCATGCGCACGTAATGGCTGTCCGAGGCGTTTTTCCGGATCAGGGGCCTGTACACGTCGTACGTCCACACCGTGGCGAACGCGCTGACATTGCCCGCCATGCCCGACATGAATCCGGCGATCATCGCGGTGATGCCCAGTCCCAGAAGGCCGGGGCCGAGATAGCGGGACATCATCAGCGGCAGGACCTCGTTGTAGCTGTGGCCTCCCGTGGCCTGGGCCACGCTTTCGGGAACGAGCGTGATTCCCGCCTTCTGCGTGAGGACGGCCAGTCCCAGAAGGCCAGGGATGGTGACGATGATCGGCACCGCCATTTTCAGCACCGCGCCGATGACAGTGCCGTTCTGCGCGGACCGGAGGTTCTTCGCGGCCATGACGCGCTGGACCTGGAGAAAATCGGTGCACCAGTATCCGAAGGAGATGGCGAGACCCAGGCCGAAGACCATTCCGGTCCAGTGCAGGCCGATGGGGTTGTCCGCCGGAGATCCGAGATTGGACCAGAGGCTGGTGAAGTTCTGGCCTGGATTGGCCGCGTTGATCGCCGCGATCATGTTGGTCCAGCCGCCGGCCTCGATGATTCCCAGAATGGGGATCAGCAGAATTCCCAGCCAGATCAGGAAGAACTGGAGGACCTCGTTGAACACGGCCGACAGCAGTCCCCCGAGCGAGACATACACGGCCACGGTGATCGAAGAAACCCAGATGCTGAAATGGATGTTCCAGCCCAGGATCAGCTGCATCACCTTGGCCATGGCGAACATGTTCACGCCGCACACCAGGACGGTCATCACCGTGAAGGAAATGCCGGCCAGGGACCGGCTGGCCTCTCCGAAACGCAGTTTGAGATAGCCGGGCACCGAGTGCGTCCTGCAGATGTAATAGAACGGCATCATGAACACGGCGAGAAAGAGGATGGCCGGTATGGCGCCGATGAGATAGGCGTGGGCCCCCAACATCCCATACTGGTAGGCCATGGCGGACCATCCCATGGTTTCAAGCGAGCTCAGGTTGGCGGAGATGAAGCTCAAGCCCGCGATCCACGCCGTCATCTTCCGGCCGGCCATGAAGAAATCCTCGCCGGTCGCCGTGTATTTTTTCAGGTAGAACCCGATGCCGAGCACGGCGGCGAAATAGAGGATGATCACGGTCAGGTCCACGGGGTCGAGGGTCAGCAGGCGGGAGGGGGCGTCCGCGGCCGAGGCGGAGCCCGTGGACGCGAGAAAGACCAGAGCGGACGCAAGAAGCCGGTTCGTTTTCATTCTGTTTTCCTCATCCGTACAGGGGTCCGAAATGACGGCAGGCGCGGAAATCCGCGCCCTGCGGGTCGTCCGCGCCGAACGCGGCCCAGGCGGACGGCCGCTGGATACGATCCGGCGGAACGTTGTGCAGCGAAACCGGGATGCGGAGCATGGCGGCGAGCGTGATGAGGCGGTCTCCGACGTGCCCGTAACAGAGCGACCCGTGGTTGGCGCCCCAGTGCGACATGACCGAATAAGCGTCGCGGAATGCGCCGGAATCCGCGCAGATCGGCGCGAACCAGGTGGTCGGCCACGTGGGGTCGGTGCGCTCGTCGAGTTTCCGGTGCACGTCCGGAGGCAGTGAGACGGTATGCCCTTCCGCGATCTGGAGGGTGGGACCGAGGCCTTTCACGAGATTGATGCGGGACAGGGTGACGGGCATGTCTCCGGCGGTCGTGAACTGGGATGAGAAGCCGCCGCCGCGGAAATAGCCGATATTGGCCGGGCACCACTTCACCGCGCGCAGGCAGGCATCGACTTCCGCGTCCGAGATCTCCCAGAACGGCTTGATCGCGGGCCTGCTTTTCAGGCGCTGGCGGCCCGATCCGTCGAGCGCCGCGGATCCGGAATTGATGAGGTGGATGAGCCCGCCCGCCGCCCGTCCGGAGGGTTTTCTGCCGGTCACCCGGCGCATGGATTCCGGGCTCCAGTGCGTCCGCACGTCCGCGAACACCTGGGCCGTGTCCGTGAGCAGGTGGCCGAACAGCATCGCGGCGCCGTTCAGGCTGTCGTTCTCGGTGGCCATCAGAAACGGCTGCCTCCGGCCGTTCCAATCGAACGACGCGTTCAGCACCGCTTCCATGAAATCGCCGTTGGGAAAATGGTCTGTCCACTGGCGCTGCCCCTGGAAACCCGCGAGCACGGCGTTGTGGCCGAGGGCTTCCTCGCCGTGGCCCTGGTCGCCGAGACGGGGATTCCCGACCATGAGGTCCCGGGCGATCAGGGTCATCTTGATCGAGATTTCCCATTCCCGGTTTTTCCGGCCGCGGGGATGCTGGAGCTTCGGCGGATTCGGATCGCGCCCCTCCCGGCAGTTCGTCTTGACCCACCGCATGGCGAGGCGGAACTCGTCCTCGTCAAAAATGCCTTCGTCCATCCTCCGGATGAGTTCGGACATGTCGATGCTGATGTTCCGCATGCCGAGCCAGTCCTGGAAGAAATCCTCATCCACGATCGATCCGGCGATGCCCATGGAAACGCCGCCGAGGGCCAGGTAGGACTTGCCCCGCATTTCCGCAACCGCGAGTCCGGCCTTGGCAAAACGCAGGAGACCCTGTTTGACATCGTCCGGTATGGAAACGTCGTTCCTGTCCTGCACGTGACGGCCGTATATGCCGAAAGCGGGCAATCCCTTCTGAGAGTAGCCTGCGAGCGCGGCCGCGAGATACACGGCACCCGGCCTCTCGGTTCCGTTGAATCCCCATACCGCCTTGGGCAGGAGCGGATCCGTATCCATGACCTCGGTGCCGTAGCACCAGCAGGGCGTGACGGTCAGGGATAAGCCGACGCTCTGCCTCCGGAAAAGATCCTCCGCTTCCGCGGCTTCGGCCGCGCCGCCGATGCAGGTTTCCGCGATCACGCATTCCACCGGCAGGCCGCAGGAATGCCGCAGACTCCGGGTCAGGAGATCGGCCGCGGACCGGGCCATGGCCATGGTCTGGCCTTCCAGGGATTCGCGAACGCCTCTCCGGCGTCCGTCAATGACGGGCCGTATGCCGATTCTGGGCAGGGATCCTCGGAGACGCTGGACTGGCTCGGTCATGCGGGTCTCCATCGTGTATGAAGGGGGAAACGATGCGTCTGTATGCGCATCGTATGAATAATAAGAGATAATGCTGCAAATTGCAAGTCAATTCTGACATTTTTCAGGGGAAAAAATCGGATTTCACGGGGGATTAAGGTTTCAGTAAACGGTTAATTTGAGTAAAGAAAAAAGTGCCAGACACTTCACAAGTGCCTGGCATTTAATGCGATTATCCGGCCGATGCACGGCATTAATACAACATCCTGATTCCAGCCAGGGTGGCGGACAGAATCATGGCTTCGCGGATGGATTCTCCTGTCATCGGGTGCCTGTGCGTTCTCAGAAATATCCAATGATACCGGTATTCCATGAAGAAGCTGACGCGCTTGAACAGCCGGAAATTGGCGCCCAGACCCGCGTTCAAGGCGAAACGATTGCGCATTCCGCCCAGGTTGATCAGGGAAGAATCCATTTGTGCCTGGCCCTCGTCATCCGTCCATCGGGAGACCAGCCAGGTGTTTCTGGGATTCAACCGGTAATATCCCATTCCACCGGTCGCATAAACCGATACGGGGTTTTCCATGGAATTCGCGGATCCCACGAGCGACATGGACACGACGTCGAGATTCAGCGAACCGACGGCTGAGGAGGCGTTTCCGCCCTTGTCTTCCACAAAACGCCTGGACTCCAGGCCGAACCTGTAAAAACAGAAATCGAAGTTGCAACCGACGCGGTCGCTGAGGCGCATCAGGAGATGGAAGCCCGGCCCGAAGGAAGGTTTCAGGTAGGTCCTGGCATAGGGCGGGTCGAGCGGCCGGGCCGAACTGGCGGAGATGCCGAGAAAGTAGGCCTGGCCGGCCGCGGATGCGGGAAGGAGCAGTACCGCCAGGAAAATCAGGGGGACGGTCGCGGACATGCGTTTCATGCGGGTTCCTCGGTCAGGAAAATGAGAAAAAGCCCCGATGAACCGGGGCTTTTTCCGTTGAAAGAAAGATGGTCCGGAAGCCGGAAATTACATGGGGAAGCGGAGACCGGCCATGACGCTGAGAAGCTTGGTGCTCTCGTCCTCGGTGAACACGATGTGGTACTTGCCTTCGAAGAACAGATTCATGGATCCGAGTGGCAGGTCCATGCCCACGCCGAACTGGACGCCGAAGTCGTTTTCACTTTCTTCCTCGCCCATCTCGAACATTTCAGTAATGTCTAATTTCTCGCCCTCAAACTCGATCTCGACTTTGTCCGGATTCTTCGGTGTCATCATGTAATAACCGCCGCCGCCGATGGCGTACAACTCGGTCGCGGATCCCGCAGGCATGAGATAATACAGAACATTCGCCTGGATGACGTTGACTTTGACGCCGCCGCCATCGACCGTCAACTTGGCGCCTTCAAGGTCAAATTCTTTCTCGAGTTGATCGACGTTATAGCCGAAATTGACCATGGAGAAACTGCCGGCCAGGCTCATTTTCGGGTTGACATTGTACTTGAACTCACCGCCGAACCCAAGGCCTGACTTGAAGTAATCCTTGAATTCTTCGGGACCCTGGGGCATGGCCACGCCGCCGAAGGCGCCGATGGAGTAGGTGCCCGGCGTTCTCTGCGCATAGGCACAGGATGCGATCAGGGCCAGTGCGAGAATGGAAAGCAGAATCGTTCTTGTATGACGCATGGTTCTCTCCTTCACAAGATTGTTGTGATCAATGAACGGAACACTCGTTTCCGCCCATCCGCCGGCGGTGTTCTTCCTCATCTTTTTGGCTTTGCCTCCTTTCCCCTGAATGATGCGAGTCGGGTCGTCAGACCGCCGGCCCGGCCTGCAACCGGCCTGCCGGAACCGATCGGACGCCATTTATATGCAAATTTTAACGTTAAAAGTCAAGAAAATTTTTCAATCCTCAGGAAATGCTTTGCTTTTTATTCAAATTTCACACAAATTACCGGGTAAATATTCCATCTTCTCTGAAAACCGGAAAAATTCATGATTGAACCCAAATTGTTTTACCGCGAACTGGACTCGGTACTGTCGCAGATCGGAAAGGCCGAATCCGGGGACCTGTATTTCGAAGTCATTCTCGAAGGATTGGAGCAGAAATTCGGCGGCGCGCTGGGCATTGCGCGGAGCCACCTGTTCGAACTGAGGGGAGACGCCTATGTGCGGCTCTACTCCAGCAATTCGGGCAGGGGATTCGCGGTGAAGGACCGGGTGCCGGCCGAATCGGATGCGGTGCGCGAACTGCTGAAACACGGGAGTTTCATCTACGACGACCCCGCGCTGTTCCATGAATTCGGAGAAAAACCGAAAAACCATTACGCCATACTCTGCGCCATTTCCGTGTCCAGCCCGGACGGCCAGTGGATCGTCGCCTTCGAACTGAAGGACGGATGGATACGCGAGGAAATCACGCTGTTCCTCAACGCGGTGAGAACGGCGCTCAACCACCGGCTCTACACGGACCTGATCGACACC
>JAFGAX010000172.1 GCA_016933415.1 bacterium
GCCGGAGGAAACCTGGTGCGTGGGCGACAATGTAGACTGGGACATCCGCGGCGCGCAGGCCTGCGGCATCACCGCGGTCTGGAAGGACGGGCGCTCCGGCGCACCCGCGGGCCAAAACGGCTCGATGGAGGAAATCCGGCCGGATGCCGTGATCACGGAATTCTCCCGGCTGATCGGGCTCTGGGAACAGGCGGGAAGCGGAGCATCGAGACCGGTAAAGGCAAAAACAAGGAGCAGACGATGAAGGACCAGACATTTCCCACCGCGGCGGTGAAAAAACTGATGCTCGAAAGCGGCCTGAAGGAAATCGGGCTCGCCTCGATCCGGGAGCTCCGCAAACTCGTCGCCGGAATCGAGGCGGCCACAGGCGAAAAATTTATCCGGATGGAGATGGGGATTCCGGGACTGCCCGCCCCGCGGATCGGAATCGAGGCCGAAATCGCGGCTTTGAAAAGCGGCGTCGCCTCCTACTACCCGGACATCGAGGGCATCCCGGAACTGCGCGCCCAGGCCGCCCGTTTTGTCAAAAGCTTTCTAAACATCCCGGCGCGGCCCGATAACTGTTTCGCCGCGGTCGGCTCCATGCACGCCTGTTTCTCCGCGCTCATGGTGGCGGGCCGCATGGACCGGGGGCGGGACACGGTGCTTTTCATCGATCCGGGGTTCCCGGTGCACAAACAGCTCGTCAAAATGATCGGACTCAAGGCCGACGGCTTTGACGTCTGCCGTTTCCGCGGAAACAAGCTCAAGAACAAGCTTGAGGAGCATCTGGAAA
Source organism: bacterium (assembly GCA_016933415.1). Taxonomy (GTDB): domain Bacteria; phylum Zhuqueibacterota; class QNDG01; order QNDG01; family DTFT01; genus JAFGAX01. The sequence goes on from JAFGAX010000172.1 coordinate 776, forward strand.
AGGGAAACATCTCCTCGATCCTGTACTCGAATCCGAACAACCCCTCCTGGATCTGCTTCACGGAAGAGGAACTGAAAACAATCGGGGAGCTCGCGACGAAATACGGCGTCCTCGTCATGGAGGACCTCGCCTATTTCGCCATGGATTTCCGGCAGGACCTGGGGAAACCGGGCGTGCCGCCCTTTCAGCCCACGGTGGCCCGATACACGGATCAGTACATTCTTTTCATCTCAAGCTCCAAGGCCTTCAGCTACGCGGGCCAGCGCATCGGCATCCTCTTCATTCCGGACGGCGTCTTTCGGCTGGAAAAAAAAGACCTCCTCGCCTTTTATCCGTCCGCCAACTTCGGCCACGCCATCGTCTTCGGGACGCTCTACGCGACCACGGCCGGCGCCACGCATTCGGCCCAGGCCGGGCTCGCCGCGCTCTTCAAGGCCGCCAGCGACGGTTCCTATGATTTCATCGGAACGGTCCGCGAATACGGCGAACGCGCAAAGGTCATGAAGAGGCTGTTTCTTGAACACGAGTTCCATCTGGTCTATGACCGGGACGCCGACCAGGCCCTTGCCGACGGCTTTTATTTCACGGTCGGTTATCCGGGCATGTCCGGGAAACGTTTGGTGGAGGAGCTCCTCTGCCACGGCATCAGCGCGATCGCGCTGGAAACCACCGGGAGCCGGGAACCGGGCATCCGCGCCTGCGTTTCCTTCGTGCTGCCGGAACAGTTCCCGGCTCTTGCGGCGCGGCTTGCGC
>JAFGAX010000021.1 GCA_016933415.1 bacterium
TCCTTCGACCAGATCAGGTCGCCCCGCTCCGTGTACACCCGCACCTTGCATTGCGGCGGCAGGCCGTAGAACGCGATGCGGTCGTACTGCGATTCGTCGCCGAACTGGAACATCCGCGACCGCAGATCGTACGGGTTCGGCACCACGCGCACGCCCTCGAGGCTGGTCCCAGCGGGCCTGCGGAGGTTCGCTGGCACGCTCGTGAGGGTCCAGAACAGGCCGCTCAGCAGCGGCTGGCCGGGCTGAACGTCGTTCTGCGTGCCGTCATCCTTCGACTGCACGGCGTAGAAATAATCGAAACCGCGGACCGCGGTCGTGTCATCCCAGGTATGGACGGCGTCGCCGGCGCCGCATTCGAACACCTTCTGGTACACGGCCTTCGGATCCATCACGTTTCCCTGGGACCGGATCACGACATATCCGCCGAAATGCGGATCGGCCGCGGCATTGTCGTTCCACGACAGCCGGATGCGGTCACCGCCCGACTCCACCTTGAACCACGACGGCGGGGGCGGCGGCTGGGGAACGGCAAAACCGGACTGGAACGCCTTCCGGGCGCGCTGGAAGGTCTGCAGGAGGGAATCGCGGCCCGTCTGCACCCAGGCCCGCTTGTAGCCGGTGTGGTCTGTGGTCGGCGAGCCGTCGGGCATGACCAGCGCCGGCGTACCCGTCCCCTTGTAGTACTGCAGCCAGTTGCCGCCGACCTCGCGGTTCTTCTCGCGGGAGAGGCCCGCGACCCCCTGGACGAGAACGATGCGGATGCTGTCCCCGTCGTTCAGGTCGTACGGGCCGAAGCCCTGGGTGCTGGTATACCCGCCGACGCCGCTTCCCCACTCATTGGCCGGCGTCCCGGAATCCGCGATGTCCTGCGCCTGCGTCTTCTCGGCGTGCCCCTTGATCATGAAGGCGTAGCGCTTGGCCATGAACGTCTCATCGTATATGGACTGCGAAGGCGTACGCTGGGAAATGTCCTCGTCGCTGTTGACATAATGGGTGGTCCTGGGCTGTGTCGGATCATCCTCCGGATTGCCGGGCGCCGTGTCGACATGCAGGGCCGCCTGGCCGACATACCGGGCCGCGGCCATGACACCGGTGCCCTGCTCGTCCGGGCATCCCCAGTCGTCCTCGAGGGACACGGGCCGCTCCGAATGCGGGCCGTACCAGCCGATATTGGCGCGCATGCGGTACAGCGGCGAAGACGGATCGTTGAAATCTGCGGCTTCAGGATTCGCCCCGATCACGTCGTTCACCAGGTTGCGGGCGTAATTCGAGTTGCCCACGCCCCAGGTCCGGTCGGACGCGTTCTCCGGAACGGATTCGCCGGCCAGGGCGTAGCGGTTGAGCAGCATGAAGCAGAATCCCTTCACCGGCTGTTTGACAACCGTCCCCTCCCCGTCGATGACGCCGGTGTTCTTCAGGGTGTAGTCGTAGATGTAGTAGTTGTCATTGTACTGCTGGGTGTAAACGTAGACTTTCTTCGTGACCGTCACGCCGACCGGCGTGTGGTTTTTCACGACCAGCATCCGGTCCGCTTTCAGGTCCGGGTCGATTTCGTCGAGGATATCGTACAGATTGTTATGATTGGCCAGCTGGTCGTCCACGGACACGACGGGATGGTCGAAGCGGCCCACCAGCCGGAAGTCGACGGCATTGGGGATCGGCCTTCCCGCGGGATACTCGTTCGGCTTCATCCCGATGTTCGTGACGGCGTAGGCGAACACCTTGTCGACCGGCGCCTGGTAGTAGTCGCGGCATCCCAGCCACATGCCGCGCGCGCGAAGCGTGGCCTGCACGAGCCCGTACTGGGCCGGCCAGGAGAAACGGATGTTGTACTGGTTGTCGCCGCCGGTCTCCGGCTCGCATCCGTGCTCGGAGAAATAGCCGTGCAGGCTGTTGACGCGCAGCCATTTCATCTGCTGGGACCAGCCGATGTACTGGCCGCCCTGTCCGAGCAGCGGGCGGAACGGCAGAAGCAGCGCCGCGGCAAACAGGACGGGAATGATCCGGTGGAATGTCGTTTTCTTCATGATCGGCCTCACGGTCGTTTGGGGATTATCGCAGGTCCAGGGTCATCCGCACGCCGAAGAAGACCTGTCGCGGATTCAGGAACGTGAACGACGTCACGGCCGGCATGTCGATGTAGGCCTTGTCGTCCAGTACCCGGTTCAGGCGGCTTTTGGCGACGTCCGCCCATGCGCCGTCGGCATACTCCACGTACCGCCCGGTGCTCCGGTCGTAATAGATAACCCCGGGGTCTCCGGTATCGGAGGCGTAGTTGATCGTCCCGCGGCCGAACATCGGCTGGTACGCCACGCCCCTTCTCCGGTACTCCCCGATGCGGTCGTTGCCCGGAATGTTGTCATAGGCCTTGCTCTTCGGCAGGTGCAGGCTGTTGTAGTACAGGTCGCGGTCGCTCGCCTTTCCCCCGAAGTTCGCGAGCGACATGCGCTTCAGGTTGAACAGGTTCTCGATGTCCGCGAAGGCTTCCATGCGCACGCTCCGGAACCGGACGCTCTTGCTCAGGCGGAGAACCGAAGTATACACGGGCTTCCGCTGGACGTTGTAGGTGAGGTTCCGGATCTGCTTGGGATTCCACGTTTCCCAGGCGCCCGCCTGCCACCCGAGCAGGACATTGGCCAGAAAACCGCTCAATGGGTGTCCGCCCATCAGGCGCGGGCCGAATCCGGACGGCGAAACCAGCGACACGTTGAGCCGGCCATAGGGCCGGGGCGTCGGCCTGTCCTGGTAGAGGTTGACCGTGGACTCGTCGTACTCCCGCTGGAGGGACGGATCCTCATAGATCTGCTCGCGGCCGAAGTGGCCGGACGTGGTCACCTGGTAGGTGTAATTGCCGAAGAACGTCCACCACCGCCCCCGGTTCTTCCGGAGCGTGAGCTCGAAGCCGCGGATGTCCTCGTAGCTGTTGCTCGTGGACCGCTGGTACGAAACGCCGCCGACCGACAGGACCTGGGTGGCGTTCTGCTGGTCGCTGATGTCGTGGTAGAAGGCGGCGACCTGGGCCAGCAGCGCGTTGTCCATGAGCGCGTAATCGAATCCGAGCTCGTACGAAATGGTTTTGGCGAGAATCAGGTCCGGATCGCCGAACAGGGTCAGCATGTGGTCGTTGGAACGGCCGATCCGGAAAAGCGATTCGTAGGACGGCATCTGCTTGAAGTGGCCGTAATTGAAGAACAGCTTCGAGTTCTCCGTGATGGGATGCGAGATTCCGAGCCGGGGGCTGAGCTGCCACTGGGCCCGGGTCTTTTTCATGGGGAACTCCATGTCCTCGCTGTACAGCCGCGTGAAGAAGTATTTGTCGTACGGATCCACGTTCCACCATTCGGCGTTCGAGTTGCTGACGTCGAGGCGGAGTCCCGCGTTCATGATGAAGCCCTTGGTCTCGAGCTTGTCCTGCACGTAGGCCGCGGCGCGGTAGGGAAATTGGTTCATCCGCACGCGCACATCGTACGAGTCGGCGAAGTAGTTGGAAACGGTGCCGTAGTCGAACCGCAGGTCATTATAAGTGAATTCGACGCCCGCCTTGACCAGGTTGGCGAAATTGATCTGGCTGGTCAGGTCGGCCTTCAGCGAGGTGGAGGCGGTGCGGGTGTTGTCGCGCTGTTTGCAGGTGAAGCCGCCGAACACCATGCCCGAGATGCCGAGCCGGTCGTCCGGATCGTATCCGAACGGCGCCTCGTCGACGTAGTATCCCGGCACAATCTCGTTTGTCCTCGTCGTGTCGCGCAGGTCGCCTTTCCGTGCCCAGTATTTGCGCGCGAAACGCTCGAGGGACACCTCGTAGAACGTTCTGGGATTCAGCGCGTGCGTGAACTTGGCGGACAGGTTCTGATGGCTGATGTCGGTGGGGCTGAACACGCCGGTCCCGAACAGGGAGGAGTGGCTGTTGCCGATCACCGAGGCGATCGTGGCGGCGTCGCGGACGTAGTAAGGCGCCCAGTTCTGCATCATGGTGTACTGCTTGCCGATGAGTCCGGTGACCACCAGGTGCATGTCGGGCGACAGATCCGCGGTGAGCTTCATGGACCCGTCCCAGTCGACATAATCGGGTCGGCTCAGGGGCACCACGAGCATGCTGCGGTTCCTGCGGTAGGAGGTGAAGAAGCGGAGGTTGCCCAGCGGTTTTCCGATGACGGGAATCAGGCCTCCGAAACCCGCGTCGATGTTGTAATCCTGCTGGTCGTACACCGGCTTCTTGCGGGTTTCCCACATGTACACGCGCTGGGCGCCGAGCGGCGACAGGTCGTTGGTCGGATCGGCATCGCTCATCAGCCGCTCCGAGATGGCGTTCCATCCCTCGAAATCCGGGTACTGGAGCCGCGTGTACTTGTCCCATCCCGTCCACCGGCCGTCGCCGTTCACGTCGGTGTAGGCCTCGCCGGCCTGCCAGTTCGCGTCGCCGTTCATGTCGGTGAAAGGCTCGCCCGCGGTGCCCATCCAGCAGACGGCGTCGTCGAAATACGGCTTGAGAAAGAAACCGTTCCGGTCGAAGGGCGAGATCCCGAAGTTCTTCATGCCCGGCGGCGCGATCTTGAATTCCACGCTTCCCTGGTATCCCGATTTGCCGCCTTCCCGCGTGACCACGTTCACGATGCCCGAGCGCACCTGGCCGTACTCGGCGTTGAATCCGCCGCGTTCGATCGAGATCTCCTTGATGGCGGAGAGCGGAATGCTGGACACGGGCGAATTGTTCCGCGGGTCGCGCAGGGTGATGCCGTCCATGAGAATGAGGGCCTCGTCCGCGCCCGCGCCGCGGATCTGGAACCCGCCCTGGATGCCTGCCTGAAGGGACACCACGTTCTCCACGTTCGAGACCGGCAGTTCCCTCACTTCTTCCGCGGACACGGCCGTCACACTGGTCGCGACGTCCGGCCGTACGGCCTCGCGCTTCGCGGCCACGGTGACGGCCTCTCCCCTGAGCACTTCCTGTTTCAACTGCATATCCACGCGCGCGGTCTGGTCGATCAGCACCCGGACGTCCTCCACGGAGGTCCGGGCATACCCCATGAGCGAGATGACCACGGTCACCGTTCCCGGCGGCACTTCCAGAATCGTGTAATTGCCGTCCAGGTCCGTGGCCGCTCCGAGAGACAGGCCCTGAACCATCACATTGGCCCCTGGCAGAGGGGCCCCGGTTTTCCCGTCGACGATGGTTCCCGCGATCTTACCCCGGGTGCCTGACACGGCCGGAACCGACAGGACGGCCGCGAAGAACAGGATGCATCCGAAGCGGATGCATCCGAAGATCCGGTGTTCGGCAGTTTTCATGTCAACCTCCAGACAAAATGCGTCCACTGATAATGCTTGTTTTCAGGAATCGCATGGTGAAATCCGTTATCAGCCGACTATCTCGTGTAAGTCGATTTCCCCTCCGAATGCGCATAATGCGCTCCCCTGTCCCGGTTTTTTCCCGGTCATTATCGGGATAATTGCTCTGGACAGGATACGGACGAAGAATACGGCCGGGATTGAAGCTCCCCGCCGCCCGCTGCGCGGGATCAAGTTATTGTATTTATGAATTTTTGAAGACAAGCCGCGGGCCTTCAATATGATAAAATCGTATTGCTTGGTCCCGCGAAGTCTTCAATAGCCGGTATCTGTTACTTGATCCCGCATCGCGGGACCGGGGAATGCGCTCGCTGTCAGATTCAATAAAATCATGAACCGAAACACGGTATCCGGATATGTCTCGAACCTCTGCAATCCATCGGTTTGTTTTCATTTGCACGGGTCCACTTGATGCCGGGTTCTGACAGACAAGAATCAACCGCCTTCGGAAAATATAAAAGATAACGCCGAAAACCTGCTCCTCAGGCGTCCGGAATGAACATAAATGTGTGTATCGATATTGATCGAAGGGAATAGTTCGAATAAGATACAAATTTTTATCTCGAATGCAAGTTGTTTTCACCTTTTACTAAACCGTCCGTGAGCCGGATCACGAAAACGCGGAAATGACCGGAAACCGGCAGTGCTTGACCCTGCCTGTCATGCATAACCAGCCGCGCTCGTCCGGCGCCTGCTTTCTCCAAAGGCCCGGCCGCTGGACTGTGGCCCGTCCAGTGCCCCGGTGGTTCAATCCGCAAATGACAAATCGTTCAATATTTTATAGTGGCTTTTTTTTGAAATTTGTTTTAACTTGAAAGCCAGAAGAATCACTCTTCCCGCCAAGGAGCCACCCGATGAAATCCCGGCCTGTCCTGAAGACAATCCCCATCCTGGCCATTCTCCTCCTGACCGCCTGCCTGTCAATGGACTCGACTGCGGGCGCCGCTTCTCCCCGAAAAGAGGATAATTTCAACGGGAATTGGAAATTCAAGCTCGGCGATGTCACGGGCGGTCAAGCGGCCGGCCTGGACGATTCCGCCTGGAGAAGCCTGACTCTTCCCCACGACTGGAGCATCGAGGGTGAATTCAGCGAATCCCACCCCGCTTCTCCGGGAGGCGGCGCCCTGGCCGGCGGCGTCGGATGGTACCGCAAAACGTTTAAAATCAGCGACACGGACCGGGGTGGGCTGGTTTTCGCGGATTTCGACGGCATCTATAGAAACGCCGAAGTCTGGATCAACGGGAAATCTCTGGGCCTGAGACCGTATGGATACAGTTCCTTCCGTCTCGAACTGACGCCTCATTTATTTTATGGCGAAACGCCGAACGTGCTGGCCGTGCGTGTCGACAATTCGGCACAGCCCAATTCCAGATGGTACTCGGGTTCCGGCATTTACCGGAACGTCCGTCTTGTCACGACCGGCCGGATATGCGTGGACCATTGGGGAACATTCATCGCAACGCCCGAGGCGGCCGCGGACCGGGCCTCGGTGCGGGCCGAAATCCGCGTCCGGAACCGGACCGGTTCGGACCGGACAGTCACGGTCTCAATCCAGTTCCGCGACGACCGGGGCGCATCCGCCGCGGAAGCTTCGACCGATGTTCTCGTGCCCGCGGATTCCTGCGCGTCCGCGGTCCTGAACGCCCAGATCCCGAATCCCGCCCTGTGGTCCGTGGATTCGCCCCGGCTGTATACGGCCGAGACCGCTGTGCGCGACGGAGCCGAAACACTCGACGCCGTGACCACGCCATTCGGCATACGGCGTTTCGTTTTCGACCGGGAGAAGGGGTTCCTGCTCAACGGCAGGCCGAAGAAGATACTCGGCGTGTGCAACCACCACGACCTGGGCTGTCTCGGCGCGGCCGTGAACCGGCGGGCCCTGGAGCGCCAGCTCGAAATTCTCAAGGACATGGGCTGCAACGCCATCCGCACGTCGCACAACCCGCCGGCGCAGGAACTGCTGGACCTCTGCGACCGCATGGGGTTTCTCGTCATGGACGAGGCCTTTGACATGTGGCGGAAGAAGAAAACCGAATTCGATTATGCCGCGGACTTCGACGCGTGGCACCGCCGCGACCTCGAGGCCATGGTCCTGCGCGACCGCAACCACCCGTCCGTCTTCGCCTGGAGCATCGGGAACGAAATTCTGGAGCAGTGGGACAGCACGGGCACGCCGCTGGCGGTCGAGCTGGCCGGCATCGTGCGGTCCCTGGACCCGACGCGGCCCGTCACCTCGGCGTGCAACGACCCGAAGCCCGGGAACGCCATTCTCCGCTCCGGCGCCCTCGACCTGATCGGATACAACTACCATCACGACACATTCACCGATTTTCTGAAGACCTTCCCGGAGGGCGCTTTCATCGGCGCGGAGACGACCTCGGCCCTGGCCACGCGCGGCCGCTACGACATGCCGTCGGACAGCATCCGGCGCTGGCCGGTTGCCTGGGACAAGCCCTTCACGGACGGGAATCCCGACCATACCTGCTCCAGCTATGACAACTGCTCCGCGCCCTGGGGGTCCACGCACGAGGAGACCTGGCGGATCATGCGGAAATACGACTTTCTCTCCGGGCTCTTCATCTGGACGGGCTTCGACTATCTGGGCGAGCCCACGCCCTACGGCTGGCCGGCGCGCTCCTCTTATTTCGGCATCTGCGACCTGGCCGGATTCCCCAAGGACGCGTATTATCTGTACCAGAGCGAATGGACGGACAAGCCGGTTCTGCACGTGTTCCCGCACTGGAACTGGAGGGCCGGGGACACGGTGGATGTCTGGGCGTACACGAATTTCAGGACCGTGGAACTGTTCCTGAACGGAAAGTCCCTCGGAAAAAAGGAGAAGACAGGCGACCTCCTGCGCCTCCAGTGGCGCGTGGCCTGGCAGCCGGGCGTGCTCAAGGCCGTAGGAACGAAGCCCGGATGGAAAAACGCGGTCCGCGAGGTGCGCACCGCCGGGCCGCCCGCGCGCCTGGTCCTGGAGCCGGACCGCCGCCGCATCAAGGCCGACGGCGAAGATCTTTCATTCGTCACGGTCCGCGTCACGGATGCGGACGGGATCATCGTGCCCCATGCCGCAAACCGCGTCGATTTCACCTTGACCGGGCCCGGAATCCTGGCCGGCACGGACAACGGGAACCCGACCGACCACGATTCTTTCCAGTCATCGTCCCGCAGGACCATGGCCGGGCTGGGTCTGGCCGTGATCCGGTCAACGGGCAGGCCGGGAACCGTGATCGTACGGGCCAGAAGCGAGGGTCTTCAGCAGGCCGCTGCCGCGATCCGCGCGGAGTGAATAACGCACAGCGCACAGCGCATGGCGGATTGCGGAGAGGGCAAAGCGTGGAAAGTCGAAGTTGTCCCCGGTCCTGTTCTCTTTACGCTATGCGCTGTGCCCTATGCTCTTCGCCCTGGGCGCTCCGCGCCATGCGCTATGCGCTTTGCCCCGGCCGCCGTGCAATCTTTGAAAATCCGTTTGTTCATCAACCAATAGAAGGAACACATCATGCGTCATTCCATGAAAAGCCTGCTCATCCTCGCCCTGCTGCTGCCCGCCGTCTCTTCGCCGGGCCAGATCGCGGCGGGCAAGGACAAGTTTCTCGGCAACATCATCGCGAACGGCTACAGCCCGCCGGCGCTGTTCGACACGTACTGGAACCAGGTGACACCGGAGAACAGCGGCAAATGGGGCTCCGTGGAGGGAACGCGGAACCAGATGAACTGGGGCAGTCTGGACAAGATCTATGAATACGCGAAACAGCGCGAAATTCCGTTCAGGATGCACACGCTGGTCTGGGGCCAGCAGCAGCCCGGCTGGATCGCGTCATTGTCCAGGGAGCAACAGCTCGAGGAAGTCGAGGAGTGGATCGCCGAGTTCGGCGACCGGTTCCCCGAGACGGATTTCATCGACGTGGTCAACGAGCCCCTTCATGCGCCTCCGTCCTACATGAACGCACTTGGCGGAAGCGGAAGCACGGGGTGGGACTGGGTGATCCGCGCGTTCGAACTGGCGCGGGCCGCCTGCCCGGACGCCAAACTGCATCTGAACGATTACGGCATTCTGAACGACAACGGGGCCACGACGCGCTACCTGGTCATCGTCAACCTGCTGAAGGACCGGGGCCTGATCGACGGAATCTGTGAACAGGGCCATTTCTTCGAATCGACGTCCACCCAGACTCTCACCTCCAATCTCAACCGGTTCGCGGCCGTCGGCCTGCCGGTCTACATCACGGAACACGACGTGAACATCGCGAACGACACGTCGCAGTTGAACCGGTACAAGCAGCTCTTCCCCGTTTTCTGGGGCCACTCCGCCGTTCAGGGGGTGACCCTCTGGGGCTACATCCAGGGTCAGATCTGGCGGACCGATTCCTGGCTGATCAACAGCAAGGGCGTCGAAAGGCCGGCGATGGAATGGCTCAAGGATTATGTGGCGAATGAAACCGCGGTCGATGCCGGGCCGGAAGGCCCGGGCTCCGCGCCGGGACGCTTCAAACTGCACCCGAACTCGCCCAATCCTTTCAATCCGTCCACACGGATCGCGTTTGAACTCACCGAACCGGCGCAGGTGCGGATCGAGGTGTTCGATCTGAAGGGACGGACGGTCGCGGTTCCGGTGAACGGCCGGACGGCGGCCGGCTTTCATGAAGCCGCCTGGGACGCCCGTGACCGGTCGGGCCGCGGCCTGCCCGGAGGCGTGTATGTGTACCGGATGACCGTTGCGGACGGAAACGGCGGAATTCTCCCCGTGCAGTCCAGGACCATGCTCCTGCTGAAGTGAAGGCGCCGGGGTATCCAGCGGAGAGCAGAGCGCACAGGGCATGGAGAATCGCGCACAACGGATATCATGAGATCGCGTGGATGGATGCATGGCTGGATGATCGCCCGCTCAGTCATTCCTCCGCGCAGGGGCTCCCGCCCCTGCGCGGGTAAGCCGGATGATTCTGACTCCTTGACAGCAAAGGGAAAAAGAAAATGAATGCATTCAAATCAACCGCCATCTCCCGTCCACTGAACGGTTTCCTGCTCCTCGCCCTCATGCTTCCGGCCGCCTCTTCCCGCGGACAGATCGCGGCGGGCAAGGAAAAATTTCTCGGGTGCATCATTCAGAGCGGCGGGTCGATCCCCAGGAGCTGGCCGACGTACTGGAACCAGGTCACGCCGGAAAACGCGGGCAAATGGGGCTCGGTCGAGTACAGCCGCGACTCGTACAACTGGACCGAGCTGGACAAGGCGTACAATTACGCAAAGACGAACGGGTACCCCTTCCGGTTTCACTGTCTCGTCTGGGGCAAGCAGCAGCCCGGGTGGATCGCGGATCTCGATTCCGCCCAGCAGGCCGAGGAGGTCGAGGAGTGGATCCGCATGGCCGGGGAGCGCTACCCCGAAGCCGACTACGTCGAAGTGGTCAACGAGGCGATCGAGTTTCAGCCGTATGACTACTACCCGAGCTACCGGAACGCGCTCGGCGGCGGCGGCGCCACGGGCTGGGACTGGGTGATCCGCGCGTTTGAAATCGCGCGCGAGGCCTTTCCGGATTCGAAACTCCTGCTGAACGAATACAACCTCTTCGGCGGCGCCAAGTCCATCACCACCTATCTCACCATCGCCAACCTGCTCAAGGACCGGGGCCTCATCGACGGCATCTGCGAACAGGGGCATTTTCTCGAAACCATCGGCGCCGCCACGATCAAGTCGCGTCTCGACCAGATGGCCGCGACCGGACTGCCCATTCAGATCACGGAATTCGATTTGAATATCGCGGACGACACGGCGCAGTTGAACAAGTACAAGGCCATATTCCCCGCCCTGTGGGAGCATCCCGCGGTCGAGGGTATCACGTTCTGGGGGTACATCCAGGGTTCGATGTGGCGGACCGACGGATGGCTGCTCTCCAGCAGGGGCGTCGAGCGTTCCGCCCTGGTGTGGCTCAAGGATTACATCGCGAACTGGACGTCCGCCGTTTCAGGACCCGGCGAAGCCGCGGGCCCGGGAGGCTACGGCATTCTGCCGAACTTTCCGAATCCGTTCAACCCATCCACATCCATCCGCTTCACCCTGCCGGTCGAGGGCCGGGCGGACGTGGCGGTCCTGGACCTGTCCGGACGGCTCGTGCGGACGCTGGCTTCGGGCCGCCGTGCCGCGGGCCTGCATACCGTGCTATGGAACGGCCTGGACGACGCGGGCGCCGCGGTTCCGGCGGGCTTGTATTTCTGCCGGATGAACGCCGGGCCTTTCTCCGGAACCCGCAAGCTGACTTTGGTCAAATGAGACGCCTCCTCATGCTCGCGGCCTCGGCAACCGGACTTGCGATCGGCCTTCACGCGGCAGAACCCCGGGGATTCTTCATGGACGGTTTCGTTCCGCGGCACGCCGCGGTTCCGGCGCACGTCCCGGAAGAACCGCCCCGGGGAAAACCCGATGTCACGGTGACGCTCCATGCGGACGCTGTGACGGCACGGGTGTCCCCTCTTCTAAGGGGGGACAACGCCAACACCTACATGGGCAGGATCATCTCCGAACCGGTTCTGCTCGGTCATCTGAAAACGCTCGCGCCCGCCGTGCTCCGGTATCCGGGCGGCAACCTGTCCAATCAGTTCTTCTGGAACGCGGCGCCGGGCAGGTTCCCGCAGGACGCGCCGGACTCGCTGATCTTTCAGGGCGTCCGCCAGCCGGCCGGGTACTGGGCCGGAAGAAGTGAAGAGTCGCTGACCCTGTCCGTGGACAATTATTACCGCGTGCTGGAAGCGACCGGCGCCGCCGGGCTGATCTGCGTCAATTACGGCTACGCCCGGTACGGCACAGGGCCGGATCCCGTGGCCGCGGCCGCCGGTCTGGCCGCGGAGTGGGTGCGTTACGACAACGGCCGCACCCGTTTCTGGGAGGTCGGCAACGAGAACTTCGGGCCCTGGCAGGCGGGTTTCGAGATCGACTCCGCGGCCTGCGGCGACGGCCGGCCGCGCATCATCTCCGGAACCGAGTACGGCCGGCATTTCCCCGTATTCGCCGATTCCATGCGGGCCGCGGCCCGGAGCGTCGGAGCGGACATCCGGATCGGCGCGGTCATGGTCGAAGTCGACAAGGGTTCCGGCTGGTACAACCCCGTGGAGGCGGACTGGAACCGTCAGGTGCTCGAAGCCGCGGGCGGGGCCATGGACTTCTTCTCCATCCACAGCTACTTCACCCCGTACAACGAGAATTCAAGTCCGGAAGTCATTCTCGCGTCCGCAGGCACGGAAACGGACCGCATGATGCGGCACTTGGAGGCTGTCTGCGCCGCACACGCCATTCCCCTGAAACCGGCCGCTTTGACCGAATGGAACATCTTCGCGACCGGATCGGGCCAGCAGACCTCGTTCATCAACGCCATGCACGCCGCCCTGGTGCTGGGCGGTCTGGCCGCGAACCGGTTCGGGCTGGCGGCCCGATGGGACCTGGTGAACCGGTGGGACAACGGCAATGACCACGGGCTTTTCAATTACGGGGATGAACCCGGGGCGGCCCGGTGGAACCCGCGTCCCGCGTATTTCCCGATCTATTATTTCGGAAAGTATTTCGGGGACCGCATGATCGGGTCCACGGTCTCGTTTGCGCATCCGGACCATCTTGCCGCGGATCCTGATTCATCCGATCCGGACGGCGCCTCCGGATCGGGCGCGTCCCGAGGAGACGCGGCACCGACGGAATCCACTCAGCCGCACGCCGCCTCTTCCGCGGCGCAACCGGCCGGCGCCGTGCAGGCGTTCGCCTCGCTGTTCGGCTCGGGCCAGGCCGGACTGATGCTCGTGAACTCCGGGACGGAAGACAGAACGGTCCGGATCGATTCGGACGGTTTCCGTTTCTCGGGGCGGTACTACCGGGTGTCCCTGACCGGCGGGGACGATGCCGCGCCCTTTTCGCGCAGGATTTTCGTGAACGGCCGCGGACCGGAAGGCCCGTCCGGCGGCCCGGCCGGGGAACTCGAGCGCATACCCGCCTGGTCGCGGAAAATCCGAGGGCCTTTCTCGGTTCCGCTTCCGGCCCGGTCCGTTCAATTCCTCCTGATCGAAGGGAAACGCTGAACGCATCCCCCTGCCGCGAAAATTGACGGAGGATCCATGACGCTTCTGCTTCCCCTTTTCCTCGCGTGGCTCGGTCCCGCTTCCGGCGCGGCTGTCGGCCCCGCGGCCCCGGACGCCGTGCGGCTGGACGTCCGCCTCCGGAAGGAGCATTCGTCCGGAATCCTGGAATGGGTGGTGGAATGAAACGGGCCGCCCGCCGGCCGGGTGCGCGTCCGGCCGCCGCAATCCTGGCGGTGCTCCTCTTCGCCGCGGAACTGGCGGGCCAGCCGAAGCGCCTCCAGTTCCGGCGGCTGACCCCGGACGAGGGGCTCTCGTCGTCGACCGTAACCTGCATTCTGCAGGACTCGCGCGGCTTCATGTGGATCGGCACGTACAACGGCCTGAACCGCTACGACGGATCGCGCTTCACCGTGTTCCGCTACAATTCGCTCGATTCCACGTCCGTTCCGCACAACCTGATCTGGCAGATATTCGAGGACCGCGCCGGAACGCTGTGGATCGCCACCGCGGCCGGCCTTTCCCGCTTCGACTGGGGCCGGGACCGGTTCGTCCGCGTGAAGACCAGCGCGTCCATTGTCGCGCCCGGCCAGAGCTACGGCGTCCAGAGCGTGGCGGAGGATTCGTCCGGCGGTCTCTGGCTCGGAACGACCGTCGGCCTGGTGAAGTTCGACCCGGCGAGCGGACGGACCCTGGTGTACCGGCACGATTCCGGGGATCCCGGAAGCCTCAGCCAGGACTACATCGAATGCGTCGCGGTCGACAGCCGGAACCGCCTGTGGATCAGCACGCGGAACGGGCTGAACCGTTTTCTTCCGGAGACCGGAACGTTCCGCCGGTACATGACCGACCCGAGCATGCCCGGCCTGCCTTCGACCCGCGCCTATTTTCAGGACATCGTGGAGGACCGCACCGGCACCCTGTGGATCGGCTCGCTCGGCATGGGGCTTTTCTCCATGCCGATGGACGCGCCGTCCGAAAAAACGATGCTCAATTACCGGCGCCGGCCGGGGGATCCCCGGAGCCTTTCCGGCGACCGCGTGCTCTGCCTGTACGTCGATTCCAGGGATCAGCTCTGGGTCGGCACGGAAAACGCGGGCCTCAACCTCTGGGACCGGACCCGCCGCTCGTTCTGGCGCTACGAGCCGGACCTGTACAACCCCTCGAGCCTGAGCAACAATTCCATCCACGCGGTCTTTCAGGACCGCACCGGCAATTTCTGGGTCGGCACTTTCGCGGGTGGAGTCAATGTCTCGAAATTCAACGGCGATGCCATCGTGCATTACCAGTCCATTCCGGGCGTGACCGGCAGCCTGAGCGGCAACGTGGTGACCTCGTTCGCCGAGGACGCGGCCGGCCGGATCTGGATCGGCACGGACGGCGGCGGGCTGAACCGTTTCGACTCCGAGCGGGAGCGGTTCCGGAGCTGGCGGACGGGCAATAGCAATCTGAAAAGCGACGCCGTCATCTCGGTGTGCGCCGACTCCAGGCGGCGGCTGTGGGCGGGCACCTGGGGCGCCGGCCTGAACCGTTTCGACCCGGAACGGGGCGCGTTCACCGCCTTCACCACGGAGAACAGCGGCATTCCCGAAAACAACATCCTGGTCGTGAAGGAGGGACGCGACGGCCGGCTCTGGCTCGGCAGTTTTCAGAGCGGCCTCATCCGCTTCGATCCCGAGAAGAGAAGCTTCACATCATTCACGACCCGGAACAGCGGGCTCAGCAATGAGATGATCTCCGACATCGAGACGGGGCCGGGCGCTGTTCTGTTCGTCGGCACATACTTCGGATTCAACGTATTCGATCAGGCGACGGGCCGGTGCACCGTGTATCACCACGAACCGGGGAACCCCGCGAGCCTCAGCGACGACACGGTCATGGACATGATGGCCGTCGGCGACACGACCGTGTGGGTGGGGACGATGGACGGCCTGAACCGTTTCAATCCGCGGACCCGGACCTTCACGCGCTTCTCACGCGAAGACGGTCTGCCGGACAACGTCATCAAGGGCATCGTGCAGGATCCCGCGGGAAAGGACCTCTGGGTCACCACCGAAAAAGGCGTCTGCAGGTTCAATCCGCTCCAGCGCCGCGGCCGCACCTTCACGCGGGAGGACGGCCTCGAGAGCAATGAAAGCGCCCAGCGGAGCGTGCTGGCGACCCGCGACGGCCGCATCCTCTGCGGAGGCGCCAAGGGGTTCAACGTCCTCTACCCGGACCGCATCGGCGAGAACCGGATTCTGCCCCGCCTGATCTTCACCGATTTCCTGATGGCCAACAAGACCGTCCCCGTCGGCGTGAAGGATTCCCCCCTGCCGGCCCACATCTCCGGCCTGAAGGAAATCACCCTCCCCTACCGGACGCCGGGCTTCACCATCACGTTCGCGGTCATGGATTTCACCATTCCGGAGAAGAACCAGTACGCCTACCGGATGGACGGATTCGACCGCGGCTGGATCGAGGCGGGGACCCAGTCCGCCGCCACCTATGCCGGCCTCGGACCCGGCCGTTATGTCTTCCGCGTGAAGGGGGCGAACAACGACGGCCTTTGGAACGAGAACGGCGCCTCCCTGCGCATCCACATCAAGCCGCCCTGGTGGAGAACGGGCTGGTTTCTCGGCGCCGCGTTCATCGGCCTGTCCGCGCTCCTGTTCGCCGGCATCCGTCTGAGGCTCCGCGGCGAGCGCCGCAGGAACGCCAAACTCGAGAAGCGCATCCGGGAGCGCACCGCCGCGCTTGAGCGCTCGAACCGGGACCTCGAAGCCTTCAGTTACTCCGTGTCCCACGACCTGCGGGCCCCCCTGCGGAGCCTGAACGGCTTCAGCAAGGCCCTGATCGATGACTGGGGGGACCGTCTGGATGAGACGGGACGCGATTACCTGAACCGCATCCGAAAAGCCAGCGAGCGCATGGGGCTCCTGATCGACGAACTGCTGAAGCTGTCGCGCCTCACGCGCAGAGGCACGACGTTCCGCGAAGTGGACCTCGGTTCCATGGCCCGGTCCATCATGGAAGAGGCCGCCCGTCTTCATCCGGAACACCGGCCGGATCTCGTGTGCGCGGAAAACTGCAGGGTCCTGGGGGATAAGCCGCTTCTGGCTGTCCTGCTCCGGAACCTGATCGACAACGCGTGGAAGTTCAGCTCCCGCCGGCCCGATCCCCGCATCGAATTCGGCCGCATCGAGAGCGGCGGCGGACCCGCTTATTTCGTCCGGGACAACGGCGTCGGCTTTGACATGGCCTACGCCAAAAACCTGTTCGACACCTTCGAGCGCCAGCATCCGGATTTCGACGGCACGGGCATCGGCCTGGCCATGGTCAAACGCATCGTGGACCGGCACGGCGGCAGTGTCTGGGCCGAAGGACAAATCGGCGCCGGCGCGACTTTCTATTTCACGATCGGCCGCAGGGCGGCGCCCGGCGGAACGGCTGCCGGATGAACGTCCGGAAAATCCGAACGCGGCTGACCGCGTTGTCCGTCCTGCTGGCCGTGTCCGGCCTTGCCGATCCCGCCCGGACGGGTTTCAGGCACATCACGGTTGAGGACGGCCTCTCCCAGAGCTGGATCCGCGCGATTCTTCAGGACCGGACTGGATTCCTGTGGTTCGGCACCGGCGAGGGCCTGAACCGCTATGACGGAGCGGCTTTCACGGCCTATTACCGGCAGTCCCGCGACCCCCACAGCCTCGGCTCCAGCGCCATCCAGTCGATTTTCGAGGACAGCCTGGGGATTCTGTGGATCGGAACCGAAGACGGGCTGAACCGCTATGACCGGTCGCTCGACCGTTTCGACCGTTCCGGCCGCTGGCCCGGGGGATTCATCACGGGAATCGCCGGGGACGGGGACGGACGGCTCATCGTCGCGTCACGGGATCTCGGCCTCTTCCTGTTCGATCCTGAAACGGATTCAGTACGCTCCTGGATCCGCGGCATCCGCGAATCGAACCTTTACGCGGACCGGATCATCCGGACGATCGCAATGGACCGGACCGGAATCCTGTGGGTCGGAACGAATCAGGGACTGGACCGGCTGGCCGCGGGAGGCCGGGACGTCATCCGCTTCGGGAAAGGGCCGGCCGGCCGAAACAACCTGAGCGACGACGACATCCGGTCGCTCCTGCAGGACAAGGCAGGCAGGATCTGGGTCGGAACCGCGAACGGCGGATTGAACCTTCTGACCGGGGAGACCGGCCGTCCCGGAAAAGCAAAAGTGACCCGGTTCATGCACCATCCCGGCCGTCCCGACGGCATCGGTCCGGGTTCCGTTCTGGCCCTGCTCGAGGACCGGTCGGGCACGCTCTGGATCGGACTGGAGAACGGCGGCCTGGACCGGGTCTCTCTCGAAAGCATGCCCGATCCGGACGCGGTTTTCCGCCATTTCCGCTCCATCTCCACGGATCCCTCCAGCCTGTCCAGCAATTCCATTCATTCACTGCACCAGGACCATGAAGGCGGTGTCTGGGCCGGCACGTTCGGGAACGGGATCAATTACACCCATCCCCTGATGAAGAAATTCATCCAGGTGCGGCAGATCCCCGGTTCGGAAAACAGCCTGAACAGCAATTTCGTCAACGCCCTGCTGGAGGAGGGCCCGATACTCTGGATCGGCACCGAGGCCGGCCTGACGCGGCACGACCGCGTCCGTGGGACTTTCCGCCACTTCGTTCATGATCCGGCGGACCCAAAAAGCATCGGGTCAGACGCGGTGTGGAAAATATTCAAAGACAGCCGGGGTGATCTCTGGATCGGAACCTGGGGCGGAGGCCTGAACCGGTTCGAGCGCGGAAGCGGCTCCTTCGCGCGGTACAAACACGACGCCCGCGACGGGGGCAGCATCTCGGGCGACCGGATTTTCGGCATTGCCGAGACCAGGGACGGCGCGCTCTGGGTGGGCACCATGGGACAGGGCCTGAACCGGATGGATCCCCGGACCCGGACCTTCACGCGCTACCGGTATGACAGCCGGAATCCGGCCGGGCTGGCCAGCAACGATGTCAGCACCCTTCTCGCGGACAGCGGCGGCCGGATATGGATCGCGACCACCGTCACGGTGGACGTGCTGAACCCGGCAACGGGCGTGTTCCGGCATTACCGTCACGACGATGCCAGGCCCCGGAGCATCAGCGCGAATTACGCCACCGTATTTTTCGAGGACAGCCGGAAAAACCTCTGGATCGGCACGCCGGAAGGCCTGAACGTATACGATCCCGTCACGGACGACTTCGACTGCTACGACACGGACAGCGGACTGCCCAACAACCAGGTGAAAAGCATTCTCGAGGACGCGGCGGGAAACCTGTGGATCGCAACGAACCGGGGGATCACCCAATTCGCCGGCGGAACGAAACGGCCGGACAAACCGGTTTTCATCAATTATGACGCGGGCGACGGGCTCCAGGGAAATGAATTCATCAAACGCTCGTGCTGGCGCAGTCCGGACGGCCGCATGTATTTCGGCGGCAACAACGGATTCAACTACTTCAATCCCGACAGCCTGAAGGAGAATCCCTTCATCCCGCCGGTGGTCCTGACCGGTTTCTCCCTTTTCAACAGGCCCGTGCGTCCCGGAGCCGGGGATTCGCCGGTCAAAAGCGCGATCGGCATGACGGACGAGATCGTTCTCGGCCACCGGCAGTCGGTCATGGCCTTCGAGTTCGCCAGCCTGAGCTACCTGATGCCTCAAAAAAACCGGTTCGCGTACCGGATGGAGGGGTTCGATCCGGACTGGATCGAGGCGGGAACGGCACGGTCGGCCACGTACACGAATCTCCATCCGGGCCGGTACACGTTCCGGGTCAGGGGCTCGAACAACGACAGACTGTGGAACGAACAGGGCGCGTCGGTACGGATCCGCATCCGGCCGCCTCTCTGGGGAACCGGGTGGTTCCGGCTGGCGGTCCTGGCCTGTCTCGGGATTCTGATGTTCGCGACCCTGCGGATGCGGACGAACCGGATCCGGCAGCGGAACCGCGAGCTCGAACAGAGAATACGCGAACGCACCGCGGAACTGGAGGCGTCGAACAAGGAAATCCAGGCCTTCAGCCACTCGGTTTCGCATGACCTGCGCGCGCCCCTGCGCAGCCTGAACGGCTTCAGCAAGGCCCTGCTCGACGACTATTCGACGCGGCTCGACGACACCGGCCGGGATTACCTGAACCGGATCCGGAAGGCCAGCGAGAGCATGGGCCGTCTGATCGACGACCTGCTGAGGCTCTCGCGCCTCACCCGCGAGGGCATGAAAACGCGGGAGGTGAACCTGAGCCGCATCGCCGAAGCCGTCATCGACGAAATCCGCAGGGCCGAGCCCGGACGGCGCATCGACTTCCGGTGCGAGGCCGACGCCGTGGTTCAGGGAGACGAACCGCTCCTGACCATTTTGATGCGCAATCTCATCGACAATGCACTGAAATTCAGTTCCCGGAGACCGGAATCGCGCATCGCATTCGGGTGCCTGCGGGAAAACGGGACGCCCGTCTTTTTTCTGAAGGACAACGGCGTGGGATTCGACATGGCCTACGCGGACAGCCTGTTCGGCGTGTTCCAGCGCCAGCATCCCGATTACGAGGGCGTGGGCATCGGCCTGGCCACGGTCCGCCGCATCGTGGACCGGCACGGCGGAAGCGTCTGGGCCGAGGGAAAGGTGGACGGGGGAGCGGTTTTCTATTTCACCATCGGACGGAAGCGTCCGTCCGGACCGAGGGGAGCCTGAGCATGGACGAAAACAAAACCATCCTGCTGGTCGAAGACAATCCGGACGACGCGGAACTGACGCTCATGACGCTCCGGAAGAACCGGATCGCCAACGAGGTGGTGGTGGTCCGGGAGGGCCCGGAGGCGCTGGAATACCTGTTCGGCACGGGCCGTTACGCGGGCCGGGACACATCGGTCATGCCCGTGGTCGTCATGCTCGATCTCAAACTGCCGAAACTCGGCGGCCTGGAGGTGTTGAACCGCATCCGGAACAACGCGATGACGAAGTACCTGCCGGTCGTCATCCTGACCTCCTCGGACGAGGAACAGGATCTGATCAGCAGTTATGCGCTGGGCGCCAACAGCTATGTCCGGAAACCCGTGGATTTCGTCCAGTTCCAGCAGGCGGTGCGGCAGTTGACCCTGTACTGGGTTCTGCTGAACCACACCGCGCCGAAGGAGGGGGGAAAATAAATGCGGACGAGGGACGCTCTAAAATGATCCTTTTGGGACAGCCCCGTTCTTGTCTCACCTCTCCGCAGGGGTTCCTGCCCCTGCGGGGCACGGGATCCGGCCTGGCGGATTCCGGCGCGGAGGCGGGAGCCTCCGCGCAGAATGCGGTTTTTTACATACTTCTGCTTGCGCCGGATGCCTCCTTCTCTTATATTCCGGCTTAACCGCCCGGGCCGCATCGGTTCCGGGGGATCCCGTCTGTTCTGATCCGGAGGATTCCATGAAACGCCCGCATTCCGCCGCAGTCCTGCTCTTCACATGCATCCTGGGGTCGGCGGCGCCATCCCGCTCCCAGACCGTGATCCCGCTCCCCGCTCCGCGAGTGGAGGGCGGCCGGCCGCTGATGCAGGTTCTGAAGGACAGGCGATCAACGCGCGCCTTCAAGCCGGACACGCTTCCCCTTCCGATTCTTTCCGACCTGCTGTGGGCGGCATTCGGCATCAACCGCCCGGAGCGGGGTCTTCGCACCGCTCCGTCAGCCGTCAACTGGCAGGAAATCGACGTGTACGCGGCCCTGCCTTCCGGCCTCTTCCTGTACAACCCGAAGACGCACGGCCTAGAACGGGTGCTGTCCGAAGACATCCGGTCCGCGACCGGGCTCCAGCCTTTTGTCGGGACCGCACCGCTCAATCTCGTTCTGGTGGCCGATTATTCGCGCATGGCCCGGGGTTCGGCCGAAAACAAGGATCCATGGGCCTGGGCCGACGCGGGATTCATCTCCCAGAACGTGTATCTGTTCTGCGCGTCCGAAGGGCTGGGCACCGTGGTCCGCGCCATGGTGGACAGACCGGCCCTGTCCGAAAAAATGGGCCTCCGTCCGGATCAGAAAATCATACTCTCCCAGACCGTGGGATATCCGGTGGAATGAAGGACACCGCTGCAAGCAGCGGCGTCTATCAGGAAATTTGGATGATGGACGCCGTCCCGCTGGCCGGGACCAAGCTATTATATGTATTCTGGTTGAAGGCAAGTGGCGGGCCTTCAATACCTGAAATCTGTTGCTTGGTCCCGCGAAGCGGGGGAATTCGACCCGTCGGAGCGGCCAGAAGCCCAATCTCCGACCATCAAGAAAGTTGGAACCAGAATGAACAGGCTTCTGGCCGCCCGATCCGCCGCCCGCGAACCGATGAGGAGGACGCAAGTGATCGAAACGTTGATGCGAACGTTTTTCACGGCGGCTTTTTTGGCCGCGCTCCCGGTGACGTCATGGGCCGCGCCCGCCGCGGCCGGCCGGCCGAAGGTCGCGGTGTATATCCGCGCCTACGAAGTACGCGAGATGAAGGACCCCGCCTGGCTCGAGTCCAGGTGGAAGACGATATCCGACCGGCTGAAGGTGGACAAGGTGTACATCGAAACGCACCGCGACACACTCATGCCGGACCGCGAAACCGTGCTGGCCGTCAAACGTTTCTTCGAATCCAGGGGCGTGGAAACCGCCGGGGGCATCACGCTCACGCTCAACGAACGGAACCGATTCAAGACCTTCTGCTACACGCGGCCGGACCAACGCCGTAAAACGGCGGACATCGTCTCCTTCACGGCCGGCCTGTTCGACGAGGTCATTCTCGACGATTTCTTCTTCACCAACTGCAAATGCGCGTCCTGCATCAAGGCGAAGGGGAAGCGGACCTGGTCGCGTTTCCGTCTCGATCTCATGGAGGAAGTCAGCCGGAACCTGATTCTCAAGCCGGCGAAAGCGGCCAACCCCCGCGTGAAAATGGTCATCAAGTACCCGAACTGGTACGAGCACTTCCACGCGCTCGGCTACAACCTGGAGGCCGAGCCCCCGATCTTCGACGGCATTTACACGGGCACCGAGACCCGCGACCCGGTCATCACCCAGCAGCATCTCCAGCCCTATGAAAGCTATCTCATTTTCCGCTACCTGGAGAACGTGAAGCCCGGAGCCAATCTCGGCGGATGGGTGGACACGGGCGCGATACGCGACCTGGACCGCTACGCCGAGCAGATCTGGCTGACGCTTTTCGCCAGGGCGCCGGAGCTCACCCTGTTCGACTTCCGGCAGATGCTGAGGCCCATCGCTCCGTCCCTCCGGGCGGCCTGGCAGGGTCAAGGCACCCGTTTCGACTTCGACGCGATGATCGCGCCTTTCCGCGGCCCGGACGGGACCTGGCCGGATGAAACCCCCATGGCCCTCGCCGCGCAGCATGCGCTGTCGACCGTGGAGGGCACGCTCGGGCTCCTGGGAAATCCGGTCGGCCTGAAGAGCTTCA
>JAFGAX010000173.1 GCA_016933415.1 bacterium
CAATAATGAAGGTATGAATAAACGCAATTGTCCCGGGAACACACGCCATACCGCATGGAAGAAATGTCCGCCGGCTTGACCGGAAGAATCCAGATTATCCCCGGGCCATCGAGATAGGCTATCATTCACAAATACAGTGCCTTACCGGGGGGGGGGCGGCATGGCGCTTCAATAATTACCCCGGTCAATTCAGAATTTGAATGAATCCTCGAAGGATTGAGGTAAGACGCGATGAGAGTCAATAAAATGAGGACAAAGAAACTGGCAGGTTTTATTGTTACAGAATCATTCTATGTTCACATTTTAAAGACGGAAAGATCGGAGCATTCGAGGAGTCAAATAAATACAAATCACCAAGAAATGCAGGACGACCAAAAGAACTAATCACTTTTTCATCCTTCTGGGCGATTGATATTATGACTGGATATGGCTATTGTCGTTATAGATGAACGATGAAAGATAAGGACATAAACGGATTTGATGGCTCACCGCTAGGAGGTTCGAAATGAACAAGCTCGCTGTCAAGGGAAACTGGAATGAGGTCGCAGGAAAGCTCAAGCAAAAATTTGCAGGCTTGACGGACGATGATCTGCTTTTCAAGGAAGGGAAGGAAGAGGAATTATTGGGAAGATTGCAGAAAAAGCTGGGAAAAACAAAAGATGAAATACGATCGCTGATCGGGAAACTATGAACAGACGGTTTCAAAAAACGGATGTCATGCGGTGTTCATGTCAGGGGCTGAACACCATAACAAATCTTACCGTCCATTTTAAAGACAGAAAACATTTAAACCTATTACGAAGGAGCTCATTCAATGCGGAAGAAAATGGCATTTCTGGCGGGGATATCCGTTCTGATGGCGGCCCAGGTGACAGCACAGAGCATCGGGATAGGACCACAGGTAGGATATTTTAGGACCAAAGATGCGGATAAGGGTTCCTTCATGGGGGGAGTGGCCTGGAGGATAAAACCGGTACCGGTCATCGGCATTGAGGCATCCATTCAATATCGTCAGGAAAAATTTGCGGATGGCGCCTTGACGGTACGAAGCTGGCCGGTGATGGTGACGGGTTTGATTTATCCCCTGCCCGTCGTGTACGGAGCCATCGGCGCCGGGTGGTACCACGTGACTTCCGATTATGACCGGAAAAAGGTGCCGCTCCTGAAAGACGAGACCTCTCAGGAAGTCGGCTGGCATTTTGGCGGAGGATTGGAAGTTCCCGTCGGTCCAAAGATAAAATTAACCGGTGATATCCGCTATGTATTCCTGAATTATGATTTTGAAAAAATCCCGGGCAGCAGCGGCATGAAAAGCAATTTCACCGTGATGACCGTCGGGCTGCTGTTCGGTTTTTAATATACCACACAGCCGGGCGGACCAGATAGTCCGTTCGGCTGTGTGCCTGGAAAATCACGGGAATGTGACGACAGGATCACAGAAAAGGAGATAAAAATGTTCTGGGTCGTTATAACGATTCTTCTCTTGTTGTGGCTGATTGCCGTTTTCAGCGGTAATTTAGTGGGCGGACTCATCCATGTCCTGCTGGTCGCCGCAATCATCGTGCTGCTGTTTAGAGTCATCAAAGGCCGCAAATCGGCATAGCGGCATGAAAAACTGAGTTAGGAGATAAAAATTATGAAACCCATCCTGTTCATCGGAATCGTTCTCATCGTGCTTGGCGCAATGGCTTTGATTTATCAGGGCGTCACCTACACCACACATGAGAAAATCATCGACGTCGGCCCGATACAGGCTTCCGCGGAAACCCAGAAGAAGGTTCCACTATCGCCTCTCTTCGGCGGATTGGCGCTCGCCGGCGGGATTGTGATGGTCATTGTGGGTCGTAAAAAGTCGTAGATTTCACGATCCTGATGAGTATCTCCTAAACAATCCCGTCAACGAATCTGCCCGCGAGCGTACATAAGAGGTCTTCTCGCTACAGATAGAAGATTGACCGCTGTTTCGGCGGGGAGCTTCGATCGGGACAAGAACATGAGATCGGGAGTAACTTTGAATTGGTGTCAACTATTGAGAAAGATTCGTCAAAAACAATCATCCATCCAATCGAAGGAGGCTGTGTGATGAGCAAGAAACTGCTGTTTGTCTTAGGTTTGACTTTGCTGATGGTTCCCCGTGGGAATACACAGGGCATCAGTCTGGGTCCGCAGATCGGCTATTATAAAGCCCAGGAAGCCGACAAAGGATCGTTGATGGGCGGTGTCGCATGGCGGTTGAAGGTAAAACCGATCTTCGGCGTCGAAGCATCCATCAACTATCGGCAGGAAAAATATGCGGACGATCTTTTAACGGTTCGAAGCTGGCCTGTCATGATCACCGGGCTGGTTTATCCGGTGCCCATGATTTACGGGGCAGTCGGCGTCGGCTGGTACAGTGTGACGTACGATTACAATAAGGCAAAATTGCCGCTTTTCAAAGACGAGACGACGCAGAAGGTCGGCTATCATTTCGGAGGCGGGGTGGAATTGCCCGTGCAAACAAGGTTCCTGTTGACCGGTGATATCCGGTACGTTTTTCTGGATTATGATTTCGAAGAAATCCCGGGGTCGGGCAGTTTGAAAAGCAACTTCTATGTTTTAACGGTCGGTCTTCTGTACAAACTTTAGACTTCCTGAAATTTGAGCGGACAGGAATGTCCGCTCAAGTTTACCTGAAACACAAATTGAGAAAAACAGTTTTCCCATCAGGAGGAACCGTCCATGTCATTGCGTTGGGATAAAATAAAAAAATCGATCAAAGGAGAGCTGTCCGACGCTGCGGCGACGACAAATAAATACATGAAAATAGGCAAGGTCAAACTGGACATGGCGAACTCAACCCATTCGTTGAATGATGTATTCAAGGAAATCGGAATGGAAGTGTACGGTGAGTTGGCCAATCATCAATACGGGGATATCCGGAAAAATGTAAAAATTAAAAATTTGATCGAAAAGGTGGATCAGCTCAAGCAATCCATAAAGGAAGAGGCGGAGAAGATCGATCATTTGAAAAGTTAAACAAGTCCTCATAAAATTGAACTGATGACTTATTCAAGAAAACGGCATCGTCGATCATGGTTTCAGAAATGAAACCGGGAAAGGAAAGAACCATGAAAAAAGGAATTGCGGTCCTGGCCGCCGTGGGCTTGATGGTTGGAATTGGCTTTGTCGGTTGTGAAAAATCGTCAAAACAAAAAGTTGAAAAAGCAACGGAGAATCTGCAATCGGCCCGGCAGGAATTGAACGACGCCCAGGCCGGATATCTTGTCGAATGGGAAATATTCAAGACCGAGTCTGCACAGAAAATCGAGGGAAATGAAAAGAATATTGCGGTATTCAAGGAAAAGATGGAAGATGCGGGTTCCGCCGCCCAGAAAACGCTCGCCAAGGAAGTGAAAGAGCTGGAACAAAAGAATCGCGACCTGAAGAAAAAGCTGGAGGAATACGATGGGGGAGAAAGCCAATGGGCCGAATTCAAAGCGGGCTTTCAGGAAGATCTGGACCGGATCGGCAAGAAGATTGAGGGGTTATTCAGGGATACCCAGCAGTGAATATCGAAGGGAATATACTAAAAAAGGAGAATCAGATGAACAACAAGAATCGATCCGCACTTCTGCCGATCGCAATTTTTGTCGGACTGTCGGCCTTCTTCGCGGGATGCGCGACAACCGGCATGGAGCGATCGGAGAAAGCCACGACGACGATGCAGACCGTGTCCGAGGAAATTTCAAAAGTCGTTGTTCAGTTGGATTTGACGGGAGCGTCGCTGAACGACCTGACCCGAGTGGGACAGTCCGATGTCAAATCCGCGTTCGACTCTTATTCCGCAAATGTACTCAAAATGGATGAGTTGGAGAAAAAGTTCACCATCCATGCCGATGAGATGAAAATGCGCGGCAAAGAGTATTTCGCAGAATGGAAAAAACAGGGAAACGCATATGCCAATCCGAAGATACGCGCGCTCAGTGAACAGCGTCGGGCCGAGTTGGGTGAAGTATACGGGAAGATCGCCGAGGAGAGCATCGGAGTCAAAGTCGTTTTTAAGGCGTATATGTCTGATATTAAAGAAATACAAAAATTTCTCTCAAACGACCTGACTCTGAAAGGAACCGATTCGATCATACCTATTTCCGACAAGGTCGTGCAGGAAGGCGTCAGTTTGAAGGATGCGTTAAATCGCGTTCAGGAGGCTATCAACGTCGCCAGTGTCGAAATGGCCCAGCAATAGATACTCCGGGTTCTGAAAGAGCGGCACCCGGCGGGTCAAGGTTTGGCGAAAGTGTCCAATCGACATAAGACAGATTCAAATCCGGGCAATACCGATCCGCAAGACAACCCTGAACCGTGAGATTGGTGTTTCCGGATCAGGACTATCAGAACGGGCTCTCCGACCGGGCGTTCGACCGTAGAGTCTGAAGAGGTTATCAAATCCCAAAAAAGGAGAGAAAATCATGAAGCTGTCGGCACCCAAGGAAGTCACTTTCATTATCGCCGTGATTCTGGCGATACTCGGAGCGCTCGCATCGCAGGGAATCATCCACACCGGTTACGCTTTTGCGATGGTATTGATCGGATTTATCGTGTTGGCTCTCGGAAATCTGGTGAAAGGACTGTAGCGCGGTTTCAGGGTTGCGGGCTGGTCGAAAGGGGATCAATCGGTCCTGTTTGATGGCCGCCCGCCCCTTTTTTTATATACCTCATCCGCTGTTTCGATCAAATCGATGAATCTGTCAACGAGCGTATTTCCCGGTCCCGCGATGCGGGATCAATCTGCAGATGCTGGCTATTGAAGACTTCGCTGGACCAAGCAAAATGATTTTATCTTGTTGAAGGCCCGGGGCTTGCCTTCAATACTCTAAAAATATATTAAATTGGTCCCGCAACGCGGGGTCTTCAATAAAAAATATAATTGCTTGATCCCGCGCAGCGGGCCGCGGGGTAAGTGATCGCTGTCAGATTCAAGCATCGCCCTGGCCACCCGAAGCGTGCGCGCCTCGCTGGAGCGTCTTCAGACCAACGGATGACGAGTCCCTTCGGAGAAAACCGGTGCCGGAACGAATCGGACAATCCGTCTCACGGAGATGATTGGCCATTCGTCCAAAAAGACCGGATCAATTTAAATTCTTAAGACAATTGTCATTTAAGGAAAGAATGCTTTTATTTTCCGCATTCTAGCACGAATGATCCGGCCCCTCTCTACAGTATGCGATTTCGGCCGTATATGATCTCTCGACGGATTGCGGTAAATACGCGCCTTTACGGAAACGGAGGGTTGTAATGAATGTGATTCTGATCTACCCCGAATTTCCGGACACGTTCTGGAGCTTCAAGCACGCCCTTCCTTTTATCCGCAAGAAAGCCTCTCTGCCGCCGCTCGGGCTCCTGACGGTCGCAGGCATGCTTCCGGCGGAATGGAACAAACGGCTGGTCGATCTCAATGTCAAGCGGCTCACCCGGAAGGACCTGGCCTGGGCGGACCTTGCGTTCATCAGCGGCATGGCGGTTCAGAAGGACTCCGCGCGCCGGGTGATCGATCGACTCAAGGAAGCGGGATTGACGGTGGTCGCGGGCGGGCCGCTTTTCACCATGGAGCATGAAGCGTTCGAAACCGTCGATCATTTCGTTCTGAACGAAGGCGAATTGACGCTGCCGGTTTTTCTGGAGGATTTCATCGGGGGGCACGCGCAAAGGATTTACTCGAGTTCCGAATTCGCGGACATGCGGAAGTCTCCGGTGCCCCTTTGGAATCTGGCGGACATGAACCGTTACGCATCGATGAGCGTGCAGTTCTCGCGGGGTTGCCCGTTCCAATGCGACTTCTGCAACGTCACCTCGCTTCTGGGGCACCGGCCGCGCACCAAAACACCCGGCCAGATCATCGCCGAGCTGGACAGCCTTTACCGTCATAAGTGGCGCGGGGGCGTCTTCTTCGTGGACGACAACCTGATCGGGAACAAGGCGCTTCTCAAGGACGGGCTTCTGCCCGCGCTGATCCGATGGCGGAAAAACAAGAAAGGGTTTCCGTTCAACACCGAAATTTCCATCAACCTGGCGGATGACGGATCCCTCGCTGCCATGATGGCGGACGCAGGATTCGATTCGGTTTTCATCGGAATCGAAACGCCCAATGAAAACAGTTTGAGGGAATGCGGTAAAACCCAGAATCTGAAACGCGACCTGGTCGGAGACGTGAAGCGCATTCAACGGGCGGGACTGCAGGTGCAGGGGGGCTTCATCGTGGGTTTCGACAGCGATACGGACACGACCTTCCAGCGGCTCATCGATTTCATACAGAGAAGCGGAATCGTGACGGCGATGGTCGGCATGCTCCAGGCCTTTCCGGGGACCCGGCTCCACGACCGCCTGAAATCGGAGGGGCGGCTGCTGGACAAAACGTCCGGAGACAACGCGGACGGAACGACGAACATCGTTCCCGCCATGAATATGGAAGTCCTGCAGTCGGGTTACCGAAATCTGATGAACCATATTTATTCCCCCGAGGTCTATTATCGCCGGATTAAAACATTTTTAAACGAATACCGGCCGAAAAAGATCAAAACTCCGCTGGGCCTTCGCCGTTCCGCGGATTACGGGTACGCGTTCCTGAGTTCCGTCTTACGGCTGGGAATCGCGGGAAAGGAGCGGGCGGAGTATTGGAGGCTCGTATTCTGGGCCCTGTGGCGCAGGCCGAACCTGTTTCCGCTGGCCGTCACATTGGCCGTCTACGGCTATCACTTTCGCAGGATATGCGAACTGCATATCGACTGAGCGGGAACGGGGCATCGGATCCGTCGGGATTCCGGGTTGTCATGCGTGAAGGAGAAACACATGAAAAAACAAGTGGGTTTGTGGATCGATCATCGGAAGGCCGTTCTGGTGATCATCACTGACGGCAGGGAAGAGAAAAAACTGATATTATCGAACACCGAGAAGAATGTCCGGTTTTCAGGGGGACGTCATTCCAAAACCCCCTATGGGGCGTATCGGGGCTCGTACGAATCCACCCGGGAAAGGCGGTTTTCGAACAATCTCAACCAGTACTACGATGAGGTCATTTCGGCATTTCGCGGCGCGGAAGCCGTTCTGATTTTCGGTCCCGGGGAGGCGAAGGGCGAAATTAAAAAACGTCTCTCGAAGAAACATTTTCACGGTCAGGTGGTCAGCGTTGAAACCGCGGATAAAATGACGGACCGCCAGGTGACGGCCAGAATGAACAGGCATTTTTCCGGATTCGCCGGGCTGGAATGAAGTCTTCGGTTTTTTAAGCCTTCTGTATATCTCCGTGCGCAGGCCGGTTTCAGAGAAAAAGTAACTGCAAACATAGGAAAAATATGAAAATAAGGGAATGGAGTAACCTGTCGGATATTGAGCCGATCGAAGAGGATTCTGTCACAATCCGGCCTGATGAATCCCAAGCGGATCCGTCTCATTCATGCAGACGCGGGCGCAGGTGGTCTTCACCGGGAACCGGGAGAAGTGGCAATTCGGAATCCGGTCCGGATTGATCTTCAAATGCCGCGAAAAACCCGGCGTTCCGGGAGGGGGTCGTTCTCACCGGGAGTTTTGTTCTATTCTGTTTTTACTTGTGTAAGAACAGAATTTGAAGTATATTAACATAATTTGGTTCCTTTGATCCAAATCGGGGATGGGTTCGGAAAACATCCAAAAGGAGCGGTTGGTGATCAAACCCAATTATAAATTCGAAAAACGGCAGAAGGACCTGGCCAAACAGAAGAAGAAGGAAGAGAAAAGACTGAAAAAAATGGAGAAAAAAGCAGGGGCCGGGGAAACGGCCGACCCTTCGGACGGGACGGGTCCGGCCCTGGAATAAAGGGATGGTGCGGAAGGCGGGGATGTTTCATCCAGAAGATCCAACATCCGGACGGACGGCTTGTGCGGTTCGCCGGAATATCGCTTAACCAAAAAAAAAAGAGGAAAGCATGGGCGGCGAGAGAATCAGCGGAACGGTCAAGTGGTTCAACGACTCCAAGGGTTTCGGTTTCATCCAGCAGGAAGGCGGACCGGATGTGTTTGTGCATCATTCAGCCATACAGGTCCAGGGCTTCAAGTCGCTGAAGGAAGGTCAGAAAGTGACGATGGAAGTGACCCAGGGCCAGAAAGGCCCGCAAGCGGCGAATGTGATTCCGGAATAATCTTTTGGGGAAACCGGCAGCACTCCTCGTGACGACTTTGATCGTCACGAGGATTTTTTCTTGTTTCGTCGGATCAGACGGAACGGCGCCGGAAAATGAAACCGGTCCGTCATTCTGAAACGGGGACGGCCGGCAGCAGAACAGGGGATCCGTATCCCCGTCTTGTGGAGGTTTTTCCGCCGATTCCAGCGGAGGACGGAAATGACCGGTTTAAGCCTGGATTCGGTGTGCTCTCCGTCGGGGCAGGTGGCGGCCCGGGAGATCGAGGGAGAAGTTCTCCTTGTTCCGCTCTTCTCCGACGGCGGCGATGCCGATGAGGATTTTTACACACTGAACGAAACGGCCCGGTCGATCTGGCTGAAGCTGGACGGCCGGCGGACACTCTCGGAAGTAGCGGCGCTTGTGGCCGACGAGTTCGATGTCCCTGCGTCGGAACTTCAAACCGACCTCGTCGAATTTATCGGGGATTTGACCCGGAGGCATCTACTGATCGTCAAGGGCACCGGTTGAGCCGGCCGGTTATCAATCACACCAGACCGGCGGCGCGAACCCAACATTCATCATTCCGAATCGGATGACCCGAACCCGTCACACACGAACCCGGATCCACTACGCCCTCCGTCTCGGCCGCGCGCTCCGGCTGGTCTGGCAGACCGCCCGGGGATGGACGGCCGCCCATGCCATTCTACTGGCCTTTCAGGGCATCCTGCCTCTTGTTTCACTCTATCTGACGAAATTGATGATCGATTCCGTGGTGGCCGGAATCTCGGCTCCGGACAAATCCGCGGCTTTCGGCCGCGTCGCTGCGCTTCTCGCCTGGACCGGTCTGGTCGCCCTCGCTTCGGCCCTGATCCGATCCTCTTCGGACCTGATCGCCGAGAACCAGTCCATGATCCTGACAGACCGGATCTCCGATATCCTGCATGAAAAATCCGTGGAAATCGATCTCGCCTATTATGAAAATCCGAAATATTTCGACACCCTGCATCGCGCACAGCAGGAGGCGCCTTCCAGACCGACACGGATCGTAAACGGCCTGGCCCAGGTCGGCATGAACGGGCTTTCCCTGGCGGCCATGGCCGGCCTTCTGGTCTCCCTGCACTGGGCGGTTGCGGCGGTTCTTTTTGTCGCCGTGGCGCCCGGTATCGTTGTCCGGATGCGGTTTTCCGGAATCCTGTTCCGCTGGCAGAGGGAGCACACGCATGCCGAGCGGAAAGCCTGGTATCATCATTGGATGCTGACAGGCGACCAGCACGCCAAGGAAATCCGTCTCTTCGGACTGGGCGCCTTGTTTCGGGAGCGGTTTCGGGGCCTGAGACGGATCCTCCGGCGGGAGCGGCTGGCGCTCTCGGCCAGGCGTTCCCTTGCCGATTTTCTCGCGCAGGCCGGCGCGACCGCGGCCATATACGGTTCATACGCGTTCATCGCCTATCAGGCGGTTACGGGCCGGATCACCATCGGTGATCTGTTCATGTACTTTCAGGCTTTCCAGCGCGGACAGGGACACCTGCAGCAGCTTCTATCCGGGCTGGCGGGACTGTATGAGGACAATCTGTTCCTGTCCAATTTCTACGAGTTTCTGGACATCCGGCCGCGTATCCGGCCCCCGGCTCGGCCGCGGCCCTTCCCGAAACCCGTCCGGAAGGACATCTGTTTCAGCCATGTCTCTTTCGGTTATCCGGGCGGCAGACGAAAGGTTTTTTCCGACCTGTCGCTATCCGTGGGCGCCGGAGAACACGTTGCCCTGGTGGGGAACAATGGGTCCGGAAAAACGACTCTGGTCAAGCTTCTATGCCGCCTCTACGACCCTGATCAGGGGGAAATCACGATAGACGGTATCCCACTCCGGGAATTCGATCCGGACGGACTCAGACGGGAAATCAGCGTCATTCTGCAGGACTATGCGCGCTATCACGCCTCCGCCGGCGAAAACATCTGGTTCGGCGATGTCCGGGCGAAGAGGGACGAGGCCCGCCTCCGGGCGGCCGCGGAAAAGGCGGGCGCCGACGGCGTGCTCGATGGACTGCCCCTCGGCCTCCATACCATGCTCGGCAAATGGTTCGACAAGGGAGAGGAACTAAGCATCGGAGAATGGCAGAAGATGGCCCTGGCGCGGGCGTTTTTCAAGTCCGGCCAGATCCTCGTTCTTGACGAGCCCACCAGTTCTTTGGACGCGAAATCCGAAACGGAAGTGTTCAAGCGCTTCCGGGAACTGGCCAGGGGCCGGACCGCTCTTCTCATCAGCCACCGTTTTTCCACCGTCCGGATGGCGGACCGGATCGTCGTCATCGAGAACGGTTCGGTTCTTGAAAACGGTTCGCACGGCGAGTTGATCCGGAAAGGCGGCCAGTATGCGCGCATGTTCAAGGCGCAGGCGCGGAATTACCGGTGAAGGAAAAAGACGTGCCGGACCCGAGCCCTGACTGCCGCCTGCTGGACTGCCTCGCCTGCTACGCTGTCGCGGACAGGAGCCGGGTCCTGCACCGATGGTCCGAGCGTGACTGGGCGGAGTGTATCGGGCAGGCGGAGCGCCACGGACTGTCCGCCTACCTGAGCCGCAGGCTGAAGGAAACCGATCCGGCGGTCACAATCCCCTCCGCAGTGCTCGATCGTCTCCGGTTGGCCATTCTGACGGACGCCTCTCGGAGTATCCGGCACTTCCACGGCATTTCCAGAATCCTCGGCATTTTAAAATCCGCCGGCATCCCGGTCATCGTCCTGAAAGGCGCCCATCTGGCGGAATCCGTTTATGGCGACATCGCGCTCAGGCCGATGGGCGACCTGGATCTGCTTTTGCCGGCGGATGTCATTCCGGAGGCATCGGAACGTCTGCTGGGCGCGGGTTTCACCCCGATGAACGCATCCGCTTCCTCCTGGCTTGAATGGACTGCGGATGAGAAGCAGGGATTTCTCAGGGGCGCCAAACATTTCTTCGATCTGCTCCATCCCGTGTGGCGATTGAAAGTCGATCTCCACGCATCCCTCGTCCGGTTCAGTGATCCCTTCACGATCGACGACGCTGCGCTCTGGACCCGGGCCGTAGCGGCGCGCGTTGCCGGTGCAGACACGCTTGTTCTGGCGCCCGCCGATGCGCTGCTCTATCTGTGCCTCCATACATCCGTCGTCCACCGGTACCGGTTCGGCCTGCGTCCGCTGGTGGATCTCCATGAAACCCTCCGGCGCCACGCAAACAACCTGGACTGGACGGAGGCATCGGCACGGGCCCGTGAATGGGGCGCGGAAAGAAGCGTCTGGCTGACATTGCGGATATGCCGCGATCTCCTGGGAGCGCCGGTTCCCGAGACGGCGCTGAAGCAACTCGAGCCCCGGACGGTGCGTCCCGGATACCGGGCGCTTGCAATCCGGAACATTTTTTCAACAAACGGAAATGCGCGGGTTCTGCCGGATGAACTGATCCGTTCATGGAGCGCGGCACGCTTCCGGGACCGTTTGTCCGCCCTGATCCGGTCTTTTTTTCCTCCGGCCCGCGTCATGGCCCTGATGTACCCGGCTTCTCCCGGCTCCCGTCGCATGGCGCTGTATTATCCGGTCCGGTGGAAGGATTTGTTCGCCAGATGGGGAAGGACCTTCTGGGCTCTTCTGATCCGTCGGCGCCAGGAGGGAATGCGACTGGCGGAGGAAAAAAACGAGGTCGAATTCACGGACTGGCTGAAAAGAAAGGAATCACAGCGATCGACGTTTTAAGCGGCCGACCGGATTGAAAAACCGGTTTGGCCGCGCCGGCAGCGCCGATCCAAACCAGTTTATCGGGAGGAACCGATTGATGAACAGGATGAAGGACGAATCACGTGAAAAGAGGAAGACCAAACGGTACTGCAAGACGCTGGAGTTGAAAGACGATCCGGCTCTGATGCAGGCGTACAAAGAAGCCCATGCGCCCGGGGCCTGTTGGCCGGAAATCGCGACGGGCATGAGGGAAGTCGGCATCCTGGACATGGAAATTTACATGGACGGACCGAGGCTCTTCATGATCATGGAGACGGTTCTGGATTTCGACCATGACCGCGCCATGGCTGAACTGGCGAAAAGGCCCAGGCAGGCCGAATGGGAAGCGGGCATGTCACGGTTCCAGACCGCTTCCGCGACGTCCACGGCGGGCGAGAAATGGAAAATGATGGAGCGGATTTATAAGATGGAGGATTCCGGGGGACCGGTCGGATGAAGCGTGATATCCAATGATTCCGGGGCGGCATCGAGAAAACGCTTGACATTGGCGAATAAATAGAGTACTATTACCTCAATAAACTTACACGAGTAAGTCGATGCCCATCATCAATCAGTCCGAAATCGCCCGGAAATTGAAGGTCAGCCGCGCCACGGTCTCAAAGGCGCTCAAGGGGGATTCGGATATTTCAGACGAAATGAAACAGCGTGTCCGCGATCTCGCTGACAAATTGAATTACATTCCGCATTATCACGCCCGGGGACTTCATTCCCGGAAATCCATGACCATCGGCGTCGTCGTGCCCGACATCTCGAACTCCTTTTTTTCCTATGCGGTCGACGGTATCATGGACGTGGCCGTGCGTTCCGGATATCATATTATCCTGGCTGTTTCCCGGGAAAAGAGTGAAATTGAAAAAAAGAACATCCTGAATCTGCTGTCGATGCGGGTGGACGGATTGTTGATTGCCGTTTCAAAGGAATCACCGGATATCCAGATTTATCAGAAAGTGAAAATTTCGGATGTCCCCTTGATTTTTTTCGACCGTGTGCTGGAGGGGCAGGGATCCGGATTCGTCGGCATTGACGACAGGGGCGCGGCGAAAAAGCTGATTGATTTCGTCATTCGGTGCGGATACCGGAACATCGGTCATCTGGCCGGATCCTCACTTGTTCGGATCGGCCGGGACCGTCTCAGCGGATATCTGGACTCCCTGAGGGATCACGGATTGCCGGTTCGGAGAGAATGGATCGTGGAAGGCGGTTTCGAACGGAAGGACGGAATCTCAGGATTCGAAAAAATCTGGATGGGCCGGGATAAACCGGAAGTCGTTTTCGCGGCGAACGATCAAATCGCACTTGGCGCGTATGACGCCATCCGGGAAAAAGGATTAAAGATTCCGGATGATATCGGGGTAGTCGCTTTCGGACACCATGACTTCGCGAAAATTCCCTCCCCCTGCATGACCATCATCAATGTGGATCCCTATGATCTGGGACTGCAGGCGATGGAGATGATGCTCCAATGCATACGGGGCGAGAAGGGATGCGAGAAAAAGGTCCTGATCGATTCTGAAATAGAAATCGGAGAATCGCTGAAAGTGCCGGGAAAGCCGGAACCCCATGCGTGATGATTTTTCGCATCAACTTACTCGATAAAGTAAATGATTTTCTGCAGGTCTGCGGCCAGGCACACTCAGGTCGGAATTCAGCAGGGAAGAAGGAGGAAGCATGCGCGGAAAAAACCGGTGTCGTGTCCTTGCACTTGCGGCGGTCATCCTGTTCAGCGGATCGACGGTCGGTCAAACGACGGGGAAAATCGGGGGGATCGTCATTGACAAAGCCACTCGGGAACCCCTGATCGGCGCGAACGTCATGCTGGTGGGGACCTCCATGGGAACCGTCGCCGACCTTCAGGGGAATTATTACATCATCAATATCTCTCCGGGCACATACTCGGTTCAGGCGAACATGATCGGGTACCGCCCGGTGCGGATGCAGAACGTCCGTATCAGCGTCAACGCCACGACGACGATCCGGTTCGAGATGGAGAAAACCGTCCTTCAGGGTGAACCCGTGGTCGTCACGGCGAGCGCCGTGTCCTTCAAGAAGGACCAGACCAGCTCGATCCGGAACGTATCGGCCGACCAGATGGCCCGGTTGCCCGTGGAGAATGTCGATCAGGTGGTGAACATGCAGGCGGGCATCGTCGCGGGCCATTTCCGGGGCGGAAGGACCAGCGAATCCGCATTCATGATCGATGGCCTTCAGGTGGTCAATTCCTTTAGCGAATATTCGCGCCAGAGCGTGTACGTCGAGAAGGAGACGGTGCAGGACCTGGAGGTGATCAAGGGAACCTTCGACGCGGAATACGGCCGCGCGATGAGCGGCATGGTCAATGCCGTCACCAAGGACGGCGGCAATATCTGGCGCATGCAGGTGTCGAGCGGATTCAGCAATTATCTCACGTCGCACGATGACATCTTCATCGGACTCGGCGACTCGGGCGCCCTCTCCCGGAACCTGAGCCGCGATTACAAGGCTCAGATCGAGGGACCCATCCTGAGGGATCGGTTGACGTTTTTCGTCAATTACCGGAAGCAGGACAATCGCGGCCCGATCAACGGCATCCGGCGTTTTAATCCGTGGGATTACAGCGTGTATCCGTCGAATGACCCGGCATCCTGGCATATCGAGCACACCGGGGACAACGCATACGTGGCGATGCAGCAGGATTTCTACGACAACCTGCTCGCCAAGCTGACCCTGAAACCATTCTCCAATTTCAAAGCGAATCTGCTGTATTCATTCAATGGGAGCAAGAGCAAACGATTTAATAACGGGTTGGGAGATTATCAGTATAAATACAATCCCGATGGACTGCCGTGGGATTTCAGCGCGGTCCATCTGGCGTCGTTCGACGTCAACCATATGCTGTCCCGTTCGCTGTATTACAACCTGAAGCTGTCGGCCAGCGACCGCAGGGAGGAATCGTACCTGTACGAGAATCCGCTGGATCCGCGCTACATCAGTCCGAATTACCGCGGCAGCCGGGAAACCGGTTTCTACACAGGCGGCATGGTGGACCCCGGCAAGAGAATGGACGCCTTCCTGAGGGGGGACGCCAAATTCGATCTGTACTGGCAGGCCAACCGGAACCACGGATTCAAGACCGGTTTTCAATACACTTCGCATGTGGTGGACCGCGACCGGATTGACGTACGGAACGTGTACGACGGCTTGCCTGAAGCGAATGACATGGCCGTGGATTGGGAAACCGGCAAGATCACGTTCCCGAACTACATTCCTGAAATCATCCCCATCACCGAAAATACGGTCAACATTTACCAGGTCAAACCCTACGAAATGTCCGGATATATCCAGGATAAAATGGAATTCGAGGAAATGGTCATCAAGTTGGGGCTCCGTTACGATTATTTCAATGCCAATTATCACTATCCGTCCAATCTCAGGAACCCGGGGAACCAGCTCTCACTTCCGGATTCCATGATGTCCACCTACCCCGGGAACACGCCCCAGACGCAGTTCAGCCCCCGACTGGGGTTGTCCTACAAGCTGAGCGACCAGGCCGTGCTCCGATTCAGCTACGGGCATTTCTTCCAGATGCCCCAGATGTTCGCCCTGTTCGAGGACAATATTTTCCGTGTTTCCCCGTTCAATTACCAGACCACCATGGGCAATTCACAGCTCAAGGCGGAGAAAACGGTTCAGTACGAACTCGGAATCTGGCAGCAGCTCATGCCCGGCATGGGGCTCGAAGTGTCTGTGTATTACAAGGACATCTACAACCTGCTCAGCACCAAGGTCATGACCACCTACAACCAGATCCGGTACGGCCTCTTCACCAACAAGGATTACGGCAACGCGCGCGGAATCGAACTCACCTGGGATTACATGACCGGCGGGCTGTCTTCCATCGTCAACTTCACGTACGCCTTCACCCGGGGCGTCGCGGACAACCCGCGTGAGACGTTCACCCGCGCGGGAAACAGCATGGATCCGATCTCGCGTCTGATCCCCATGTCCTGGGACCAGCTGTACACGGCGAATGCCACGATCGCGTATTCCATGCGGAATTTCGACGTGGCGCTGACCGGATACCTCAACTCGGGCACGCCGTATTCCTACGCGCCTCCCGGATACAGCCCGCTGTACCGGATCAATCTGTATCAGAACAATTCGAAGAAACCCGTGAGCACGTCGTTCGATCTCTCGGCGGGTTATACCGTGCCGCTTTTCGGACGGCATCGCCTGAGGCTGACGCTCAACGCGTACAACCTGTTCGACCGGCTGAATGCCGCCTGGGTGTACAGCGACACGGGGGATCCCGGATCGACGATCGTCACCGAAGGCGATCTGCTCAACCACCGGAGCGACTTTAATGATTATTACGACCGGATCAAGAATCCGACCGCGTACACCTATCCCCGGTCGGTGAAACTGACCGTGGGATACGGTTTCTGACCCGGCAGGCTCGGGTCCTTCCTTTTACGGATGAAAGAACACCCATTCAGGGGAGAATCGGCATGAAAATACAGACTGGAATTCTCGCGGCGTGCCTGGGGGCGGTGTTGTGCGCATCCGGCGTCCGGGCGCAGGGCAGGCCGTACACGGGTCCGGAGGATCCGGCGGGAGACATCTCCGCCATCCGTTCCGGATATATGAACATGAACCGGCTTTTGCTGTATTTCGAGAATAACACGCAGATCGCCGACTTTCCGGCGACCGGCACGAGCCGCTGGCCGAACGATTACACGGGACAGCGGATGATCGATGTCGCGTCCATTCTGGCCGGAAGCGAAGTTTACATTTACCAGGATTCCATTCCGATCGACCGGCTGGACGACCCGCGTCTGCTTGAGGCTGGTTCCCTCGATACGCTGTATTTCGTGGAGTCCCATTCTTACCCGGATGATAAACCGGATTTGAATTACGACGGAACCGTGGAATGGGGCATATATCCGGTGCCCGGATACAGCAATGCCGCCCAGGATTACGCGGCCATGAGCAACAAACCGGAATCCTGGCCGCCGGACGGGTGGCCCCTGACCGGTTTCACCAAGGTCTGGCCGGGCGAATGGAACGGTCGATTCGGCCGCGGGGTCATGAAGGCGGCGCTGGAATCGTACTTCGTCGCCAATGACGCGCAGGACATGGAACACATCATCCAGCGGAACGATCCGGAAGAGAAACTCATCACGCTCGGCCCCCGGTATCTGCCCAGACCGGGCCGTTTCATCGGAGACATCGATCCGAACGTCACGATCCAGAAAGGCCTTCCGTGGGGGGGGCTCGGCCTGCGTTACGAAGTGCGGGGATATCAATGGGCCAATAACGAAGCGCAGGACATCGTTTTCTGGGAATACAATGTTTCCAATATTTCGGACTACGATCTGCCGATCAGCGGATTCGGCTATTACGTGGACAACAGCATCGGCGGAGACGCCAGCGGGGAGAACGAGGTCGGTTTCAGGGACAAGGTTCTCGATCTTGCCTACGTTTGGGAGAGGTTGGGGCAGGGGGAGGGCGGAAGGATACCCGGTGTCATGGGATATGCCTATCTGGAAAGTCCCGGGAAAGCCTTTGATGGCATCGATAACGACGATGACGGTATCATCGACGAGAGCCGGGACAACCCTGCCGGACAATGGGTCGCCGCGGACATGGGACCGAACGGGAGGCTGATCGATGTGGAAAAGTTCCGCGCCTTCAACCACCGGGAACCCCAGCCGCATTGGGAAGGAGACGAGGACCAGGACTGGCAGGACGGCATCGACCCTGATCAGGACGGCTCCTATGCCGATCGGACCGAGAGCGGTGAATGGGTGCTGGAACTCGGCGCGTTCGCCGGCGATGATGTGGGCATGGACGGCGTCGGTCCCGGCGATCTGAACTACTATGGCCCGGACGCGGACGGCAGCGAGTGCAACCATCAGCCGGACTTCATCGACGTCAAAGGCGAACCCAATTTCGGGCCTCTGGACATCAGCGAATCCGACATGGTCGGATTGACCAGTTTTCTGCTGTTCGACTGGGCGCAGTGGCAGAACACCCTTCGTCTGACCCTGAACGAGGACATGAATGTCTGGAATGTGATGAATTCGGATACGCTGTGCGATTACCTGGTCGCCGGCTCCTACGGATCCATCTATATGATCTTCGCCTCCTCACCGTTCCCGCTCTACAAGGGCAGGACCGAACGGGTGTCCATGGCCTTTATGGCGGCCTATGAAAATCTGGCCACCCTGAACGCCAAGGCGCACCGGGCTGAAAACCTGTTCCGGCTCAAGGAGGTCGCCCAGATCATCTACGATCACGATTATCAGTTTGCACAGCCGCCGCTCATGCCCACGCTCAAGGCATCGGCCGGCGACGGCCAAGTCGTCCTGACCTGGGATAACATATCGGATACCAAGACGCGCGAACCGCTCCTGCAGAACGTCAACGATTTCGAGGGATACAAGCTCTACAAATCAACGGACAAGTTCATGTCGGACGCGCGGATCATCACGGACGGCAAGGGCACGCGGAAATTCCGGGCGCCGATTTTCCAGTGCGACAGGGTCGACAGCATCAAGGGCTACAGCAGTCTCGGGGGCACGATGGACGGGCACCTCGTGTATCTCGGAGACGACACGGGAATCCGGCATTACTTCATCGACACCGACGTGCAGAACGGCCGAACGTACTATTACGCGCTGGTGGCCTATGATTACGGCGTCGATGACCTGGACATCGCGCCGGCGGAAAGCGGAGTCGATATCGAGCTGGATGAGGCCGAAAATGTGGTCCGGATCGGGCAGAACGTGCAGGTCGTGACTCCCGGGCAGACGGCCGCGGGATACGTCCCCCCCGAAATCGCAATCGACGGGGCGAATTCGAGCGAACGTCTCACGGGGGGAATGGTCGAGCCGGCCGTCGTCGATTCGAAGGAGATCCAGCCCGGGCACCGATACCGGGTCGCGTTCAACACTTCGGTCATCGGCAATTACGCGCTCTCAAAGACGCGCCGGGCGCTTCGCGACGCCAGACGGGTGACATCCGGAATGCGGATCGAAGACGTCACGGAATCCCCCATGACCGTGTATGAGGAAGATGCGGCGAGGGGATATACGGAATCCAACCTGCAGTATGATTCGGATCTGAAGACCTGGCGCCTCCAGGCCGGCTCGACGATTTCAACCGATGTTTTCGACGGGCTTCTATGCCGCATCATTGTTCCGCCGGATTCGGTTTACATCGAGCGCGATCCGGCTAAAACCGGCTGGATTCAGGGGCAGGCGGCGATCCGGATCCAGGCTGGTCCTGCATTGTCATTTTTCCCCTTCCAGTATGAAATCATCTTCGATCCGGACGCGGAATACCAGTCCATCACCAACCGCACAAGCGGAATCTATGATGTGGACGGATCGCTCGTGTCCAACCGGAAAAGAGGCATCGGACTGCGCTATCCGTTCACCGTGGTCAACACCGCCGTGGAGCCCGACAGCGCCGGCAACCTCGAGAAACTGGATCTGGTCCTGTTCGATGCCAACGAGAACGGCGTGTTTGACTGGGACTCGGATCGAATTCTCGCTGGATACGCGGCCAAGGATAAGGACAATTACTGGTGGGGCGGGACGATCTTCGCGTTCGATTTTCAGAATGCCGGAGTCAACGGGAATCCGACCGCACCGGGCGACCGGTACCGTATCGGCGTGAACACACCCCTCTC
This sequence comes from bacterium, assembly GCA_016933415.1. Taxonomy (GTDB): domain Bacteria; phylum Zhuqueibacterota; class QNDG01; order QNDG01; family DTFT01; genus JAFGAX01. The sequence continues at coordinate 19,570 of JAFGAX010000173.1, forward strand.
GGAATATGATTCGTTCGTCTTCTCCGTGCGGTCGGAGATCGCGCTCGATCCGGCCCGGGTGGCCTCCGCCATGGATTCCATCAAAGTCGTTCCGAATCCCTACATCTCCACAAACCTCATGGAAACGGCCGTTGCCAATAAGTATCTGAACCAGAGGCGGCGGATCATGTTCACGCACGTTCCGGCCGACTGCATCATCCGTATATACACGCCCTCGGGCGTGTTGGTCGACAGAATCGACGTGGACAACGGGCCGGACGACGGCACAGTGCACTGGAACCTGGTGTCCCGTGAGGGGCTGGAAATCGCCGCCGGGATGTACATTTACCACGTTCACTCCAACGCCACGGGCCGGGACAAGGTCGGCAAGTTTGCAGTCATCAAATGACGGATCCTTTGCAACCCTCACGTCCCGACAACACAGGAGATCGGACATGAAGACATTTCAAACAGCGGCGATACTCGCGACGGTTCTGCTGGGCGTCCTTCCCGTGATGGGACAGTCCAAGCCCTACCGCGTGGGAACGACGACCGCCAATTTTCTGGAAATCGGCGCCGAAAGCGCGGGTTCCGCCATGGGAGAGGCCTTTGTCAGCGTCGCCCGTGACATTTCCTCCGTCTACTGGAATCCGGCCGGCCTCTCCTTCATGAATCGGAACGGGATCCAGTTCGCATACCAGCCGTGGATCGTGGACATCCAGTTCACCCATGCCGCCGCGGCCGTCGTGCTGCCTTCATTCGGCACGTTCGCCCTGTCATTTACGGGCATGAGTTATGGAAGCACCCCCGTGACGACCCTGGAGATGCAGGAAGGCACGGGCGAGTCCTATTCCGCCATGGACATCGCCGCGAGTCTCTCCTATGCGAGGAAACTGGCCCAATGGTTCGGATTCGGCGCCACGTTCAAGTACGTGACTTCCGGAATCTGGCACATGCGCGGCAATGCCGCGGCCCTGGATCTAGGGCTCCTCATCAACACCGGATTCTTCTCGCCGGACGAAACCCGGGAAAACGGACTTGCCATCGGCATGAGCATTTCCAATTACGGGACGAAGATGCGGTTTGACGGCATGGACCTGCTCCAGCCCATCGATATATCGGAAGACGAGGGGAACTACAAGGACGTGGAAGGCCAGTTCCGCCTCCAGTCCTGGGAGCTGCCCCTGATTTTTCGGGTCGGTGCCTCGATGCTGCCCTTCAAAACGGCCCATCATCAGCTGTGCGTGGCGGTCGACGCTTTGCACGCCAACAACAACAGCGAATCGGTGAACCTCGGGGGGGAATATCGGATCAGCATTCCGGGAAGGGCCGCGCTCTGCCTCAGGAGCGGATACCGGGGATTGTTCATGGACCGCAGCGAATACGGATGGACGTACGGCGGCGGAATTCACTGGGCCCTCATGAACAACCGCGCGCTGAAAATCGATTATGCCCTCAAGTCGACCGGGCTTTTGGGTGATTATTCCATGTTCACGGTCGGGGCCTCGTTCTAGGGTGCGCCCCCTGGAATGGGCCGCAGGGAATGACCGAAAAGAGGTTTCCTGAACGGGAGTGAAAAATGAGAAGCCGGGTTTTCGCGTGCGGATTCATGCTCGTCCTGTCGGCCGCAGCGCCGACTGAACGCGGCCGGGCGGAGGCTCCGCTCGTGCTGCGGTACGAACAGCCGGCCGGTGTGTGGACCGAGGCCCTGCCCCTGGGAAACGGGCGGCTGGGCGCCATGGTCTTCGGGAATCCCTCGCATGAGCGCATTCAGCTGAACGAGAGCACGGTCTGGGCCGGGGGACCCTGCCGCAACGACAATCCGGACGCGCTCCAGGCGCTACCCGAAGTGAGACGTCTGATTTTCAGCGGCGATCCCGGCGCCGCGCAGGCGCTGGCCAATGAAACAATGGTCTCGAAAACCACCCACGGCATGCCCTATCAGATTCTCGGGAACCTGTATCTGTCCTTTCCCGGGCACGAACAGGCCGTGGATTACAGGCGTGAACTGGACATCGGGAGAGCCGTGGCGACGACAGGGTACCGGGTTGGTGAAACGACCTATACCCGCGAGGTTTTCGCGTCGTTTCCGGATGATGTCCTGTTCATCCGCCTGACCGCCGATCGTCCGGGAAAACTGAGTTTTTCCGTGTCCATGGACCGTCCGTCGGCCGCGGACATACGGACCGAGGGACGGGACAGGCTGGTCATCTCCGGAACCACGAGCGACTGGGAGACGATTCCCGGACAGGTCCGGTTCGAGGCATTGGTACAGGTCGTGCCGCGTAACGGAAGCGTGGAAGCGGAGGACCGGACCATCCATGTCCGCCGGGCGGATGAGGCGGTTATTCTGGTTTCCATGGGGACCAATGTCCTGAGTTACCGGGAGCTCGGCGGCGATCCGCATGCAGCCGCGGCCGAAAGGCTCAGCCGGGCCGGAGCGAAGGAAACGGGTGCCGCGCTCGCGGACCATGTCGAAGCCTACCGGAAATGGTTCAGCCGGGTCACCCTGGATCTCGGAGTCACGGATGCCGTGAACCTTCCGACCGACAAGCGCATCGAACAGTTCAGCCGGGGAGACGATCCGCACCTGGCCGCTCTGGTTTTCCAGTTCGGCCGTTACCTGCTCATCAGTTCCTCCAGGCCGGGGGGGCAGCCCGCCACGCTGCAGGGGCTGTGGAACGACCAGCTGGCGCCGCCCTGGGACAGCAAGTACACCGTGAACATCAACACGGAGATGAATTACTGGCCTGCGGAAACCACGGCCCTTCCTGAAACGGCCGAACCCCTGGTGCAGATGGTCCGGGAACTCTCGGAAGCGGGGCGGCAGACGGCGAAAACCATGTACGGCGCGGATGGATGGGTTCTCCACCATAACACCGATCTGTGGCGCATCACCGGACCCGTCGACGGCGCGTTCTGGGGGATGTGGCCGAGCGGCGGCGCCTGGCTGTGCCAGCACCTCTGGCAGAAATACCTGTTTAACGGGGATTTAGAGTATCTGCGCTCGGTGTATCCGATCTTGAAGGGAGCGGCCGAGTTCTACCTGGGATTTCTCGTGGAGGAGCCTTCGCGCGGCTGGCTGGTCGTCTGCCCCTCCATTTCCCCGGAGAACGCACCTTCCGTCCACCCGCAATATTCGATCACGGCCGGGGCCACGCTCGACAACCAGCTGGTCTTCGACCTCCTGACGGCGACGGCCCGTTCCGCCCGGCTGCTGAACACCGATCCGGCGTTTGTCCGGGAACTCGAATCGACGCTGAAGCGGCTGCCGCCCATGCAGATCGGCAGGCACGGCCAGCTCCAGGAATGGCTCGAGGACTGGGACAATCCCGGGGACCATCACCGCCATGTCTCCCATTTGTACGGCGTTTTTCCAGGGAACCAGATTTCGCCGTACCGGACGCCCGAGCTGTTCGACGCCGGCCGGACGTCCCTGCTGCATCGCGGAGACCCCTCCACGGGCTGGTCGATGAACTGGAAAATCAACCTGTGGGCCCACTTTCTGGACGGCGATCATGCGTACAAGCTCATCACCGAACAGATCAAACCCGTGGACCGGCGGACCGGCGGGGGATTCACCGGATCCGGGGGAACCTATCCCAACCTGTTCGACGCCCATCCGCCGTTCCAGATTGACGGAAATTTCGGCTTCACGTCAGGCGTCACGGAGATGCTGATGCAGAGCGACGACGGCGCCATTCACGTGCTTCCGGCACTGCCCCGTGCGTGGCCCCAGGGGAATGTCAGCGGGCTCAGGGCGCGCGGCGGATTTGAAATCGCGGTGATGGAGTGGAAAGAGGGGAGGATCACCCGCTTGCGCATCCGATCGACGCTCGGCGGCAACTGCCGGATCCGTTCGCAATTCCCGTTGAAAGGGGAAAGCCGGACGAGACTGAGAGCCGCCAGAGGCAAAAACCCGAATCCCTTATACTGGATTCCGGAGGGGAAGCGCCCGCTGATTTCCAAAGCCGCCCGGATCGAACCCAGACCCGTGCCGGAAGGGTATCTGTACGATGTCGAGACGACGCCCGGCCGGACATATGAGTTTTCAGGAATTTAAGAGTTGAGGAGCGAGACCGGCCAATCCGATAACCTGTCCGGTGATCACTTCCCAAAACAGCGGGTTGTTCCATTCGGCGCGGTCCGGATCGCATGCGATCGAGGGGGTTATGAGGTCCATTCGCGGAAACGCCGTATTCCTGACACTGGCCGTTCTGTTCTCTTTCCAGTGCCGAAAAAAGAGTCAAGACGAGGGGATTCTCGCGGTCATCGGAGACCGGGTGATCACTGCGGACGAATTTTTCCGCAGGGCGGAATACACTGTCCGCCCTCCCTATTGCAGGGGGGATTCACCCCAGACGCGGAGCATCGTCCTGAATTCCCTGATCGCCGAGAAATTGTATGCCCTGGAGGAAGGGGACAGCGGCGCTCTGGCGCGGAGTCCGGCTTTTCAGCGCTATATTCAGGGTAGAAAAGAGCAGTTCATGAGACAGATACTCCTTGAAGAAGCCACAAAAGGGAAGACGATGCCGGAAGATTCTGAAATCCGCGGCCGCACCAGCGTCGCAGGCAGGGAATACCGGCTGAGTTTTTTTACCGTGAGGCGGGAGAATGTCGGCGCGCTGAAGGATTGGGGGGTGAACGCGGTTCGGCCGGAATTCTTCAATGACCTGCATGAGAGGACCGGGGGATTGGGACCACCCCCCGAAAGAATCGTTTCCTGGAAATCGCCGGAACTTCCGGCCGTCCACAAGGCCCTTTTTTCAGGGCCGCTCCGGAAAAATCAGGTGATCGGCCCGGTCGACGTCGGGGAGGACGGGTATCTCATGATGCGGATCATCGACTGGTCCGACCGGCCCGCGGTCTCCGAACGGGAAATGCGGGAGCGTTTCGATTCGGTCCGGCGACGCCTGGAGGAGGAGAAGAAGCAGGCCGTTTGGGACGAATTCGTTTTCGGATTGATGAAAGGCAGGAAACTCGAGTTTCAACGGGATCCGTTCGAGAAGATGGCGGAGTTGATGAGAGCGATCTATATGCCGACAAAGAACAGCAGGGATCTTTTTCGGCTCGACAGCCTGAGAACCGGTGAGGCGCCCGGCCGGCTGCCGATCGATTCGATTCTTGCCGAAATCCGCTCGAACCGGATGGAAGGACTGCCTTTCTTCACGTTTGACGGAAGAACCTGGACCGTGTCCGATTTTCTCAAATTGACCGCTTCCCACCCCCTGGTCTTCAGGAAAAGAAGGATGCGTCCCGGCGAATTTCCCGGGCAGTTCAAGCTGGCTGTCGCGGATCTGCTGAGAGATGCAACCGTCAATCAAGAGGCCTATCACCGCGGGATGGACAGGCTTCCCGCGGTTCAGCGGGAGACAATCATGTGGAGCGACGCGCTGCTGGCCGCTTATCATAGGCACCGCGTCCTGAAATCCAGGGGAAAGGCCGCTGATTCAGCGGCCGGCGCGGATCGGAACCCGGACCGAACCCTGGGCGCCTACACGGACAGCCTGTTCAAGGCCAACAGCAACAGGATCGGAATCAACGTCGGCATGCTCGAAAGCATCCGTCTGACCCGAATCGACATGGTTGCGTTGAACCGTGACCTTCCTTATATTGAGACGGTTCCGGTTTTTCCCGCGTTCACGGCCAGACCGCGTCTGGATTACGGGAGAAGACTCGATCGACCACGAGCCGACGCGGCCTCCCGGAGACGCTCCGGCGGCAATCCATGACCTTTCACAAAACCAAGAGGAAGCGTATCCCATGAAAACCATTCTTGTGGCTGGGGCCGGCGGATTCATCGGCGGCCACCTGGTCAATGCCCTCCAACAGGAGCACCGCGTGCGCGCCGTGGACATCAAGCCTCTGAATGAGTGGTACCAGCGGTCGCCCCAGGCGGAAAACCGGGTCCTGGACCTGCGCCTCCGGGAGAACTGCATTGCGGCCGCGGACGGATGCGACGCCGTCTACAACCTGGCCGCGGACATGGGCGGCATGGGGTTCATCGAGACGCACAAGGCGGCGTGCATGCTCAGCGTCCTGATCAACACGCACCTGCTCATGGCGGCCAGGGAAAAGGGCGTGAAACGGTATTTCTTCGCGTCCTCCGCATGCGTGTACAACGCGGAAAAGCAGATGGATCCGGACAATCCCGGCCTGCGGGAGTCCGACGCCTACCCCGCGATGGCCGAGGACGGCTACGGATGGGAGAAGTTGTTCAGCGAAAGAATGTGCAGGCACTTCATGGAGGATTTCGGCCTGGTCACGCGCGTGGCCCGTTTCCACAACGTCTACGGCCCCTTCGGCACGTGGACCGGCGGGCGGGAGAAGGCGCCGGCCGCGATCTGCCGCAAGGTCATCGAGGCCAAACTGGGAGGCAGCCGCACCATCTCGATCTGGGGAGACGGCCGTCAGACCCGGAGCTTCATGTACATCGACGACGGCGTCAAGGGGATCGTGGACATCATGAACAGCGGAATCGAGGAGCCGATCAACCTGGGTTCCAGCGAAATGGTCTCCATCAACCGGCTGGTCGATATTGTGGAGGACATTGCGGGCGTCCGGCTGGAGAGACAATATGATCTGAACGCGCCCAAGGGCGTGCGCGGCCGGAACAGCGAAAACACGCTCATCCGGAAAACGCTGGGCTGGGAACCGTCCATCCCGCTTAGGCAGGGGCTTGAAAAGACCTATGCGTGGATTCTGCGGCAGATGACGGAAGGACGGGCATGAACCGCAACGGGGATGGTGAAAAAACGGTTCTGGTCAGCGGATGCTTCGATCTGCTTCACGCGGGACATGCCGCTTTCTTCAAGGAGGCCTCGGAGTACGGCCGACTGACGGTCTCCCTGGGCACGGACGAGAACATCCGTCTTTTAAAGGGGAAAGCGCCGGTTTTCACACAGAACGAACGCCTGTTCCTGGTTCGGTCGATTCGTTTCGTTCACGACGCGATTCTGGGATCCGGCAGGGGTCTGCTCGACTTCGAACCGGACCTGAAGCGCCTGAAACCGGACCGCTTCGTGGTGAATTCAGACGGGCACACACCCGAGAAGGAACGTCTGTGCCGCGAGAACGGCGTGGAGTACATCGTCCTTGACCGCGTGCCCGAAAAAGGCCTGCCGGCCCGGTCGAGTTCCGGCCTCAAGATGGAACTCCGCCTGCCGTACCGCATCTGCCTGGCCGGCGGGTGGATGGATCAGCCCTGGGTTTCCAAATTGCACCCCGGACCGGTCATTGTCGTACAGATACTGCCGACCGTCGTTTTTCATGAACGCTCGGGCATGGGCACCAGCTCGCGAAAGGTGGCGCTTGATCTCTGGGGCGACCGTATTCCGGATGGCGATCCGGAGCGCAATGCCAGACTGCTGTTCGGCGCTGAGAATCCGCCCGGTTCCCAGTATGTGTCCGGATCCCAGGACCATCTCGGCCTCCTGCTTCCGGGCATCAACCGCCTCCACTACGACGGCGGGTATTGGCCGGCACGCATCGACTCGATCAAGGATCCGGATTCCACCAGATGGCTGGAAGGCGTTCTGCATCTGATTCCCGTCGGATCACGGCCTCAACAATATGATCCTCTCCTGGATCGGAACGTGACCGTGGAAGGCGTGCGGATGCTGGCGGAATCCGCGGAATGCTGCTGGTCCGGCATCCGCGACCGGAATGTCGTCCAGCTGGGTCGATCATTGACCATGAACCTGGAGGCCTGGAAGAGGCTTCTGCCCCGTACGGTTCCGGAGGAGCAGGAGGAAAAACTCCGGGCGTATGCCCGGTATCCGGGCGCGATTTTCTCCGGGAGCGGGGGAGGATACCTCATCCTGGCCTCAGAGGAAGACGTCCCGGGAGGCATGCGCATCCGTATTCGAGTCTGACGCGTGTTTCAGCGGAGTGTGATCCGGGATTCCTACCGGAAAGAGATTGGATGACTGTTCAGAATCCGGAAATCCGGATGAACCAGCGCCCCAAAAATGGAGATAACGTCCGACAATTCGCCACCGCGGCTGATAATTGTTTGAATTTTAATAAATTAGGAAATATGATACGATTATTCCCAATTTTATAAAACCCCTTGCATCCCCAGCATTTTTTCCTTAAATTTCATGGCTTTATTGGCATATTATGTTCGAAGATATTGTCCGCAAATTCGACGGTGTCCTGAAAAAAATCAGGGCCACCGGAAAACTCTCGGAACAGAACATCGAGGAATCCTGCCGTGAGATCAGGCGGGTTCTGCTCGAAGCGGATGTTCATTACAAGGTCGCCGCAGAGTTCATCGCGTCCGTCAAGGCCAAAGCAGTCGGACGGGATTTGACGGCCGGCATTCAGCCCGGCCAGATGCTTGTCAAGATCGTGCATGACGAACTGGTCGCGATGCTCGGAACCGCGCATGTTCCGCTGCATCTCGACGGTCCATTGCCGGCCGTGGTCCTGGTGGTAGGCCTGCAGGGGTCCGGCAAGACCACATTCTGTGCAAAGCTGGGCCGTTACCTGGCGAAGCGTGACCGAAGGGCTCTGCTTGCGGCGGCTGACATTCACAGGCCGGCGGCCTCGGAACAACTCAAGCGCCTGGGAGAAGACGCAGGTCTGCCGGTTTACGCCCCGTCCGGTCTTCCGGCCGACCGCATTGCCGTCGGCGCCGTTGCCGAGGCGCGTAAGCGCAGTCTTGACACGGTCATCGTCGACACCGCGGGACGTCTGCATGTCGACGCGGCTATGATGGACGAGATCGCGTCCGTCAAGGCCGCGGTCAAACCTTCGGAGATCCTTTTCGTCGCGGACGGGATGACGGGCCAGGACGCCGTGAAATCCGCGCAAGCCTTCGCCGATACGCCCGGATTCGACGGCATCGTCCTGACCAAGATGGACGGCGACGGCCGCGGCGGCGCGGCTCTGTCGATCCGCGCGGTCACGGGAAAACCCGTGAAATTCCTGTCCACGGGGGAGAAAACCGACAGCCTCGAGGTCTTCCATCCGGACCGTCTCGCATCGCGCATTCTGGGGATGGGCGACATCGTCTCGCTGGTGGAGCGGGCGCAGGAAAGCGTCGACCGCGAGCAGGCGGAGAAACTCTCGAAAAAGCTTGTCGGCAGCGGGTTTACGCTGGAGGATTTTTTCGACCAGCTCCGGCAGGTGAGGAAGATGGGTCCCCTGTCGCAGCTGATGGACCTGGTGCCCGGGATGCGGAGCCGGGTGCCGGTGAACGCCGCGCCGGACGAGAAATCCCTGGTCCGTGTCGAGGCGATCATTCAGTCCATGACTATTGAAGAGCGCCGAAAGCCGCACTTGATCGACGGCAGCCGGCGAAGGCGTATCGCATCCGGAAGCGGCACCCGCGTGCAGGACGTGAATCAGCTCCTGCGGGATTTCCAGACGATGCAGACCCTGATGAAGCGGATGGGAAAGCTCAGGGGAAAGGGACTCGCCGGGAGGCACGGAAGGATCCCGTTCGGTTGAACGATACGGAACGCAATCACCCTGATAATAGAAAAGGCAGTCTCACACCAACAGGAGGTACTGTTTGTCAGTCAAAATCCGTTTGACACGGTTCGGCCGCAAGAAGCGTCCGTTTTACCGGATCGTGGTGACCGATACGCGCTCCCCGCGTGATGGACGTTACCTCGAGTGTCTCGGCACATATGAAGCGCTCACCAACCCCTCCGCGGTGAAGGTGGAGGAATCGCGCGTGAATTACTGGCTCGACAAGGGCGCGGTTCCCTCGGACACCGTTCGGAGCCTTCTGAAGCACAAGGGCATCCTGGTGCGCCGCAACCTGAAGAAGCGCGGATTCGATGAAACCGGGATCGAAGAGGAAGTGAAGAAGTGGGAGGCCGTGCAGGCCGACCGCTCCAAGCGCGCGGGAGAAAAAACCCGCGTTTCCAAGAAAGCCAGGGAGAAGGCGGCGAAAGCAGCCGAAGCGAAACCCGAAGCGGCCGCGCCGGCCGCCGAATCGCAGGCTTCCGCTCCGGCCGCCTGAACGGTCCCCGGCCGCCCGCCGGTCCCTGTCCGCCTGTTTCACGCTGAACCGACGTCATCGGAATGAATGGCTTCTTCTGGAGACGATACCGGAATCGAGTGGAACCTGACACGAGGAGGGAATGCGGCCATGAAGGAGTTCGTCGAGTTCATCGCCAGGCATCTGGTCGACCACCCGGAGGCCGTCACGGTCAACGAGGTCGATGGAGAGAAAACCACGGTGTATGAACTGCGCGTCGGAGACGGAGACCTCGGAAAGGTGATCGGACGGAAAGGTCAGACTGCGAAATCCATAAGGACCCTCCTGACGGCGGCCTCGGCCAAACGCGGCAAAAGGGCGCTTCTGGAAATTCTGGAATAGCCGGGCCGCGGGACCCGGATCCGGACGGAAGAGGGGATGCTTCGACCGTTTCGATCGGACGCATCAGCGCCGCGCACGGCCTCCGGGGTGAACTCAAGGCATTCCCGCTGACCCACGATCCGGAACGGTTCAAGACGCTCAGGACCGTGTGGCTGGCGGATGGGGACGAGGAACCGGGAGAACGGCATGCAGTCGAGAGCGTGCGGCTGTCCGGCTCCTTTGCCCTGATCAAGCTGAAAGGCATCGACGACCGTACCGCGGCTGAATCCGTGACCGGGCGTTGGATCCGGATCCGGCGGTCGCAATGCCGGACGCTTCCGGCAGGATCGTATTACCTGTTCGAATTGATCGGATTGAAGGCCGTGACCGCGGCCGGAGAAACGGTCGGAACGGTGCGCGAGGTTCTGAAGGCCCCGGGCCAGGACATTCTGGTGATCGACCGGGAGGGGGAGGACGTCCTGGTGCCGATGGTGAAGGAATGGATCCGATCGGTCGATCCCCCAGCGGGAATCGTGACGGTCACCACCATCGAAGGATTGATCTGACCGCATGCGCATCGATGTCATCACCCCTTTTCCCGGCATGTTCGAGGCCATATTTGCGGAGAGCATGCTCCGCCAGGCCAGCCTGAAGGAACGGGTCCAGTACCATATCTGGGACCTGAGGGATTTTACGGAGGACCGGCACCGCACCGTCGACGATTACCCGTACGGCGGCGGGGCCGGCATGATTCTGAAGCCCGAGCCGATCTTCCGCTGCATCGAAGCCATCCGGCGTGACAGCCCGGAGTCGGACTTGCGCGTTCTGCTGATGTCGCCTCAGGGAGAAACATTCAGCCAGTCGAAGGCCGCGTCCCTGGCAGTTGAATCACGGCTCGTTTTTCTGTGCGGCCATTACCGCGGCGTCGATGAGCGGGTGATCGAGACGCTCGTCGACGAAGAGATCTCGATCGGCGATTATATACTTTCGGGCGGGGAGCTGGCCGCGGCCGTGATCATCGACGCGGTGGTCCGGTTGCAGCCCGGCGTTCTCGGCAACAGTGACTCGGCCGACGGCGATTCCTTCGTCAGCGGCAGGCTGGACCATCCCCATTATACGCGGCCCGAGGAATTCCGCGGATTGAAGGTGCCGGACGTTCTGCTTTCCGGACACCACGCCCGGATCGAGGCCTGGCGGGAGGAGCAGGCACTCCGCCGGACGGTCGAACGGAGACCGGATCTGCTGAATCGGGACGCGGACGGCATCACCGGGGCGCCCGGCCCGGATGACACGGACGGAACGCAGGATTTATAAGAACCAGAACGCTCAATCGATCGATATCCAAGGAGGATTGTTCAAATGGACATGCTGGAACTGGTGGGCGCGGAGCAGGTCAAGGCGGATGTCCCCGAATTCAACCCGGGCGACGACGTCGCCGTCCACTTCAAGGTGGTCGAAGGAGACAAACAGCGCATCCAGGTTTTCCGCGGCCTGTGCATCCAGAAGCGCGGCGGCGGAATCAACAAGACCTTTACGGTCCGTAAAATATCCGGCGGCGTGGGCGTGGAGCGCATTTTCCCGCTGTACTCGCCGCTGATTCAGAAAATCGAACGCACGCGCAAGGGCCGAATCCGCCGCGCCAAGCTGTTCTATATCCGCCAGCTCAGAGGCAAGGCGGCCAAGATCGAGGAGCAGATCGAGTCCTGACCGGCTCCGCCCGATTCCGCTGCAAGCAGGCTTTGACGCACGGTTTCCGCGTGTCCGAGCCTTTTTCATTTCAGCCGTCGTCTTTGCGCCCGGCGGCCGTCTGGTCGAGGAATACCCGACATGCACCGAAACCTGGATGAACGCATCCGAAATCTTCCGGCCGAGCCGGGCGTGTATCTCTTCAAGGATGCGAAGGGTCAGATTCTGTATGTCGGCAAAGCCAAGGCCCTGCGGAACCGGGTCCGATCCCATTTCCGCGTTCCGGATCCGGCCGGCGACCCCAGGCACGCCGTTCTCATGTCCAAGGTCGTCGACTTCGAGTTTATCCACACGGATTCGGAGATCGAGGCACTGATTCTCGAGGCCAATTTCATCAAGCGTCACCGGCCGCGTTACAATGTCAACCTCAAGGACGACAAGAGCTATCCGTACATCCGCGTCACGCGGGAGCCGTATCCCCGCGTAACCGTGGTCCGCAGACCCGACCGGGAGAACGCGCTCGTTTTCGGCCCGTACACCGACGTCGGATCGATGCGCCAGCTTCTGTCCGCCATACGCCGCATCTTTCCGATTCGCACCTGCGGCCTGGCGATCACCGAAGAGACGATCCGCCTGAAAAAACACAGGATCTGCCTGCAGTACCACCTCGGCCGCTGCGGCGGACCCTGCGAGGGGCGCGTCACGGAGGCCGAATACCGGGAGGTTATCGACCGGACCGTGGCCTTCATCGAGGGACGGAACCGCCGCCTCGTGGCGGATCTGGAGGGGCGCATGCGGGAGCTGGCGGAGAACCGGGCATTCGAGCAGGCCGCCCAGCTCCGCGACCAGATTCGGGCTGTTCAGCATTTCCAGTCCAGACAGAAAGTGGCCGGTGATCCGGAAGCCGAACGGGACCTGGTGGCCGCGGCGGGAGACGGGGACGGAGCCTGCGGCCTGGTGTTCGACGTGCGGGACGGCAAGATCGTCAACCGGAGGCAGTTCGGCCTCGAGCATGCGGAGTCGGCGCCCGAGCCGGAAATTCTCTCCGCCTTCCTCAAGCAGTATTACCTGCGTGCCGATTTCATCCCCCCGGAAATTCACGTTCCCTTCGGCATTGACGACCGGGAGGAAGTCGAGGCCTGGCTTTCCGGACGGAAAGGGTCGGCCGTGCGGCTGACGGTCCCGGCTGAAGGCAAACCGGCTGAGCTCATGGCCATGGTCCGGCAGAACGCGCGGCTCCTGCTCGAGGAACTCCGTCTGCAGAAATCACAGTCCGGGGACTGGGTCCCACCGTCGGTTGCCGCGCTTCAGCGCGACCTCGGCCTCGCGCGCGTGCCGAAGCGCATCGAGGCTTTCGACATTTCGCATCTGGCGGGGAAAGACACCGTGGCCTCCATGGTCGTGTTCGAGAACGGCAGGCCGGTGAAGAGCGGGTACCGGAAATTCCGGATCCGAAGCGTCGAAGGCATCGACGATTTCGCGGCCATGTCCGAAGCGGTCACCCGCCGTATATCGCGGCTGTTACGCGAGGGACACCCGCTGCCCGATCTGATTCTGGTGGACGGCGGAAAAGGACAGCTCTCCGCGGCGTGCGAGGCGCTCCGGGCGTGCGGGGCCGGGGACCAGCCCGTGATCGGCCTGGCCAAACGGCTTGAAGAGGTTTTCCGACCCGGCCTGTCCGAATCCCAGACCCTTCCGCGCGCTTCCGCTTCCCTCCATCTGCTTCAGCGCGTGCGAGACGAAGCCCACCGGTTCGCCGTGACTTTCCACCGGTCTTTGCGCGCCAAACGTATTGTGCGTTCATCCCTTGACGATGTTCCGGGAATCGGGCCGGCGCGCCGCAAGGCTCTGCTCCTCCGTTTCGGTTCCGTGGAAGCGGTTCGGCGGGCATCGGTTGATGAAATCACGGCCGTTGCCGGAATGACCCGTCCGGCCGCGGTAAACGTCAAGGAGGCGCTGTCCGGCTGCGGTCCGGGCTCACCGGATAATCCGGTTCATCCGAACGGAGACGAATCCCCGCCTGCCGGCGTCCAATGACCGGCAACCTGATTCCGGGCGCATGGAATGCGTCAGTCAAACTGAAACCGGCGGTCTTCCCTGAAAAGGCCGCCGGATTTTTTTTAATGGGTCGGTGATTCGGGCATGGCCTTTGCTTGTTTTATAGTATTTTACAGGCGGTCCGCCTTGCCGGACCGCGTTTTGAATCGTTTCTGACCATCGAAAAGCGGACATCGGCCAGTGAAGAACGTTTTCTCCTGGGGCATCCTTATCGTCTTTCTGCTCGGCGCCGGGGCCTCCCATTCACAGAAAGTTCTCAGGCGCGTGCGCCAGTATGTGCTCATCGACATGAACGCCTCGTCCGGACTGGCCGTGGGGGGTGAAGTCGATGTCTATCGAAAGAATGAACTGGGCTTTTTCAGCCAGGTCGGACGCGTCCGTGTCATACGGTACCAGTCCGGAAAATGCGCCGCTGAGATTGTCGGCGAGAGCATCGATCTGAAAATATCGACTGGAGATTTTGCGGACATCCCCCGGATCAGTGAAACACCTTTTTCGGGACCGGCGGAACACCGGCCGGAGGAACTGGAAATCAGGCCGGCGGGTGGGGGGCCGGAACAGGCGGCCGAAGAACCGGTGCCCGCGGATACGAACTTTCCCTCCGCGGCTGAGATGCGTCAACCGGACGACGCGACGGCCGTTTACCCCGTTCTCCGTATCCGGGGAAATCTGGTTCTGATCGACGCTTCGGAGTCCTCGGGACTTTCCACGGGAGACGAAGTGACGGTCTGGAGACGGAAAAACGAGGGCGGTGACTGGGATGTGGGCCGGGTCCGGATCCGAAAATTTCATGAGGGCCAATGCGCGGCGGAGATCGTGTATGAGTCTCTCGGCGACCGGATCAGCAGGAACGATTTCATCCGCGGCGAAATCGTGCCGGAAATGCCGGGACTCGGCGATTGGACCATCGAGACCGCGCCTTCCGCTCCAAAACCGCTGCTGCGGAAAATGGCGGTCGCGTCCGCAGGCGCCGGGCTTGCGTCAATCGCCCTCGGTGTCCTGCAGTTCAGTTACGCCGGCCAGGCGGAGGATGATTACCGCCGCGCCTCGGTTCAGTCGGACGCCGACCGGTTTCACCGGAGGTCGGTGCGTCTGAACCGGTCCGCCGGTTTGTGGACGGGCGCGGGCGCGGCCCTGATCCTCACGGGCGTCGCGGAGTGGGTCCTTGGAACCCCGGAAAAAACGACTGCATCCGGAGCCTCCTTTTCCGTCACGCCGGAAGCCGGCCCCCGGTCCGCGGGAGTCAGTCTGAACCTGCATTTCTGATCCCGCTCCGGCGTGATACGGACCTTCGGTTCTCGTTCGATCGCGTCCGCGTTCAGGCGGTCACCGGACTTTAGGGATTGTTTTCGGAACCGATTTTTCGTACATTTTCCCATTCCGAAGGCTCCGGCTCTTTCCATTCCATGCATCCATCTTTGAGGAGGTCGTTTTTGCAGCGTTGCAATTCATGCGTTCTACCGCAAACCTACCCCGGAATCGAATTCAACGAGCAGGGCACTTGCTGTTTCTGCGCTTCTCACCGGAAGAAACAATTCATCGGACGGGAGGCGCTGGATGTCCTGTTCGAAAGACAGAAGGCGAAGCAGCAGCCGTACGACGCGATTGTCGGAATCAGCGGCGGCCGGGACAGCGCCTATGTTCTGCATCAGCTGGTCCGCGTCCACAAGCTGAAAGTGCTGGCGTATTTCATAGACAACGGCCTTGTGCCGGAGACCGCGGTCCTGAACATGAAAAACATGACCGAGGCCGTGGGCGTCGATTTTCACGTCGATCGGAGCGGCTCGCTTCTGAAATGCCTGAAGCACAATTTCGAAGCCTGGACGGCAAAACCCTCCCTCGGTTTCATCATGCTGACCTGCACGATCTGCAATGGAAACATCGAGATCGGCCTCCGAAAAACGGCCAAGCGGAAGGGGATTTCGCTGATCATCACCGGAGCCGGCGGCGTGGAGGAGGCCCATTTCAAGTACGCCCTGGCCGGCGCCGGGGCCCGCCGGGATCGGCAGAATGCACTGGGGCTGGTCGGCAATCTGGCGCGGGACCTCGCGGCCAATCCCCGCTATTTCAAGAGTCCGCCGTGCATGACCGCCGAAGGCCGGGCCTTCCTGTACCAGTACCTTCCGTTCCCGCTTATTCAGAAGCTTTTCTACCCCGACCAGACCAAGGTGGATTACCTGGACTACGTCGGATTCGACGAGGCGGAAATGCACCGCGTGATTGAGACTGAACTGGGCTGGCGCAAACCGGAAAACCTGGCATCCCCGTGGCGTTTCGACTGCAAGCTGGCTTTTCTCAAACACTGGATATTCATGGAACTGTTCGATTTCTCCGAAAAGGACGACCTCTTCAGCAGCATGATCCGCGAGGGACTCATGACGCGCGAGCAGGCGCTCGAACGGATCCGCACGGAGAATACGGTCCCGCTTGAACTGGTCACCGGGATGTGCCGGGAGACCGGGCTGGATTTCCCGAAGATACAGGCCGCCACGCGGCGGCTCAAAGAAGAACTCAGGAGCCGGGGACTGGCGGTATCCGCCTGATTTTCAGGTCCTCCGGAGGCGCGGTCCATGATTACAGCAAAAATCAGGAAACGGGAAGAACTCGTCCCGATCTGCGAATTCCTGCGGTCTGCGGGCAAGACGGTCGGTTTCACATCCGGCGCCTTCGACCTGCTGCACGCGGGGCATGCCGATTACCTCGAGAAGGCCAAAGCCCTGTGCGATACGCTGGTCGTTGGCGTCAATTCCGACCGGTCCGTGCGAGAATACAAGGGGCCTGACCGGCCCGTCGTCCCTGAATCACAAAGGCTCAAGCTGGTGGCCGCGCTCGAATCCGTTGATTACGTTTTTCTCTTCGACGAGCGGAGGAACCGGGCCAATCTCGAGGCCCTGAAACCCCGGTTTTACATCAAAGCAGGCGATTACAGTCCGGAAGAACTGACATCGTCCGATGTACTGTCGTCCTTCGGGGGCGAAATCCGGCTGATCCCGATCACCGAAGCCGTGTCCTCATCGGACGTGATCGGCCGAATTCTCGCGTCCAGCGGCCGTCCCGCGAAGGCGTTCACGGAAAAGGACGGCGCCGTGCATATCGAGCGCAGGCAAGGCAAGCGTTCGCCCGCGGTATTCCTGGACCGGGACGGGACCGTCATCGAGGAAGCCGAGTACCTGCACGAACCGGAACGGATCCGCGTTCTGCCGAACGCACTGGAGGGAATGAAACGGTTCCAGGACATGGGATACCGCATCGTCCTGATCACGAACCAGCCGGGAATCGGATTGGGGTACTATACCAAGGAAGATTTCTACCGGGTGAACCGGGTCCTGTTCAAGCAGGTGTCCGACGCGGGCGTTCTGATCGACAAGGTCTATTTCTGCCCGCACGGCAAATCCGAGAAATGCGACTGCCGGAAACCCGGACAGGCCCTGGTCCGGCGGGCGGAAGAGGAATTGAACCTGGATTTGACGCGGAGCGTGATGATCGGCGACAAGACATCCGACATCGAGACGGGGAGGCGGGCGGGGATGAAAACCGTGATCGTCCGAACGGGATTCTGCGGAAAGGACGGAGAGTACGACGTGAAACCGGACTGGATCGCCGGCGACCTGCTCGATGCGGCAAAACAGGTGCTGCATTCGGAAAGAAAAACCGTTCAACCGTGACAAAGTGAAAATGGGTCCGCGGAGCGGGAATCTTCCTTCTCACACTCCGACCGGATCAGCCTGCCATATTCAATCTCATTGAAGTCATTTTCCCGTTGCACTCGCCTGCAGGTTCGTTCCGGCCGTACGGGGTCAGCCCGGCTCCGACGGTGGGTCTGTCCGTGGGTGGAGCGCGCTTTCTCCGCCCGGCAGATGGATGCGGCTCGGATTGCGGACGAAGAACGCCATGATGGCCGCGGAAACGACACCGAGCGCCCCGGACACGAAGAAGATCGGCGCGTACCCGTGACGCTGGCTGATCAGACCGCCGAGGAGTGTCCCGATCAGGGCCGATCCGTTCAGCACGAATGTGCTGAAAAACGCCTGGGCCGAAAAACGGATTCCGGGAGGGGCTTCGGCGTCCATGAAAATCGCCGCGCCCACGTACACGAAGGTGAGGGTGATGAGGTGGAAGCACTGGAAGGGCAGGAGCATCCACCAGTTGCCGACGAAGGCGAACGGCATCCATCTGAACAGCACGAAAAAGGTTCCGAGCACGAGAACGTTCTTCAGTCCCAGGCGGCGGATGATGGACGGCATGAAGGCCATGGTGATCATCTCCATTCCCGTGGCCGTCGCCCATATCCATCCGGTCTGGGCGTTGTTCGCGCCCAGCGATTTGGCGTAAACGCTGAGAAACACGTACGCCATCTGGTTCGCCGTTTCGGACACGAGAACCGCCAGGATGAAAAACAGCACGTTCCGTTTGCGGAGAAAAGCGAGCAGAGACCGCCAGTCCCCAACCGACCGTGTCTGACGTCGTCGGGAAGGCACCTGACGGATGAAGCCCGCCGAAATCAGCATGCCGAGCGAGAACAGCAGGAAAAGCCAGCGCAGTCCGAGACGGTCGTACAGGGGGCCTGCAAGAATCACGGCCGCGAAAAATCCGAGCGACGCGAAGATGCGGAAGCTCCCGAAATGATTCCGCCGGGAGGCGCCGAGATAATCGAAGGTGATCGTATCGCTCATCGAATTGAAGGGCATGAAGAAGAACGCGGAAAGGGCCATGAACAGGAGCACGGCGGGAAACCGATGTCCCGCCAGGACGAGGGGAAAGCAGAGGGCGGACAGCACGCTCGCGGTCGCGGCCAGGCGCGTCCGGCTCCGCGTGGAATCGGCCCGCCAGCTCCAGAACGGCTGGCCCAGTAGCGCCATGGCCGGCCGCACCATGAGGATGAGGGCCAGTTCCCGGTTGTCGAATCCGAGGCGTTCCTTCAAAAAAACGGGCAGAAAGGGAGTCGAGGCGCCCAGGGCGAAAATTCCGAAAAAATAGGCGTTTCGGATCGCGGATTTATAGGTCAAGCCGGCTCTTCCGATCATGCGTCAACGATGATGCATCGCTAAAATAACGCAAAATCCTGCCGGTTTCAAGAGAAATTTTTCAGCGGGTCGCGCGCATCCGCGGCCGCTCGATCCGGACTTTCCTTTTCTTATCCGGCCAGATGAGGCAGTACAAGGCCCGCGAATCGGAGAACCAGGAAAAACCCGGCCATATCGGTGAGCGTGGTCAGAATCGGTCCGGATGCAAGCGCCGGGTCCATCCGGAACCGCCGGAGGAGGAGCGGTAGAACGCCGCCGAGGCAGACCGACAGCATGGTGTTCAACGCGAGGGCGGACCCGACGACGAGTCCCAGCCAGGCGTTTCCCTTCCAGAGAATGGCCGCCAGACCGACCAGGCCTCCCAGCACGGTTCCGTTGAACGCGCCCAGTCCGATTTCCTTGCCGAGGACAAGGGCCACCTCGCGGGGACGGATCAGACCGAGACTCAGCTCCCGGATGCTCACGGCCACGGCCTGATTTCCGGAACAGCCGCTCATGTCCGAAATGATCGGCAGAAAAACTGCGAGCACGACCGCGGCGGACAGGATGTCCTGGTTCGCCGCAATGACGCTGGCGGCGAGAATATTGAGGATCACGTTGATGCCCAGCCAGGAGAGTCTCCGGCCTGCGCGGCGCCGGAACGGCATGCCCCGGAATTCCTCGCCTCCGAGAATGCCGCTCATTTTGAGGAACTGGCGCTGGGAGTCGTCGCCGAGCGCCTCGAAGGCGCTCTGCCGCGTCACGACGCCGAGCATCCGGCGCCGACCATCGACCACGGGGAGCCCCATGAATCCCCGTTCCCGAAAAAGCGGAATCAGTCCTTCCATGGGTTCGTCGGTTCGGACGAGGACGGTTTCCCGGAGCATCAGATCGGACAGGACCGATTGTTCCGGAGCGAGCAGCAGGTCGCGGAGACGGAGGATGCCGGCCAGCCTTCCGAGATGGTCGCGCACGTACACGTACTGCACATCGAACCGGGCGTATCGCGTATGGTTCCGGCGGAGCGTCCGGATGGTCCGACGCACCGTCCAGTACTGCGGAAACGCCAGAAAATCGCTGGTCATGAGACCGCCGGCCGTGGCGTCGGGATAGACCATCAGCCTGCGTGTCTGGGCGGCCTTCCGCAGGGGCAGTTTCCTGAGGATCGCCCTGGCCCTGCGGTTCGGTATATCGCCGAGTACATCGGCCCGCTCGTCGTCGGCGAGACGCTCGACGATCGACGCGGCGCGGGATGCGTCAAGATCCTCGATGACGTCCGCCGCCTGCTCATCCGTCAGGTCTCGGATTACCTCTGCCGCCTGGCCGGGTTCGAGGATGCGGAACAGCCGTTCCCGCTCCTCATCGTCGAGACGGGCGACCAGCATGGCCGTTTCCGCGGGTTTCAGGCGGTTCAGGTGCGATTCGAGATCCGCACGGTTTCCCCGGAGCAGCAGGGCGGAGAATCCGCCTTTCGGGGCGGGGGCCGGTCCGTGCGGGCGGCTTCCCTCCCGCATGACGGCCGGCGGATGATCGCGTCGGGTTTTCCTTCTCTGTTTTTTCATCTTCCTCCGGATGATCGACGCACCCATTCGCCGTTGACGCCGGTGCGGAGGTCGCGGTCGAGGAGGCCGCCGTTCAACTGAGAAACGGACTAAAAAGAATTCCGATCTTCCCGTTTGTTTCGGCCCGCAGGATGTCTTATATTTCTGCAAGGATGCGGGATGATGCACCACCATCCCGGAGATGTGCTACGGAACCGGTCCGGGAACGGAATCGCGAAAGCAGGCGCCATGAATCACAATCTTGTGCTGGAGTTGTCCAGCCTTCTCGTGCTCGGTGTCGCAGGTCAATGGATCGCCTGGAGGCTTCGAATCCCTTCAATCGTTGTCCTGCTGGTCATCGGGTTCCTGGCCGGTCCTGTCTTGGGCCTGCTCCGGCCCGATGAGCTCCTGGGCGACGGACTTTTCGCGATCGTCTCCATCTCGGTGGCCATCATCCTCTTCGAGGGGGGACTGGGCCTGAACGCCCGCCAGATCCGCCTGGTCCGCCCCGTGCTGCTGAAACTGCTCAGCATCGGTGTTCTGGTGAACGGGGGCCTCTGCGCGCTGGCGGCGAGATGGATCCTCGGCTGGAACTGGCCCCTGTCCGTTCTTTTCGGATCCATTCTCATCGTCACGGGTCCGACGGTGATCACTCCCCTCGTGCGGCAGCTTCGTCTGCAGGGACAGGTCGGCTCCCTGCTCAAATGGGAGGGCATCATGTCGGATCCCTTGGGCGCCGTGCTGGCGGTGCTGGTGTTTCACGCGATCCGCATTGAAACCATGACGGTGGATGTCGGGGAGGTCGCCCGGGGCCTTCTGACGACCACCGCGGTCGGTGCGGCGTTCGGGGCCGTTGCGGCCGGTCTCCTGATCCTGTCCCTGAAGCGGTACTGGATTCCGGACAGCCTGCAGCACGCGGCCGTGCTCATGGCGGTGATCACCGTGTTTGCCGGGGCGAACCAGTTGCAGAAGGAATCCGGACTGATCGCCGTCACCATCATGGGAGTCATCATGGCCAACCAGCGGCTGGTCCCGGTCCGGAGGCTTCTGGAATTCAAGGAGACAGTGGGGACGCTGCTGGTTGGAATCCTGTTCGTGCTGCTGACCTCCCGGTTGAGCTTTTCCGATCTATCGATCATTCGCGGCCGGGGATGGCTTTTCCTGGCCGCGATCGTGATCGTGGCGCGGCCGGCCGCGGTCCTGTTATCCACGCTCGGCTCCCGGCTCAAACTGCAGAGACGACTGTTCATCGCGGGCATGGCGCCCAGGGGAATCGTGGCGGCGGCCGTTCTCTCCATCTTTTCGATCTCGCTCGCGAGACTGAATTACCCGCAGGCGGAACAGTTCGCGCCCGTCGGTTTCTTCGTGGTCGTGTGCACGGTCATGGGATACGGGCTGTCGGCTCCGTGGCTCGCAAAACGTCTGGGGCTGGTTCAGGACGATCCGCAGGGCGTGCTTTTCGTCGGCATGCAGGGATGGGCGCTGGATCTGGCGCTGTCGCTTAAAAAGGAGGGTATTCCCGTCCTCGGCGTCGATACCAACCGTGACAACGCCATGAAAGCCCGTCTTTCAGGGCTTCCGGTCTTCGTCGGCAGTGTGCTTTCCGAATCCGTCAAGGAGGAGATGAATCTGACACGCATCCGCCGGCTGATCGCGCTCACGCCGAACGACGAACTGAACGCCCTCGGGTGCCAGCATTTTCGGGATCTGTTCGGAAGGAACGAAATCTACCAGCTGCCGCATGTCACCGGCGGAAGGTTCGAGTCTGTGTCCATCGAGCATCGGGGCAGAATGCTTTTTCCGGCTGGAACCGATCCCGCGGCCTGGATCGGAGCGGACGGACGCGACCGTCTGTCCGTCCGAAAAACGAATCTGACGGAACAGTTCAGTTTTGAAACATTCCGCCTGCAGAACAGGGCGACGCATCTGCCGGTTTTCCTCATACCGCAGAAGGGCGGTCTTGCCGTGTTCACGCGGGACACGGAACTCAAGCCCCAGCCCGGAGACGCTGTGATCAGTCTGACGCTTTCCCGCCCCGGTTCCGCCGCCTGAATCTGACCGCTCGCGCATTTCCTGGTCCGGCGATGCGGGATCAATCTGCAGATGCTGGCTATTGAAGACTTCGCCGGACAAAGCAGCAAGATTTGTTTTTATTGAAGGCCCGCCGCTTGCCTTCGCCCAGAAGGCATCAAATCGATTGGTCCCGTTTGACGGAAGAATTACAGATACACGACGTCACCCGTGATGTTCATGGACAGGAAAAGCAGAAGATAGTCACGCAGATGACGCGTGAGCAGGAAATTGTTCCGGACGTGTTCCCGGCCGTTTTCCCCGAGTTTTTTCGCGAATTCCGGGCTGTTCAGCAGCTGCTTGAGTGAAAACGCCGCGCCATCGACCGAATGGCAGAGCATTCCGGAATACTTATGACGGATCTGCAGGGGAATGCCGCCCACGGCCGAGGCCAGGACCGGCTTCGCCTTCCACAGGGCCTCCGTGACGGTGAGGCCGAACCCCTCCTTGAGGGATTTCTGCACGATGACGTCCGAGGCGCGCTGAAGGGCGTTGATCTCGATGTCG
Organism: bacterium; assembly: GCA_016933415.1. Lineage (GTDB taxonomy): Bacteria > Zhuqueibacterota > QNDG01 > QNDG01 > DTFT01 > JAFGAX01. Next base: position 42,729 of record JAFGAX010000173.1, read on the forward strand.
TTCTGGGACATGAGCAGAATATGCACATCCGGATCGCCGGCCGCCTTTTCCAGCACTTCCTGATACACCTCGGCGCCTTCGGGATCGTCCGAAGCCGTACCGCCGGCCAGTACAAGGCGGCAGTCGACGTTCTTTTTCGCGATCCGGTACGCCTCCAGGACGCCGACCGGATCTTTCAGCCGGTCGAAGCGGGAAATCTGGGTGACGATCGGCTTGTCCCGGGGGATGCCGTACTTGTTCATCACGGCGTCGACGATATCCGGTCCGATGTCCCGGTTCTTGTCGCTCAGCGGGTCGATGGACGGAGAAATCAGCGCCTGGCGCATGGGCAATTCACGGGAAAACCCCGGCGCCGAGAACACGGCCGCGTCGTAACGGACCACGTAGTCGGCGAGGAACCGCCAGACCTCCTGCAGGGGATCGGAAACGTCGACATGGCATCGCCAGATCCACTTGTTGCCGGATTTCTTTTCGATCAGGGTCACCGGCTGGGGGTCGTGGATGAAGACGATATCCGCGTCGGTCGCCGTCCGTTCGGCGTTGAGACGGCCGTTTTCGACGAATACCTCGAAATCCTCCCGGGTCAGCGATTCCGGCTTGCCGTGAAGGGCGTTGTGGAACTTTTTGGTCACGCCGAAGAAGCGTTCTCCGCCCGTGATCACGTCCCAGCGGGAATCGACGCCCAGTTCGTTGCACAGGGGAACCATGCGGTTGAGGATTTCCGCCACGCCGCCGCCCACGGCAGTCGAATTGATATGCTGAATCCGGCGGCCGGACAGCCGCTCGGACAGCAGGCGCAGGTCCTCGATGACGGACCGGCCCACGATCGGAATGTAGTCGTCCAGTTGCATTGTGTCACCGGCGCGGAATTCTGCTCCGGATGAGCCGGAGAAGGGAGCGCCGAAGGCCCTCCATTGTATGGGTGTACGGATCAAGGCGCTCGACATCGGCGGCGAGCGCAGCGTCGCCGAGCGAGCCGGAAAACCAGGTAGAAAAGTCATTCGTCTGCTTCTCAAGGCGCAGGCGCGACTCGAACATGTGGTAATACAGGGAGTCGGCGGTGATCTCCTGCAGGATGCCGGCGAATTCTTCCAGCGTCCGGGCCTCATGCCGGGTGGGCAGAATGAAGCTGACGGATTTCATGAAGAAAAACTCCTCCCCCGGGTCCGCGGTTTTGTTCAGCGCCCGGGGATGTTCCCCCGCGTAGCGTTCCATGGTGCCGCAAAGCGATTCCCGCAGGCTCCGGATGTCTCCAAATTGAACGGTGTTCACGCTGGCGAGGTGTTCGCCGAGCGCCTCCTCGCCGAGCGCCTCAGTCGCCCAGTAGGCGAAATCGTTCGGCGGCTCAGGGGAGAGGTATTGGTGCTGCTGCAGAAACCGGTGCGTGTGGTGGTAGATGCTCGACCCCGGCACGCTTTTCATGCAGCGGATCAGTTCCGCGAGCGAGGAGGCCTTGATGCCCAGCAGTTCCGTCAGATGGAGCCGGGTGTAAAACCGGAACGGTTCCACCGCGTGTGTCGATTCAGTCATTTCGATCCTTCCCGGAGTCGAACGAGCCTGTCCAGAAAACGGGCAGTCGATTCCGTATCGTCGATGGTGTAACGGGCGGCCGATCGGACCGAACGGCCGACCCGGATCGTCACGCCTTCATCCCGAAGCGCCCGGAACGCATCCTCGTCCGTGCGGTCGTCACCGATATAGACGGCCGTTGTCGGCATCCGGCCCGGGAGCCAGACCCGGTTCGACAGGAGCCACAGAACGGCTTCTCCCTTGTCCCAGGGAGCCGGCGGACGGATCTCCAGAATCCGCTTGCCGGTCCGGATCTGCAGGCGGTTCTGATAGGGCCGGACGGCGCGGCGGAACGCCGCAACGGCCCCGGGAACGACCCGGCGGTCCGCCCTGCGGTAATGAAAAGACAGCGTCAATCCCTTGTCCTCGATCTCGGTTCCCGGAAATACGGATGGCAGATCGGCGATCGAGTCCCGGATGTGGTCCAGGGTCCGCGGATAGCCCGGCGGAGCCTTGCAGCGGAACCGGAAGCCCGCGCCCTCGATCTCGAGTCCATGGTTCCCGGCATATGCGATTTTCTTCAGACGGACGCGTTTTTTCAGGTCGGCCAGCGATCGGCCGCTCACCACGCCGACCCGCACGCCGGGGCAGGCGGATAACCGGGAAAGCGTCCGGCGGAGGCACGGGGAAATGGCCGCTTGCTCGGGCTGGCGGACGATGGGCGCCAGGGTTCCATCGAAGTCCAGAAAAACGGCAAGCCGGCCGGATGCCAGCCGCGGCTTCACTTCGGACCAATGACGAAGTACCGAGCGCACGGCGTCCGTTCAGCTGACCGGACCGGCCGGCTGAGCGGGAGGGCCGCCGGCGGGTTCCCATGTCAGGGTGCGCATGGGGTAGGGGATCACGATTCCTTCACTGCGGTAGCGTTCGTGGAGGCGTTTCACGAATTCGTGCTTGATCAGGTACTGATCCGTGAATCCCTTCACCCTCAGGATCACCGTGAAATGGATGCCCGAGTCGCCGAATGTGTGGTACCGGATGAACGGCGTGAATCCGGAAACGCCTCCCGCCACGGAGCGGAGCAGCTCGGTTGCGACGTCCACGGTGACTTTTTCAACCAGGGTCAGGTCGCTGTCGTAATGCACACTCACGTCGATCAGGACGGACATTTCCGGGTCCGGAAGATGATAGTTGATCAGAACGGCCTGGGCGAGCTTGGCGTTCGGAATCAGAACGATGTTGTTCGAAAGCATGCGGATCTTCGTGATGCGCCAGCCGATATCCTCGATGGTGCCTTCCTGTCCGCCCTCGAGGCGTACAAAATCGCCGCTTCTCACCTGTCTCGAGGCGATGATATGAAAACCCGCGAACAGATTGGCGAGCGTGTCCTGCAGGGCGAGAGCGACGGCCAATCCTCCGACGCCCAGGGTCGCCAGAATCGGCGTTACGGAAATGCCGAGTGTGTTCAGCACAATGAGCGCGCCCAGAATCCACAGCACGATCCGGATTGCATGATGGGTGAGTGACGCCATCGGAAGGGGGCCGGTGATCCGACCCGCGGAAGCGCGGATCAGGGAAGCGGAGGCATTTGAAAAGGCCATCACCACGGAGAGGACCGCCAGGATGAACAGGGCTTTCCCGCTGATTGCGAGAAGCCGGTCGGGGAGGGCGTAGAGTGTCAGCGCCACGTATATCCCCCCCATGATGCACCAGAGCAGGAACGGTGAACGGATCGATTCGATCGCCACATCGTCCCATGTCGACCGGGTTCTTTGCGACAGGCGCCTCAGCCGCCGGAACAGCGCCTGCCGGACCCATAGTCCCAGAATCAGGGCTGCGACGGGTGACAGAAGCGGAAGCAGGTTCCGCGGTTGCGAGATCCATCCGGTGATTTCGCCGAATTGCACGGGAATCTCCAGGTTTTCGTGAACGGGGGGAGTCAGCCGGCGGGCGGCAGGGCCGTCCATTCGGAGACGATCTGACCGGCCCACCGGTAGATATTGAATTCCGAGACCGTGGCGCGGAGGTTCCGCATGCGCCGGCGTTTCTCCGATTCCGGCATTTCGACCGCCTGGTGAATCCGGTCCGCAAACTCCTCCGTGGCGTAAGGATTGATCGGGACGGCTTCGCTCAGCTCCCGTGAAGCGCCGGTGAAACTGCTGAGCAGCAGGACGCCGTTGTCGTCGGTGCGGGCCGTTACATATTCCTTGGCCACCAGGTTCATGCCGTCGTGCAGGGAACTGACGATGCAGATGTCGGACCGTTTGTAGAAGGGACGTATTTCGTCCGGCGTGAAATGACGCTTCAGGTAGAGAATCGGCTTCCAGGTGCCGTCCGAATGCTTCCAGTTGAGTTTCTCCACCAACTCGTCGATTTCGCCTCCCAGATCATGATACCGCTTGATGTGGACGCGGCTGGGGGCGCCGATCTGGATGAAGACGAAACGGTCCCGGTATTCCGGATGCTTCTCCAGAAAGCGGTCCACGGCGTGAAGGCGTTCGGCGATGCCCTTGGTGTAGTCGATGCGGTCCACGCCGATGGCCACGATTTTCCCCTGCAGGTCGTATTCCCGGTCGATTTCGCGGAGGGTGTCCCCGTCCTCCGGAAGGTGGCGTCCCATCGCGTCATCGACGCTGATCGGAAAGGACCGCACCGCGGTCTCCTTCTCGTTCCGCACCACGGTGAACCGTTCGGTGTCCACCCGGCATTCCAGGAGCCGGTTCACGGTGTCGAGGAAGTTGTTGCAGTGAACCTGCACGTGAAATCCGAGCAGGTCGCATCCAAGCATGCCGTCCAGTATCTCTGTGTAATAGGGACAGATGGCGAAAATTTCAGGATTCGGCCACGGGATGTGCCAGAACAGCGCCACGGACACGTCCGGCCGTTTTTCCTTGATCATCCGTCCGAGCAGGGTGAAATGGTAATCCTGGATGAAGACGAACGCTTTGTGAACGGGCAGTTCGTCCAGAACGGCATCGGCGAATTTCCGGTTCACCGTTTTATAGGTCTGCCAGTCGGCTTCCCGGAAAACGGGGCGCGTGTGCGTCACGTGACAGAGCGGCCACAGTCCCTCGTTCGAGAATCCGTAATAATACCCGTTCTCCTCCTCTTTGGTCAGGCGGACGCGCTTGAGGATGTAGCGCGGATCCTCCGGCGGAACGCCGCGTTTGCCCTTGGAATTGACCGCCAGGAAATCGGCTTTTCCGCTTCCGTGCGCGATCCAGGTGCCGCCCGATGCCTTCAGAATGGGATTCAGGGCGGTGACCACACCGCTGGCCGGACGGACGCACCGGGGGGGGCCGGGGGGATTCAGCTCGTGAATATACGGTTCGCGGTTGGAGACGACGAAGAAGGATGAAACACCGAGCCTGGCGTGAACCAAGTCTCTCAACCTGGATTCCGTCCAGAGGTCCTCCTTCTTCACCCGGGCCGTGGCTTCCTTGAAGATGGCCTTTCGCGCCACGCGGAGCGTGAGAGCCGCCTGCTCCACTTCATCGGCCAGGAGCCGTAATTCTCCCTGCGCGGACGGCGGCCGGGGCGCATCCGTCTCCCCCTTTTGAAAGCGGTCGAACCAGTCCGCCATCCGGAGGATCGGGAGGGTGAACAGGCGACGCTGCATCAGGAAGAGGACGGCGACGATGAGAACGGTCATGGCGAACAGGAGGATGCTGAGTCTGCGCCACAGGGCCGTCTGGACCGGGTATAGATAAGACGTATCGTGCAGGATCTCGACGATACCCAGAAGACGGCCGTTATCATCGGATACCGGAGAAGCGTAAACGAACAGGGTTGCGCCCGCGAAGGACAACGTGTCGCCTTCCGGGCGCCGGTGTTTCAGCACCTTCGGCAGGACCGGGTCTCCGGCGTTGCGCCAGTCGGCCATCCGCTCCGAGATGGCCAGGAGGCGGCCCGTGCTGTCGTACAAGGCGCAGCCCTGGAGCCGCTCGCGACGGTCGAACGAATCGACCAGCCGCTGGGCGGAATGGGGCTGAAAGGAGATAAAGATGTGGCGGGAGGATGCTCCAATGCTTTCAGCGAGCGCGGTCACTTTGCGGCGGAGATCGTCCGTCATTTTATCTTCAACCGACCGAACCTGCAGAAAGCCGAAAAGGCCGAGGCCTGCGGTGACAATGACCAGTATGGGAAAGATGAAGAAGAGCAGACGTTTCATGCGTCGGATCCTCCTGAAAGCGGCGAGGCCGCCCGCGTGTGTGAAGACAAACGCCGCAACGGCGATCCGACCATCGGAGAACCTTCGGAACGCGTCGGCGTTACTGAACCCGGTGATGTGCGTCAGTGGACTGAACCGGACAACGGGCGAATTCACCCGCTTCGGGGGACCAGGCGGCACTTTTTTTTCCGAGTGACGGCCCCCGCCGGTCTTCAGGAAATCATCAGAATAAGCGCCTGATCCCGCAAAGCGGAGCCTTCAACGAGAAAGCCGGTATTCACGGGGGTCCCGCAAAGCGGAGCTGCGCGGCGCTTGCGTTAATATATCCATTTTCTATTAAGAATGCAATTTTTTTCGGAGGGCTGCGATCCGTTCCTGTTGATGCGCGAAAAAAAACAATGAAATACCAAATATTCTTGCAATTCCGAACATTCCTTCCTACATTAACAATCGAACCTATCCCATTCCGCCTTCCCGGTTCCAGCAACGGAGGTGCAATTTGCTGAAACGCTACGAGCGACAGAGAAAGCGGATGGCCTCCGTTCATCCGCTCATTTTCAACATGCTTCGCGAAGCGGACGATTATTCGACGGCCCGCCATTACCTTCAGGCCTATCTGCACGAGCTGCAGCGCATGATGAACCGATCGAGCCTGAAAAAACAGCCTCTCGAATGGATCGTGCAGGAACAGGGCGTGGATACTTTTCTGAACCTGATCAGCGTCCGCAGTGAGCGCCTGGTCCGCTTCAGCCTGGTGCGGTTTCTCTGGAAAATCGCCAATGGCCGCCGGGAGCATCTGCCGAAGGATTTGAACGACGGTTTCTTTGAGGAGATCGTTCACCTGCTGCTTGCCATCCAGGGGGAGAGCGGCATCTACGACCAGGAATCGTATCCCGAGTTTGCCAAATATCACGGACGCAAGGCCTCGATTCTCCGTTCGGAGCAGCTCGACCGGATCGCATTGAAGGCCGAAAACCGGATGAAGCGCTACATTTCGGGACTCGAGCCGCGGGTCCGCGTCCGGCGGGACCGGAACCGTCGCCGTATTCTGAGAATCCTGGACGGCGGCGAAGAAGACTGGAATAACCACCGGTGGCAGATCCGCAACGTCATCCGGAGCGCGACGGTTCTCGGAAAAATGATCAATCTCACGCCGGAGGAAAAATCGGCCATTGAATCGGCCGGCCGGAACCGCGTGCCGTTCGGCATCACACCATATTACGTATCGCTTATGGATCGGACCCCCGACCGGCGAAACGACCACGCTGTGCGCGCCCAGGTCATTCCGCCGGCCGACACCGTCCGGTCTTTGGTCCGCAGCCGCCGGGATCCCGACCGTACTCTTGACTTCATGCTGGAGAGGGACACTTCTCCAGTGGATCTGGTCACGCGGCGTTATCCCATGATCGCGATTCTCAAGCCCTACAATACCTGCAGTCAAATCTGCGTGTACTGCCAGCGCAACTGGGAAATCAACGACGTCCTGGCATCGGACGCCCTCGCACCGGCCGGCCGGATTCAGGCAGCGATCGGGTGGATCCGGAAACACCGGATGATCCGGGAAGTTCTGGTCACGGGAGGGGATCCGTTGGTGATGAGCGACGAACGGATCATCGATGTGATTGAATCCCTTTCGGAGATCCGCCACATCGAGCGTATCCGAATCGGGACCCGGACCCCCGTCGTCCTTCCCATGCGAATTACGGAGGACCTGGCGGACGGCCTGGCGCGCTACCATGTCCCCGGGCTCAGGGAAATCGCCGTCGTCACCCATTTCGAGCATCCCTACGAGGTCACGCCCGAGGCCATGGAAGCGGTCCAGAAGTTCCGGCGGCGCGGGATGTCGGTCTACAATCAGGCCGTTTTCACGATCGAAAACAGCCGCCGTTTCGAGCTGGCAGCCCTGCGAAGGCTGTTGAAACTGATCGGCGTGGACCCGTACTACACCTTCAACACCAAGGGCAAGGAAGAGACGAGGCGTTACCGTGTTCCCCTGGTCCGGCTGCAGCAGGAAATCAAGGAGGAAGCCCGGCTTCTGTCCGGTCTGGCCCGGACAGACGAACCCGTTTACAACGTCCCTCGGCTGGGGAAGAACTACCTTCGGGCCCAGCAGCATCACCGCCTGCTCGGCATCCTGCCGAACGGCAAACGGGTGTATGAATTCCATCCCTGGGAAAAGAACCTGTCCCTGGCGGACACTTATATCGACGAAGATGTATCCATCTACGATTACCTGCAGGAACTCAAGGCCCGAGGCGAGAATCCGGAGGATTACAAGACGATCTGGTACTATTACTGACGAGGGGATCGGTGTTCCGGATGCGTCGGCCGGTCGAAAAAGGGGGGAGGGGAGAGCCGTGTTTTCAGAAAGAACGGCGGGATGCCGTCCGGTCTTTCGGCGGAAGAATGCGTTCGCGGCCGGGAGCGGCGGATTGGCTTTTTTACATCATTTTCCGCGTCGCGGTCCAGACTGAATCCATTTGCGGACAGTTCTGAAATTTCTGACGATCACCGAGACGAGACTTTTCTCGCGTATCTGTATTCTTGCACGCACATCCTCCATTTCCTCCCCGATTGCAACGTCCAGGGACTGCGATTTTTTAACGGAAAGGATCTGTGAAGGATAGACACTGCGGTGTCCGGTCATCAGGAAACTGATGACACAGGCCACACAGGCGTAGGGTCCGATGGAGCGGCCGAACAGCTCGATGGACAGAATGGCGGCCGCGATCGGGGTGTTCGCGGCACCCGCCAGAACGGCGACCAGGCCGATGGCTGAAAACGTCGCGGCATCGAGCCCGGTGATGTTCGCGAACAGGCTCCCCGACGTGGCGCCGAGAAAGAAAAGCGGCGTGACGATGCCGCCGCTGCCCCCGAAATTCAGGGTGACTGCGGTCAGAAGTGCCTTCAACGGAAAAGCGAACCAGGAGACGGTTCCGCCTTTCAACGCCTGCTCGATCGTTTCCAAACCGAGACCGAGAAAGCGCGTCGAAAATATCAGCCCCGCGAGGGCGACCAAAGCGCCTCCGGCGAGCGCTTTCTGCATTTGAGACCAGGGGAGGGCCCGCGAAAGGCGGTCCGCGGCTGCGAGCATTTCAATGAACAGAAAGGAGCAGATGCCGAAATACACGCCGGAAAGGGCCACCATCAGGAAAAAACTTTCGTGAAAGACAGGCGTGAAGGGAATCGAATGGCTGAAATAGTTCACGCCGAGGGCGGCCGAAACCTGATAGGCCATGATGCCGGAAACGAATGACGGCAGGAGAACATCGTATAAAAGACCTCCGACAAAAAGGACTTCGACTCCAAAAATGGCGCCGGCAATGGGTGTTCCGAAGACAGAGGCGAAGCCGGCGCTGATGCCGCAGATGACGAGTTTCTTCCGGTCCTTTGCGGCGAACTGGAAAAGATCGGCCATGGCCGAGGCCAGTCCCCCGCCGATCTGGGCGCAGGGACCCTCTTTACCGGCTGATCCGCCCGAGGCGAGCGTGATGACCGTGGCGGCCAGCTTGACCGGAACAACGGCGACCGGTATTTTGCCCGACCGCTTGTGCACGGCCTCAATCACTTTTTCGGTCCCATGCCCCTCGGCCTCCGGGGCCAGGCGCCGGACCAGTATCACGCTCAGGCAGAAGGCCGCGGGCAATGCCAGGAAATAATACTGGAAGCGTCCCGTAAATTCTGTTGCCGCGTTGAGCGCGAGGAGAAACAGGGACGTCGAGAGTCCGACCAGCGCGCCGACAACGGTGGCCAGGAAAACCCATTTCAGTACGCTGACGAAGAGAATGCTCTGTTCCGCGATTCGTTTTTTCATCTGCACCTTGAGTCCGGATCCATACCCGCAATATAGAAAATTCCGTCACGGTTTCAAAATAAAAACCCCGAAACCCGAAACCCGAAACCCGAAACCCGAAAC
>JAFGAX010000174.1 GCA_016933415.1 bacterium
AGCCGAATGGTTCGGCGTCTGGGAGCGGAAAGCCGCGGGCGTTCCGGTGCTGGTTCACGACGCGTTCACCAACGGGGTCGTGTACGCCGTCCTGCACTTCGACATGCGGGTTCTGCCGCAGGAACTGATCCCCTACGCGGCCCTGCTGTCCGAAATGCTCGGCAGTCTCGACACCGACGGTTTCGCCTTCGGTGAACTGGAAACCGAACTCAACGTGCACACGGGCGGATTTTCCGCCATGACCGAGGGATTTCTCGAGAACCGCGACGACTCCCGCCTGCTCCCGAAATTCACCGTGTCCGTCAAGGCACTGCGTCCGAAGACGGGCCGCATGTTCGAGCTGGCGGAGGAGATACTGCTGCGCACCAAGTTCGACGATCCGGACCGGATCCGCACCGTGCTGACCCGCCACCAGTCGAGGCTCGACGGCGCGGCCATCCGCAACGGCTTCGGTTTCGCGTACACCCGCGCCCAGTCGTACATCGGCGAAGGCGGGGCGTTCAATGAGAAAACACGCGGATTCGATTACTATTGGTTCGTGTCCGACCTGGCCGACTCGTTCGACGTGAAGGCCCCGGAAATCGCCGCGAACCTGAAGCGGACCGCGGGGCTTCTGTTCCGGTCCGGTACCCTGACCGCGGCCGTCACCGGCGGCCCGGAGGAGGCCGCGGCCTTCGCCGAAGCCTTTGAGCGCTTCGCGAAGCATCTGCCGCAGGGCCGGCCGGATCCGCGGGCCTGGGCTTTCGACATCCGGAAGCGGAACGAGGGTTTCGCCACGCCCTCCAAGGTCCAGTACGCGGTGCAGGGGTACAACCTGAAAAAGCTCGGCCATCCCTGGAGCGGAAGAATGCACGTGCTCGGGCAGGTGCTTTCGACCGACTGGCTGCAGACGCGTATCCGCGTCATCGGAGGCGCGTACGGCGGGTTCGCCCGCATCCATCCGAACGGCACGATGCTGTTCTGTTCCTACCGAGACCCGAATCTCGAACAGACCCTGGACAGCTTCGCGGCCACGCCCGGTTTTCTCCGGACGTTCGAGCCCGACTCCACGGCCATGACGCGGTACATCATCGGAACGATCGCCAATCTCGACCAGCCGCGGACGGCCTCGGAAAAGGGCCGCGAGGCCGTCCGCTGCCGCCTGGAACGGGTGACCGCCGCCGATTTGCAGGCGGAACGCGACGATGTGCTCGCGACCACGGCCGCGGACATCCGGGCCATGGCGCCGATCGTGTCGGACGTGCTCGGCCGTCGGGCTTTCTGCGTGTACGGAAACGAGGAGAAAATCAGGGCGGCGGCCGGGCTTTTCGGAACCGTTCTGAACCCAATCCGCTGAAATCCTGTGGTCCTGCGGACGTGGGGCCGTCGAAAAAGATCCTCCTTGGACAGCACCGTTCCTTTCTCATCTCACCGCAGGGGCTCCTGCCCCTGCGGGGCAAGGGATCCGGCGAGGTG
>JAFGAX010000175.1 GCA_016933415.1 bacterium
CGCTGTTTTTTTTCAAGCAGAAGACGGCATACGAGATCGGTAAAATCGCGGCCGAGCTCCTGATCGAACAGATCGCGAATCAGTCCGGCGCTGTGCTTCCGGTCCATAAAATATTGAAAACCGAACTGATCATCCGCAAGTCGGCCTGACGGCCGGACCCGAGCGCCTGGACGGAAAGCCTGAGAGAAGAGTTGTGACCAGTAAACTTTCATTCCCATCTGAGGAGGACGGTTGTATGAAACGAGAACGGCTATGGGTATTGGCGGCCGTGGTGTGCACGGCATTCGCCGTCTCTATCCCGTTGTGGAGCGGCACCACCGGCAAGATCGCCGGACAGGTGACCGACCGGGCCACGGGCCAGCCGTACTACGGCGCGAACGTGATCCTGGTCGGCACCGCCCTCGGGGCGGCCACGGACGCAAACGGTGATTTCATCGTTCTGCAGGTGCCGCCCGGCATTTACTCGGTGCAGGTGCGGGCCATGGGCTACAAATCCGTCACCGTGACCGACGTCCAGGTGCGCATCGACCAGACCTCGCCGGTCGATTTTCAACTCGATCAGGAGCTCATCCCCGGCGAAACCGTGACCATCAGCGGAAAGCGTGAGGCGGTGAAGCAGGACGTGGCCACCAGCGTGGCCGCCTTCTCGAGCGCCGAGATCAAGGACCTGGCCGTGACCACGGTGAACGACCTCGTCCAGCTGCAGGCCGGCGTCGACAAGGGCCTGGCCATCCGGGGCGGCGACGAGAGCGAACTGCTGTTCCAGATCAACGGCACCACGCTCCGCGATCCCCGCAACAACAAGCCCATCACCGGCGTGGCCCTGAACGCGGTTCAGGAAGTCGCGATGGAGCGCGGCGGATTCAACGCCGAATACGGCCAGGTGCGGTCGGGCATCATCAATGTCGTGACCCGCGAGGGCGGCAAGCAGGGCTACAGCGGCGGCCTCACCGTCAAGGGCAGCCCGCCGGCCCCCAAGCAGTTCGGCAAATCCGTGTTCGACAGGAATTCCATGTGGATGCGGCCCTACCTGGACGACGCCGTGTGCTGGACCGGCACCGCCAGCGGCGCCTGGGACGAATACACCCAGCGCCAGTATCCGGATTTCCGGGGCTGGAACGCCGTGTCCACCGAACTGCTTTCCGACTCGGATCCGAACAACGATCTCACTCCGGCGGCGGCCCAGCGTCTGTTCGGATGGGAGCACCGCAAGACGGATGTCAACGATCAGTTCGATTACAACATCGACGCCGGTTTCGGGGGCCCCGTCCCGTTCGTCAGCAAGTCCCTGGGGGACCTGCGGTTCTTCGGCAGCTTCAAGCGCGACCGGGAGATGCTCCTCATGCCCCTGACGCGCGACGACTACGTGGTGGACAACTGGATGTTCCAGCTGACCTCCGACATCAAGAAAAACATGAAGCTGACCGCGAGCGAGTACGGCGGATGGTTCACCGCGGCGGTCGCGAACTTCATGCCCGACGGCCAGGGACCGGGCTACCTGAACAACCAGTTCGGGCCGAACGATTCCCGCGTCGCCCGCTACTGGATGCCGACCATGTACCTGACGGATCCGCTTTCCATCGCCCAGGTTTCGAATGAACAGCGGGCCGGCCGCCTGTTCGGCGACTCCTGGTACTCGGAGGCCTTCGTGCGGCACGCCGGCGGCTCCCTGAAGCTGACGCACACGCTCAGCGCCAGGACCTTCTACGAGGGCCGGCTGGAATACGTCAAGACCAAGTACACGACGGGACCCGTCCGGGAACGCAACTACGCCCGCACCCAGGAAATCGTCCCCGGCTACTTCGCGGACGAGGCGCCCTTCGGATGGAGCGCCAACTCAGTCGGCGGCGTCGGCGGCGCCATCAATATTTTCGGCGGCCACTCGGGCCAGTCCCGCGACACCAGCGACATTTCGGCCATCACCCTCAAATTCGACATGACCAGCCAGCTGAACTTCTACAATCTGTTCAAGGCGGGCGTCGAGTTCGTGTACAATGACCTGAACCTGTATTACGGGTCCATCAACAATTTCACGGGCCTCCGGATCATGAACAAGTCGCACAAGTTCCCGTTCCGGGGCGCCCTGTACGCCCAGAACAAGCTCGAGGCCAAGGGCTTTGTGGTGAATGCGGGTCTGCGGCTCGACTACAGCAACGCCAACACGGACTGGATCAAGCCCGTCAATCCGTTCGATGTGACGTTTTTCGCGAGCAATTACCTGTACAACCAGGACGCCGAATTCCGGACCGAAAAAGCCAAGGCCGACATCAGTCTCAGCCCGAGGCTCGGCATTTCGCATCCCATCACCGAGAGCTCCAAGCTGTACTTCAACTACGGCCACTTCAAGCAGCTGCCCACTTATGAGGAGCTGATCCGGACCGGCCGCGGGGCAGGCGGCGAAATGCAGAACTACGGAGACCCGAACCTGGAACTCGCCAAGACCGTTTCGTATGAACTGGGCTATGACCAGGAAATGTTCGGCCAGGGCGGTCTGCTGATCCAGGCCGCGGCATTCTATCATGACATTTCCAGCCAGCAGTCGTTCACGACCTACACGAGCGCGGACGGCAAGGTGAGCTATAGCGCGGCCAACAACAACAACTACGCGGACGTACGCGGGTTCGAGCTCACGCTGAAACGGAACACGGGCTGGGTGTCGGGTTTCGCCAACTACACGTACCAGGTCTCCAGCTACGGGTATTTCGGCAATCCGTTCGTCTTTCAGAGCGTCTCGCGCCAGCGCGATTCCGATGCCCGCACGCGGACCACGTTCCTTTACCAGCAGAAGCCCATCGCCCAGCCCTACGCGCGGACCAGCCTGGTGCTGAATTCGCCCAAGGGATTCGGTCCCGAGCTGATGAACGTCAGCCCGCTGGAGAACTGGACGATGAACCTGCTGTTCAACTGGAAGGCCGGCGAGTACATCACCTACAACCCGGACTCCAAGGCGGACGTGGTTTCGAACGTGCAGGTCACCGATTTCTACAACTTCTCCCTGCGCGTCAACAAGCTGATCCCGCTGGCCGGCCTCAACTGGACATTCTTCGTCGAGGTGGACAATCTCTTCAACACGAAGAAACTGTCCGGCGCGGGTTTCTACGACACCAACGACTACCTGTTCTACATGCAGTCGCTGCACCTGCCGAAGAGCGACGATTACGACAACATCCCCGGGGATGATCGGGTCGGCGAGTACCGTCGCACCGGCGTGGCCTTCCAGCCGATGACGCTGGTCGCCATCGCCGATCAGATCGCCAATCCGGACCGGCAGATGATCTATTACGAAACTTCGTCCAAAAAGTACAAGCAGTTCGGCGATGAAGGATGGCAGCAGGTCCCGAAGGCCAAGATCGACCGGATTCTCGAGGACAAGGCCTATATCGACATGCCGAACCAGACGTATTTCAATTTTCTGAACCCGAGGCAGATCTTCTTCGGCGTCAACGTGTCGTTTTAACCACTCACCCTTCGATTGAGGAAGACCGACCATGAAGAAATTGAACATCACCGGTTCCGGCAGGGTGTTCGCCCGGGCGGCCGTCCTGTGCGCGTTCGTCGCGGCGCTGCTTCCGGCGGCCCTGCCCGCACAGGAATACACCGGTCCCCATGAGGTCAAGTGGATCCGCATCGGCGACCTGCGCCAGTGGTACACCAACGCCGGCATGGAGATCGAGTACGGGCTGATTTCCCGCGCGGCCGCGCAGAACACGCAGCAGGCCGATGAACTGATGTGGGAGGCGCTGTATTACCGCACCGACACGCACTGCTCCCGCTCGCTCTGGATCGGGGCCACAAACTTCGCCGACCCGAAAACCGGGCTCACCTATCCGTTTAAGGTGTGCCAGGCCGGGCCGCGCTACCTCAATACGCTGACCAATTTCATGCCGGGCGAGTTCAAGCTGTACGGCAAGTTCAACCATCCCATCGTTACAGTGGACGGCGCAGACGGCACGGAAAACACGCTCGACGACATCGTCGACGAGATCGATCCGGACCAGTCGGCGGACCGCATCCTGACCAATGTCACCGAAACCAACATCGGGGTCCGGTGCGAGCGCACGATCTACGCCTACAGCCAGCAGAACCATGACGACTACCATATTTATGATTTCGTTTTCACCAACGTCGGCCTGCAGGACGCGTCCGGCGCGCCGGTCAACCAGACCCTGAACGGCGTTTACTTCGCCTTTACGGGCCGGTATGCGCCCGGCCACCAGGGATACATCGGCGGCTGGCATTCCACCGGCAACGTGAGCTGGGGCCGGAACACGGTGCTCCATTATATCGGAGACGATCCGACCGACCCGCTGTTCGAAATGCGCGCTTCGTACGCCTGGTACGGTCCGCATTCGCAGGCGTCGATGGGTTATGAAGCCGATTGGGGCGAACCCAATTACGGTGGCCCCGGCGTGCTCGGCGCGCCCGGTTTCTGCGGCGTCGCGACCCTGCACGCGGACAAGTCGGCCACGGACAAGACCGACGACCTGTCCCAGCCGAGTTCCACGCCCTGGTGGGACACGGACGACAACATCATGAACTGGATCGATTCGTACAACATCAACCAGATGAACCAGCAGTACGCGGCCATGAGCGCCGGTCATCCCGATCAGACCCACGCCGAGGCGGTCGGCGACGGCAATTTCGCCGACCTGTTCGGGCCCGGCATCGGCGGGTCCGCCCAGATCCTGTCCTACGGGCCCTACACCCTGGAGCCCGGCCAGAGCGTACACATCGTCATGGCCGAAGGCGTTCAGGGCCTGACCCGGCGCAAGAGCCTTGAAGTCGGCACGAACTGGTTCAACAACGCCGCGCCGTTCGTCATGCCGAACGGCTCCACCAGCAACGACCGGCACGCCTACAAGCGCGCCTGGGTCTGGACTGCCGAGGATTCGATCAAGGAAACGCTGAAGCGTGCGATACAGGTTTACAAAAACAATTACGTAATCCCCCAGCCGCCTCCGCCCCCCGAAACCTTCACCGTCAGCTCGGGCGGAGACCGCATCGTGCTGGAATGGGCCGCCAACGCGGAATCCTGGCCCTATTTCAACGGGTACGAGATCTACCGGGCTTCGGCCAGGCCCGACACCCTGTACGATCTGCTGTTCTCATGCGACAAGAACAACGTGGTCAACCGCTTCGACGACACCACGGCCAGGCGGGGCTTCAACTACTACTACTACATCGTGAGCAAGGACGACGGGTCGCAGAACGACGTCAAGCCCGGCACGCCGCTGGTCAGCAGCAAGTACTTTACGGTCACGAACCAGGCCGCGTATCTCCGGAGGCCGTCGGTTCCGACCACGCTGGACTCCATCCGCGTCGTTCCGAATCCGTTCCACCTCGGCGGCCGGAGCATCCAGTTCGATCAGCCGGACCGGATCGCGTTTTTCGGCCTTCCGCCCCAGTGCACCATCAAGATCTACACCGAGCGCGGGGATTTGATCAAGACCCTGAATCATACCAACAACTCGGGGGATGAACTCTGGGAATCCGTGACCTCATCGCGCCAGGTCGTGGTGAGCGGGCTCTACATCGCGGTGTTCGAAACGCCCGACGGCGAGAAAACGTTCCGGAAGTTCGTGATCATCCGATAACGGTCTCCCAAATCCAAACGCGAGGACAAGACCATGAAAAGGCATCTCACCATTCTGGGGATCGGATTGATCCTGTTCGGCCTGGCCTCCGAAGGATCGGCCCAGAATTATAAAAAACTGGCCCAGAGCGGCATGGAGTTTCTGAACGTCAAGGCCGACGCCAGGGCCATGGCCATGGCAGGGGCCGTCACCACGCTCGAAATGGGGTCCGGCAGCCTGTTCTTCAACCCCGCGGGCATGGCCAACCTGAACGGCACGGCCGATTTTTCGATCAGCCTGAACGAATGGCTCGCCGACATCCGGCACACCGAGATGAGCGTCGCCTTCAGACCCTGCAAGGGCAAGTACGGCGTTTTCGGCGCCTCCCTGCAGAATGTGGACTACGGGGACCTGCAGTGGACCATGGTGGACCTGTCGCAGGACCGGGGATACGCCGACCTGGGCAAGTTTTCGCCCTCGGCCTTCTCGGTCGGGCTCGGCTATGCCCGTTCCCTCACCGACCGCTTCGCGGTCGGCGCGCAGGCGCACTGGGTGAAGCAGCAACTGGGCGAGAACTGGCTCCCGGCGGGCGTCGATTCGCTCAAAAAGGAGAAAAACGAGGTCACGCCGCTGTCCTTCGACTTCGGGACCAATTTCAAGACCGGTTATAAAAGCCTGGCCTTCGGCATGTCGATCCGCAATTTCTCGAAGGAATACAAGTTCGAAAGCGAGGGCTTTCAGCTGCCGCTGACGTTCACCATGGGCGTCTCGGCCGACCTGCTGGACTGGATCGGAACGGGCGGAATCGATCATTCCCTGCTCGCGGTCGTGGATGTCGCGCACTACCGCTCGCGTCCCGAGCAGGTCATGGTGGGCCTGGACTATACGCTCTTCAAGCTCGTTTCCCTGCGCGGCGGATATGTCACCGAGGAGGACGAGGATTCCTTCTCGTTCGGAATCGGCGCGGGATTCAAGGGCGTGGGCTTCGATTACGCCTACACGCCGTTCGGCGTGTTCGACTCGGTGCAGCGCATCACGGCGCGCGCGTCCTTCTAATATCCGGGAAAGGGGATTTCATATGAATCACAATGTTTTCATCAAACGGCTGCCCCTGGCGCTCGCCATTCTGGCGCTCGCGTGGGCGGGCTGCGAATACGACACCCCGGCCTCGGTCTGGAATCCGGGTGCGGATCTGGGCACGTTTCCGGAAATCACGGGCGTGAGCCCCGACGGCCGGGCCGCTGCCGGCGTCCATTCCATCACGATCAATGGTCAGGGTTTCGCGCCGGATGCGTCGAAGAACACGGTTTTCGTGGGAACCGCGCGCGCCGAAGTGACGGCCGCATCGGCATCGTCGATCACCATCCTTCGGCCCAACATCACGGGTGAGGGACTGGCCGTCAAGGTGCTCGTCGAGGGCGCCTACGGAATCGGGCAGTTGCCTGGATACGCCGTGGACGCCGTGAGCCGGATGTACGGCAACAAAAACGTGACCGGATTCATCCAGTTCATGGCCGTCGACGGGGCGGAAAACATCTACGTGCTGACCACGACCAAGAGCGTCACCAAGATCGACGCCACCGAGACCGGCTCCGCGTTCGGCGCCAACAAGTCCAAGAAAAAGAACGCCGGCATCGTGGCCGGGCCGGACGGCGCGGTGTACCTGAACGAATCCGGCGGCACGGCCCTCAACCGCATCCCGCCGGAGGGCGGCGACTCGGTCAAGCTGGCGGATTTTCCGGCATCTCCCAAATGGTTTGATTTCGACGCCAACGGAGCCGCTGTCGGCGTCGGTGACAAGAGCGGCATCCAGATCATTCTTTCCGATCTGACCAACCGGTCGATCGCGGAATTCAACGATCTGACCGCCGTCTACGTGCACTGCTATAACGGAAGCGTATACGTGGCGGACGCAACCTCGGTCTGGAAGTCCACGATTTCAGCGGATTATTCCTCGGCCACGCCGAAGGAAAAGGTGTTCGACATCGCCGATGTCGCCGGGTACGCGGATTCCAAGATCCTTTCGTTCGTCATGGATCAGGACGGGAATCTCATCGTCTGCACCAACAAGGCCGTTGATCCGATGTTCCAGATCCTGGCCGACGGTACGCCGGCACCCTTCTACAAAGGCATTCTGCCGGAGAGCTGCGGCGGACAGCTGGTTTACGGCGGCGGCCGGTACATCTATCTGAACATGCAGCAGCTGCCCGCGGCGGACCGGGATATCCTGCGGATCGACGCGGGACGGAACGAAGCGGGTAAATAGGCGGGTCGTCCGTTTGACGCGGACGTGATCATCCAAGGGGCCGTCCGGTGACGAGGGGCCGTTTCAGGGAAACGGAACCCACGGAACCGGGCGGCCCCTTGCTTTTTCAGCCGAAGGAGGAGGGGGATCAGGTCGGGGGAAAACCGTCCCGGGAAGGCAGGAAGCGTTCGGGAAAGTCGGTGAACACGCCGTCCACGCCCATGTTTTTCAGCCGGGCCGCATCCGCCGGATCGTTCACCGTGTAAACGAAAACCCGCAGGCCCCGGCCGTGTGCGCGATCGACGATCTCAGCGGAAACGGCGCGCTTGTGCAGATGCAGGGAGAAAAGGCCCTGACCGGGCGGAACGGCGCCCATGTCGGCAGGGGCTTTCCGGAACAGCGCGCCCAGGCGGATCTGCGGCATGAGGCGGCTGAAACGAGAAAGCTCGGCCGGGTCGAACGAGGAGACCAGCAGATGTTCCGGCGTCCAGGCGCCTCCGGAGAGGCGGTCCGCCAGAAGAGCGGCAACGGGTTCTGCGGTCCGGCGGCCTTTCAGTTCGATGTTCACGCCCGCCTTGCCGGAAAGCAGGGAGAGCACCTCGTCCAGAAGGGGGATGCGTTCTCCCAGGCCCGCGTCCAGGGAAAGGACATATTCCAGCGGCCGCCGGGAAATAACGCCCGATCCTTTGGTCCGGCGGTTGAGCCGGTTGTCGTGAAATACGACAGGCACGCCCTCGACCGAATGAACGTCGAGTTCCACCCATTCCGCGCCGCAAGCGAGCGCTTTTCGGAAGGAGCGGAGGGTATTCTCGGGTTCGGTTCCGGCAGCGCCCCGGTGCGCGAACACGGTGAATGCGTTCATAACGGTTCCCCTTGACGGGATAATATACCTCCGGATGCGGGCGGCGCGCAACGCCAAAGTTGGATTTTTCGATAAAAATCGTTATTTTCTCAAGGCTACGGACCGGCGGCGGCCTTTTCATCCCGGAACACGGAGACCTTCTCATCGAAACAGACGGACGGATCTGGCGGCTCATCGACGTTCTGAACGAGGCCGCGTCATTTCTGAGACGAAACGGAATCGAGTCCCCTCGTCTCCACGCCGAGAGGCTTCTGGCATTTGTCCTCAACGCGGACCGTGTGGGCCTGTATCTGCAGTTCGACCGGCCGCTTTCCGATTCCGAGCGGTCTTCGATGCGGGACCTGCTCCGGCGCCGGGCCGCGGGCGAGCCGCTCCAGTATCTGCTGGGCGGGACGGAGTTCATGTCCCTGGTATACCGGGTGAACCCCTCGGTCCTCATTCCCAGGCCGGAGACGGAAATTCTGGTCGAGGACGCGGTCGAAACCCTGAAAACGGCCGGACCGGTCCGAATTCTCGACGTCGGCACAGGCAGCGGATGCATCGCGGCGAGTCTGGCACGAAACCTGCCTGAAGCGGCGGTGGACGCGGTGGATTCCGAGCCGAACGCGATTGAAACCGCGGCGGAAAACGCGGCACGGCTCGGTGTCGGAGACCGCATCCGGTTCATCCGGGCGGACGCGATGGACGGGGGATTTCACGCGGCCGCCGCGCCGCCGTACAACGCGCTGATTTCGAATCCGCCCTACGTGTCCGAGGAAGAATGGGAACGGCTTCCGGTGGAAATCCGGATGCATGAACCGAAGCGGGCCCTATGCGACGGCGGGGACGGATTCGGCTTTTATCCGGTTCTCGCCCGGCTGGCTTCGGAACTGCTCGTTCCGTCCGGGACCGCATGGGCCGAAGTCGGGGCGGGACAGGCGGGCCGAGTGAAGGCAATATTCGAAGGAAGCGGATTGCGGAACGTGACGGAAATTGCGGATCTCAACGGCATCCCCCGGGTGATCCGGGCGAATAAATGAACGGGAGTGATCGGAGAAAGCCGGCAATCCTGACCCACACAATCGGGAGAAGATGATGAACAGGAATATTTTCAGGGCCTATGACATCCGCGGCATCGCGGACACGGATCTGAACGACGAAACCGTCGAAAGCATCGGGCGCGCCTATGGCACCACCCTGAACGCCAAGGGGCTGAAGACCGCGGTGGTCGGACGCGATGTCCGCCTCACTTCCGAACGGATTTCCGCGGCCCTGGCCAGGGGCATCCTTTCCACGGGGATGGACGTGATCGACGTGGGAACCGTTCCCACGCCCGTGCTGTATTACGCCATCGAGCGGCTGAAGGCGGACGGGGGCGTCATGGTGACCGGGAGCCACAATCCCATCGAATTCAACGGACTCAAGATGTGCGAGGGGCTGGCTTCCCTGCACGGAGAACAGATACAGGCGCTTCTCGCGCTCATCGAGTCCGGCAAGTTCTCCGGCGGCCGGGGCCGGCTGACGCGACATGACATCGTTCCCGAGTACCGGGCCATGATTCTCGAAAAGATCCGCATCCCGAAACGGTTCAAGATCGTCATCGACGCGGGCAACGGAACGGCCGGGCCCATTGCGCCGGGCCTGTTCGAGGCCCTGGGATGCGAAGTGATCCGCATGTACTGCGATCCGGACGGCCGGTTTCCCAACCACCTGCCGGATCCCACAGTGATGAAATACATCGAAGACCTGAGGCGCCGCACCGTCGAGACGGGGGCTGATTTCGGGATCGGATACGACGGAGACGCGGACCGGCTGGGCCTGGTGGACGACAAGGGACGGGCGGTTTTCGCGGACAAGATTCTCGCCCTCCTTTCGAAAGAAGTTCTGTCGCGTCATCCCGGAGCGCCGATCGTGTTCGACGTCAAGTGCTCACAACTGCTCCCGGAGGTCATCGAAAAGGCGGGCGGCCTCCCCGTCATGTGGAAGACCGGCCATTCCCTGCTCAAGGCGAAGATGAAGGAAACAGACGCGCCGCTCGCGGGTGAAATGTCCGGTCACATCTTCTTCAAGGACGGGTATTTCGGCTTTGACGACGGCATCTACGTGTCGATGCGGCTGGCGCAGTTCCTGGCGAATCAGGCGAAAACCCTGTCCGCTCTGGTGGGCGAACTGCCGGTTTTCGAGTCCACGCCTGAAATCCGCATCGAATGCCCCGATGACCGGAAGTTCGACGTGGTGGACAGGCTGGTCCGGTCCTTCAAGAAGGACTATCAGGTCATCGACGTGGACGGCGCCCGGGTGCTGTTCGGAGACGGATGGGGCCTGGTGCGTGCGTCCAATACCCAGCCGCTTCTGGTCATGCGTTTCGAAGCCAAGACCAGGGAGCGGCTCAAGGAAATCGAAACTGTTTTTCGCAAGAGGCTCGAGGAATTTCCGGAAGTCAAGATAGCGGAGATGGAGGGGTAGAAGAAGGTTCCATGTTTCGGGTTCCGGGTTGAGAAGAAAGTTCCGGGTTAAAAGAATGGTTCCGAGTTCCGTGTTACAGTAAATCAAGGGTCAAAGAATTTATTTCAACTGGCCGATCTCAGGACTTCAGTAAGTATTTTCTTTTGACCAAACCCGGAACCCGGAACCCGGAACTCGAAAC
>JAFGAX010000176.1 GCA_016933415.1 bacterium
ACAGCAGGGTCTGCTGGAGCGCGGGATGCATGCCCAGGTCCTTCACCGTTCCGGCGTCGAGCTGGATGTCGCCGTCTGGTTCGTATCCGATGCCCGTCACCCGGTAGGTCCTGCCGTCCGCGTAAACAAACTGGACCGTCATCTCGTTTTTCGTGAGTGTGCCTGTTTTATCCGAACAGATCACCGTGGCGCAGCCCAGGGTTTCCACGGACGGCAGTTTGCGGATCAGGGCGTTGCGTTTGACCATGCGCTGGACGCCGAGCGCGAGCGCGATCGTGACCACGGCGGGAAGGCCCTCCGGGATAGCGGCCACGGCGAGGCTGACCGAGGTGAGGAAGATGTCGATCAGGCGGCCTCCCCTGAGCCAATTCATCAGGAACACCAGGCTGACGAGACCGAAGCAGAGGAACACCAGCCATTTTCCGAACTGATCCAGTTTTTTCTGCAGGGGCGTGATCTCCTGCGGAATCGTCTGGATCATGTCCGCGATGCGGCCGAGCTCAGTGGACATTCCAGTGGAGATGATGACGGCCCTCGCCTTGCCCGCCACGACCGAGGTCCCCATGAAGGCCATGTTGATTCTGTCCCCAAGCGGCAGATCCTCCTTCGGGATGGCCCCGGACTTCTTCTTCACCGCTTCGGATTCTCCTGTCAGGCTGGCTTCCTGAACCGCGAAATTGGCGCTGTGCCAGGAGATCCGGCAGTCCGCAGGCACATGATCCCCGGCCTCGATTTCGATCAGGTCTCCGGGAACGAGATCCGCGGAGGGGATCATCAGGCGCCGATCCCCCCGGATGACCTTCGAAGACGGATTGGACATCCGCTTGAGCGCAGCCAGGGACTTTTCCGCGCGATAGGTCTGGATGAACCCCATGACCGCGTTCAGGAGGACAATGACCAGAATGGCCACAGTGTCCACCCATTCGCGCAGAAAACCGGAAATCAGGGCCGCGCCGATCAGCACCCAGATCATGAAATCCCTGAACTGATCGAGGAAGAGGAATACGGGATGCTTGCCTTTTTTCTCGCGAAGCTGGTTCGGGCCGTATTCGGACAGCTTGTCCCTGGCCGCCTGGCCGGTCAATCCCTTCTGAGTGTCCGTATTCAGGGTTTTCGCGAGTTCATCGATGCCGATCTGCCACCAGCGAATCACAGGGATTCCCTTTCATGTATTGAAGGAGGTAGAGAGATAAGATCCGCCGCTTCCGTCGCGGTCAAGATGCATCTGACGCTGTATCGAAAAATAAGTTCGAATTCGATGATCCGCCAAGGACTGGATTGACGGCCCGTCGAATGATAAGGTTCCGGATCCGCCTTTATCTTGAAAAAATCCGCCAGTATATAACAATCTGATCGTGCATGGCGGACTGCCTGTCGTTTCAATCAGGCGGTTCAAGGGACCTGTCCACAGCAAGTTGATCATTTCATCATCAAACGAACCGGATATCTGGTCTGCATTGAAGTTCCCTGCGGTCCGGCTGCGAGGCACCAGGCTCATTTTATATGTCTTCCGGTTGAAGGCTCCGCATTGACGGCAAGCGGCGGTCCCGCAATGATCCTTGAATTTTGAAATCTGGTTCGATGAACCCGGGATATTTTAATCGAACAGAAAAGACCTCCTCCATTCCCTCGAAATGGGATCCACATTCGGGACTGTGCTGATTTCGGGGAGACCGCAATCGCGGAAAATGGAGAATGTTATGGATTCTCCCTGATTTCGTGCTGAGCCGCGCAATGAACCCCATGAAACAATCGTGTATTATCTGAATAATACACCAATCCGGATACTATTTTGCCCTTCGTTTCAATCGGATGGCATGCCGAACACTTCCCAATGCATAAAAAACCTCTTCATGGGGAGTCTGCACTTGTCAGGAATGTCCGAACCCATCATGAATGCTTTCACCTTCATCCGAATCAGCACTAATTTATAAAAATTGAATGGTAAATACAAATAAAACCGGGTGAATAAAACCCTTGATTTGCTGCAAAAGGGTTGCGAAATTGAATCGCTGTCAGGACCCGTTTCCATTT
The DNA here is from genome assembly GCA_016933415.1 of bacterium. GTDB lineage: Bacteria > Zhuqueibacterota > QNDG01 > QNDG01 > DTFT01 > JAFGAX01. The sequence goes on from JAFGAX010000176.1 coordinate 2,035, forward strand.
ACGACCGAAGTCCTTTGCAGGCGAACCCTCGGAGGCGATATGCGAAGAACCGTAGTCTGGATGACTCTTTTATTTTCAGGAGTGCCCATGCTGACGCCAGGGAAAAACTCGGTCACTCCGGACTGGATGCCGGTTCCGGCCGAAGTCCGGATGCACACGGACCGTTTCAGTCTCGACTCCTCATTTGCCGTTTCCATCGAAGGCGCAGCCACGGACCGCCTGTCCAGGGCCTGTGTCCGTCTGATGCGCCGCGTATCCGACAGGACCGGACTTTTCTTCCAGCGGGAGTCCGCGACCGGAGCCCTTCCACTGAGCGCGCCGGGCATGACCGTAGCGGCCCAACGCGAGGGACGCGTCTCGCTCGGCGAGGATGAGAGCTACTCCCTGGAAATCTCGGCCCAGGGAATCCGCCTGTCCGCGGTCACGGATATCGGCTGTTTGCGCGGCATGGAAACGCTGTTTCAACTGTTGGACGCGGATGCGGATCCGGAAGGATCCGGATACGGTTTCCCATGCCTCACGGTCCGGGACAAGCCGCGTTTCCCCTGGCGGGGTCTGCTGATCGACGTATCCCGGCATTTTATGCCCGCAGATGTGATTCTCCGGAATCTGGACGGCATGGCCGCGGTCAAGCTCAATGTCCTGCACTGGCATCTGTCCGATGATCAGGGATTCCGCGTGGAAACCAGATCCTTCCCGAAACTCCACGGTCTGGGCTCGGACGGATTTTATTACTCCCAGGAGGAGATCCGCGGCATCATCGCCTACGCCGCGGACCGCGGCATACGGGTCGTGCCCGAATTTGACATGCCGGGACACGTGACGAGCTGGCTGGCCGGATACCCGGAGCTCACGCACCGGCCGGGCCCCTTCCGGATCGAGCGGAGATGGGGCGTCTGGTCCTCGGCCATGGATCCGACGCGCAAATCCACCTACCGCTTCCTGGAGCGCTTCATCGCGGAAATGACCGGGCTTTTCCCTGATGAATACTTCCATATCGGGGGTGATGAGGTGGAGGGTAAACCCTGGATGGAAGACCCGGATATACGCGCCTACATGAAAAAACACGGCCTGCCCGACGCGGCCGCTCTGCAGACCCATTTTACGCTTCGCGTTCAGAAAATACTCGCCTCACATGACAGGAAAATGATCGGATGGGATGAAATCCTCACGCCCGGCCTTCAGAGCGGAGCCGTCATACAGTCGTGGCGGGGCCGTGAATCGCTCGTGGAAGCGGTTTCAAGGGGCATGTCCGCCATTCTGTCGAACGGATACTACATCGATCTGGTCCAGCCCGCAGCCTTTCACTACAGCAACGATCCACTGACTCCGGACATGAACCTGTCCGAGGCCGAAGCCGCGAATGTGCTGGGCGGCGAAGCCACGATGTGGGCTGAACTGGTTACGCCTGAAACCGTGGATTCGAGAATATGGCCGCGCACCGCGGCCATAGCGGAAAGGCTCTGGTCCCCGGCCGATATCCGGGACCCCGAGGACATGCATCGCAGGCTCCGTTCCGTGAGTCTGATGCTGGAACAGGCCGGATTGACCCATATCCGAAACCGTGGCGTCATGATGCGCCGGCTGGCCGCAGGCACAGACACAGGCCCCCTGGAAATTCTCCTGTCCGCGGTAGAGCCCGTCAAAAACTACCGCCGACACTCCATGCGGCCGTTCACCACTTTCTCCCCGCTCACCTGTGTCGCGGATGCCTCGGTTCCGGACGCGGAAAAGGCCCGCCGGTTCAATACGCTCGTGGAATCCTTGCTGTCCGGGGCCGGCGGCAGTTCCGAAGCGGAACCGGTCCGCCGGCAGCTCATCCTGTGGCGGGACAATCATGAGGCCATGCTTCCCCTGATCCGGCGTTCCCCGATTCTGGCGGAAATTGAATCCCTGTCCGAAGATTTGTCCCGAGCCGCGGAAATCGGCCTGCAGGCACTCGATTTCCGCGCTTCCGGCCGGACGCCGGAATCCGTATGGACAAACGAGGTCCGGACCCGGCTTGAAAGCATGGCAGAACCGAGGGCCGAGGTCGAACTGGTCATTCTGGACGCGATCCGGAAGCTGGCTTCTCAACAGTGAACGGACAGTGTGACGACAAGCCGGTTTTCTGGATCGTCCATCTCGGGGGACTGGGAGACTGGGTTCTGACCTGGCCTGTGATTCAGACTTTGCGAAGACGGAACCCGGAAACAGCCTGGGTCGGCATCGGAAAACCGGATTTCATGCGCCTGGCTGTCCGTTTCGGCATACTTGACTGCTGGATGGACGGTCTGGCCAGAAACTGGATCCCGTTTTATGACGGCACGGGGTTTCCCGATGGAGTCCGGCCGCCGGACGGGGCAATCCTGTGGATGCAGGAGAATTCAGGACCGGTTCGCTTTTTGAAACGGAATCCATCGATGCCGCTGGCTGTTGTGGATCCGATCCCCCACAATCCCGAAAGCCATATCTCGCGCATCTACGCAGAAAGTATTTCCGGCCAGACCGGTTTGCCCGGTCTGGAAAATCCGTTTTCCGGATTTCCGGTGCACGAACCTGCCAGCCATTACAGTCTCATTCATCCGGGCAGCGGCGGCATACGGAAATGCCTGGATCCGGGTTTTTATTCAGGGCTTTTCAGGCTGCTGCTCGCCCATGGATTTGATAAAACCGCTTACATTCTGGGTCCTGCGGAAATCGAGAGGGGTCTGCGGGATGCATTCGCGACGCTGGAATGGATATGCCCGGATTCGGTTTCCGGACTGGCGGACTGGCTTTCCAACGCGGCCTTGTACATCGGCAATGATTCGGGCGTCAGCCATCTGGCTGCGTTCATGGGAATACCGAGCATCGTTCTCTACACGGTCACGGACCCGGCCGTCTGGGGCGCATCCGGACGGCGCGTTCTCCACATCCGGGCCAGCCATCCGGCTGAAGCGGAACGCGCCATCGCCGGGGCGCTGGATTCGGGATTCGCGGGAACGTCGGTCACAGCAGAAACACGTTTTTCTCCCTGAACGACTGCGCCATTTCCTCGGGCCAGACGCCTGACTGGATTTCGCCGATATGGGCTTTGCGGAGAAACAGCATGCAGAGCCTGGACTGCCCGATTCCACCTCCGATGGTCTGGGGCAGGCGGCCCTCCATCAGGCTCCGATGGTATTCCCGCTCCAGTTTCCAGGTCTCTCCCTTCATCTCCAACTGGCGCACCAGGGCCTCGCGATCGACGCGTATGCCCATGGAAGACAGTTCAAAGACGCAGTCCAGAAGCGGGTAATGCACCAGAATGTCGCCGTTCAGCCCGTGGCGGCCCTGCCCGGTTTCAGTGGACCAGTCGTCGTAATCCGCGGCCCGGGTGTCGTGCGGCGTTCCGTTCCCGAGCGGCCATCCGATGCCGATGACGAACACCGCTCCCTTCTCGCGGGTGACGCGGGTTTCCCTTTCCCGGGGAGTCAGCCCAGGCCAGGCCGCTTCGAGTTCCTCGCTGTGGACAAAATGAATCGCATCCGGAAGTATCGGGCCCGGAAGCGCGGTGAACGTGCGGCACACGAGCCGTTCCGTGTCCCGGATCGCCCCGTATATGATGCGCACGGTTTCCATCAAAGTGCTCAAATCGCGCTCCCCGGGCCGCAGGATGCGCTCCCAGTCCCACTGGTCGACGTACACGGAATGGAGATTGTCGAGCGCTTCGTCCGGCCGGATGGCGTTCATGTCCGTGTACAGGCCTTCGCCCGGGGTGAATCCGTAATCGGCCAGCGCCTTCCGTTTCCATTTGGCCAGGGATTGCACTACTTCCGCTTCTTCCCCCAGGTGGCGTATCGTGAAACGGACCGGCTTTTCGCTTCCCGAGAGGTGATCATTCAATCCGGTTCTGCCGAGCACGAACAGGGGCGCTGAAACGCGCGACAGATTGAGAGCCTCCGACAGGCGGATTTGGAAGGCATTTTTGATGAAATGGATCGCTTTTTCAGTCTCCCGGAGACTCAGCGTCTGGCGGTAGTCCTCGGGGAAAATGGGTTCTCGCTTCATGGGCATCTCCTGCCATGGTCGGGGTCCGTAAAAGAATGGATATTTTAGTCATTCCGGGCGGCCAAATCAAGCGGAAACATCGCTTTTCCCGAAAAAAAGAATTGGCGCATGGCAAATTTTGTGTTATATTTGATTCCGCCGGGAGGCTATCCGTTGAAATCCCGGTTTTCCTGCACGTCAACCTTTTTCTCATATCCCGTGGAAGGAATCATGGTCATGAAAAAGCTGCTCGCATTTCTGGTGCCGGTTCTGATGATCACCGCGTGCTCCAAGCCGCCCTTTCCGAAGGAATCGGTGCAATACGCGTTCTTCAAGACACTGTCGGAAACCGTTCCGGTCATGAACCCCGACACCAAAATCGAACTCATCCGGACCTCCAAGTTCAAGCTGTATTCAACGGATCTCATGCCCTTTCTCTACCGGTCCCTGAGCGGACTCTCCGGCAACCTGAAAAACGTGCCGCCCCAGCAGATCATCCAGTTCGTGCACCAGCAGGCCGCCCAGGAAGCGGACAAACGCATGCTGCTTCTGTCGGCCCGGGAGAACGGGGTCAAGGTCCCGGAAGACAGCGTGAAGGCCGTCTCGGACCGGTTCTACAAAAACATGGGCGGCAAGGAAGCCTTCCTAAAACAGATCACCGAAGACGGTTTCTCGGAATCCCTGTTCATCGAGGAGATCCGGACGAACCTCGTCATCCAGAGCTACCTGGAAACCGCGGTCGAGAAAACCGTGACCGTCGCGGACTCCGAGGTTCAGGCGGCCTACGGGGGCGACCGCCTGGCGACGGTGCGGCACATCCTTCTGTCCACGCAGGGTAAATCCCCGGCAGAGCGGGAGGAAATCCGGCTGAAGCTCGAAGGCATTCTGCAGCGCGCAGCCAAGGGTGAGGATTTCGGGAAGCTGGCCCGCCAGTACACCGAGGACCCCGGCTCCAAGCAGACCGGCGGGCTGTACGAGAATTTCGAGAGGGGCGCCATGGTGCCCGCGTTCGACAGCCTCGCCTTCTCTCTGCCCATCGGCGGATTGAGCGGCGTTTTCGAAACGCCTTTCGGTTTTCACATCATGAAGGTGATCCGCCGGAGCGGTGAATCGAAACCTCTCACGGCCGTCAAGGAGCGCATCACCCGCGAGATCATGAACCGGAAACAGCAGGCGGTGTACCGCCGGCTCCTGGAAACCCTCAGGCTGAAATACCAGTACAAAGAAGTCTGGACAGGCGCCTGAGCCGCCCATCCGAACGAGAAAATCCCGGGGTTCTCAGAACCCCGGGATTTTTTTTAGGTTGTCGCCTCAGGGCGATTTTTCGGATCCGTCAGTCGGACAGGTTCTCTCCGATTCCGGCCTGCGGCGTCGACTCCAGTATCTTGCGAAACGTGTGCTGGATCAGCACCCAGGCGTCGTGCACGTGCCGCTCCTCGGTGCGGATATTGCCGACGGACAGCCTCAGGCAGAACTGCCCGCGATGCCGCGTGTGGGAGAGAAAACACTCTCCTGTCTCGTTGACGGATTCGAGAAGCCTCCGGTTGAGCCCGTCCAGGGTTTCCTCGGTAAAACCGCCGGGCGCGGCGCGGAAACACACGGTACCGAAGGGCGCCGGCGCGACGCGTTCGAAATCCGGATGCTCGTCCACCCATCCCGCGAAATGCCGCGCCATCCGGATGTGCTCGCGGACCCGCGACTGAATTCCCTCGCGCCCGAAATACCGCAGGATGAACCACAGCTTGAGGGCCCGGAAACGCCGCCCGAGCTGGACCCCGTAATCCATCAGATTGTCCTCGTCCTCCCCGCTCTTCAGGTATTCCGGGACCAGCGCGAAAGCGGCCCTGAGAATCTCGGGCCTGCGGGTGAAAAACGCACTGCAGTCCATGGGCGTGAAAAGCCACTTGTGGGGATTCAACACGATGGAGTCGGCTTGTTCCCATCCGTCGAAGCGGTCCCGCATTTCAGGCAGAGCGGCCGCGGCCCCTGCATAGGCGGCGTCCACATGCAGCCACAGATTTTCAGTCCGGCACAGGCCGGCGATTTCCCTGACCGGATCGACGGAGGTGATGGACGTGGTGCCGATGGTGGCGACCACGCAGAAAGGAACGCGTCCCTCCGACCGGTCCCGGCTGATCGCGGCGGCAAGCGCGTCGGCGTCCATGCGCCCCAGATCGTCAATCGGGATTTTTCGTAGATTCGAGGATCCGATGCCGAGGGCGATGGCCGCTTTTTCGACGGATGAATGGGCGAGTTCCGAAGTGTACAGATTCAGAGGGCGCAATCCGGCCAGACCCTGCTCCCGTACGGGGATACCGCAGGCCTCCCGCGCCGCGGCAACTGCGTGCAGGGTGCTGACCGAAGCCGTGTCGTACAGAATGCCTTGAAAGGATGCCGGCAGTCCGACCAGGCCGGCCAGCCATTCGAGAACCCGCCGCTCCAGTTCCGTGGCCGCCGGCGACGTTCTCCACAGCATGGCGTTCACGCCCAGCGCGGCGGCGAGCCATTCTCCCAGAATGCCGGGCCCGCTAGCGCAGGAGGGGAAATAGGCGAAGAAACTGGGATGATTCCAGTGGGTGATGCCGGGCACGATAAGGTCGTCGAAATCCGCGAGCATCGCGTCGAACGGCTCCGGCTTTTCCGGGAGCGTTGCCGGAAGCAGGCTCAGGATGTCCCCCGGTCGTACGGACGGGAGCACCGGCCTGTCCCCGACTGTTTCAAGGTACGAGGCGATCCACTCCAGGACCGCGCGCCCGTTTTCCCTGAATTCCGGGACCGGCATGTCGCCTGTCCGGAGAGGAGCCGTGGATTCGGTCATGGGTTTCTCCTTGCGTCGGACGGCCGGTCCGGCTGAAGGCGCTCAGACTCCGGTGGAGCCGAAGCCTCCGGAATCACGCCCGGTCCCGCCGAGCTGGGCGGATTCGTTCCATTCCGCCCGCACGATCCGCTGGATGACCAGTTGGGCAATCCTGTCCCCCCGCCGGATGCGGAAAGGCTCTTTCCCGAAATTGAACAGAATCACGGACACCACGCCCCGGTAGTCCGCGTCCACGGTTCCAGGCGCATTGAGAACGCCGATGCCGCTGCGGAACGCCAGTCCGCTTCTCGGCCGCACCTGCGCCTCCAATCCCTCGGGAACCGCGATCCGGATACCGGTCGGAATCATGCCCCAGGCGCCGGATTCGATCGTGACCGTTCCTTCCACAGCCGCGAGCAGATCCATGCCGGACGCGCCGTCCGTCTGGTAGGCCGGCAGGGGCAGATCCTCGCATCCCGGTTCTCTGCGGATGCGGATGGTCACGTCGCTCATGGTCGCTCCGCCTCATCGCTGTCGAGCAGTTCCCTGAGAAGCGCGGACTGCTGGTCCGTCAGGGTCCGGGCCCGGGCGAAATCATTCCTCTTCAGCGCGGTTTCGATCTCCGCGTCGAGTTCCTTGACCCGCCGCCTTGTTTTTTCTCCGGAAGGAGCGTCGAAAAGTTCCTGCTGGGCCATATCCCTTCCTTCAGGCTTTCTTTTTAGGTCCGGATTCCTTCGCCTGCCGCATCTCCCGGATCCGTGAAAGCACTTCCGGTATCAGATCCACAACCTGTCCGAATGCCACGCTTTCCTTGCGCAGGGACAGAAGCTCGGCCTTCTCGCCGCTGATGGCAATGAAGGCGACCGGTTCAATGAGCAGGCCTCCCCCCGTCGCCTCTCCCTCGCGGTTCTTCTCCCTGGAATTGGCGCCGCCGACCCCGAATCCGATTGAAACCCTGGACACGGGAATGAGCGTGACGCCGCCGGCCGTGATGGGTTCGCCCACCACGGTTTCGGTCTGGGTGATCCGCTTGAGTTCCGACAGAACGGTTTTTGCCAGCTGTTCGATGACCATGACGCTCTCCTTGATGTGACGAAATCCGGCGGATCTACCGGTGCCGCCGTATGACGGATGCCAGTCGCCATGCGCCGCCGAGCCCGGCGGACAGAAAACGCGCCATGACGAACCGCGCCTCGATTTCGGCGGATCCGGAGACGGAAACGGACCGGAAATCGGGGATCCATTCGGTTTTCGTATCCGCATCCGCGAATGCGGACACGGCGCCTGCCAATCCCGCGAGCATGCCGGTCCAGGCCGGGTCGCCGGCGGAGAAACGCACCGTCAAACGCCGCATGCGGATCGTTTTCCGTATCCGCCGGAGGAGATGGCCGGACGCCTCAAGCGTTTCTTTTACGGCTCGGATGCCGGGGAGGCGTTTCCCGCATCGCTTTCCCGCGCGTCCGGAAGGGTCCCCGTCGCGTTTCGGCTCCCCGCCGGCCCGTTTCCGGGGGAACGGCATGGAAAACGGACGGTTCAGCAGAACGATCCGCAAACCACCCGAGGCCGTGTCATAGTCCAGACCGCAGATCGAAACCGCGGTCCGGAGGGACAGGATGAACCGGAGGGGGCCGGAGGCCTTCTCGAAACGGATCCGCACCGTATAACGGCCCAGCAGGAGCATTGCCGGAAGGAGCAGGGCCGGCGCGATCCAGATCCATGAATTCATGATGATCCGCTTGACAAAAGGTCAAACCTTTCGTATATTTTAAAGTTTTAATAATAACAGACTTCGGCCAAAAGGACGAAGATGACCTTTTGAGAGGATATCATGCCCACTATCAAAAAAAAGAAATCGGTCGCCAAACGTGCGAGGCAGAACGAACGCACCAGAACCCGGAACGTGCTTCAGCGTTCGCGACTGAAAACCGCCGTGAAGAAGGTCCGGACGGCCGAGAATCAGGAAGCCGCGAAACAGGAACTGGTCAAGACGTCCGCCCTTCTGGACCGACTGGCCGCGAAAAAAATCATCCATAAAAACAAGGCGGCCAATCTGAAATCCAGGCTGTCCGCGACGGTCCGCAAGAAGTAGAGCCGCCCGGGCCGCCCCTGACCGGGAAGGTCGTTCTTCCGTCCGCAGGCGCGGTGAAAGGACGGGCTTCCCGGTTTATTCATTACCATCTCTGGTAGTTCGGCGCTTCCTTCGTGATGGTGATGTCGTGGGGGTGGCTTTCCTTGATGCCCGCATCCGTGATCTTCACAAACCGCGTTTTTTCCTGCATTTCCTTCAGCGTCCGGACTCCGCAATACCCCATCGCCTGCCGGACGCCCCCGATCAGCTGGTACACGACGTCGCCGAGCTTGCCTTTGAAAGAGACCCGACCCTCAATGCCTTCCGGCACGAATTTGGAGATGTCACGCTCGTTCTGGAAATACCGGTCCGCGCTTCCGTCGGCCATGGCGCCGAGCGATCCCATTCCGCGGTAGACCTTGTAACTTCTTCCTTCCAGCAGAACCATTTCCCCGGGGCTCTCCTCCACGCCGGCGAAAAGCGAACCCACCATGATCGAATCCGCGCCCGCCGCGATCGCCTTCGCGATGTCGCCCGAATACCGGATCCCGCCGTCCGAAATCAGGGGGATTCCCCTGCGTCCGCAGGCCTTCCTGCATTCGAGCACCGCGGTGAGCTGGGGGACCCCGACACCGGCCACGACGCGCGTGGTGCAGATGGACCCCGGACCGATGCCGACCTTGACGGCGTCCACGCCCGCGTCGATGAGCGCCTCCGTGCCCTCGAGTGTGGCCACGTTGCCGCCCACGAGATCCAGGCCGGGGAACGCCTTTTTAATCGCGCGGATGGTGTTCAGCACGTTATCCGAATGCCCGTGCGAAGTGTCGACGCACACGATGTCCACGCCGGCGGCCCGCAAAGCTTCAACGCGCGGAAGGGTCTCGGGACCGACGCCCACGGCCGCGCCGACCAGCAGGCGTCCCTTCTGATCCTTCGCCGCGGCCGGAAACGCCTTCCGTTTCTGGATATCCTTGACCGTGATCAGTCCGCGGATGTTCCCCTGTCCGTCCAGAATCGGAAGCTTCTCGATGCGGTGCTTCTGCAGGATCTTCTCCGCCTCCTCCAGCGTGGTGCCGACCGCGGCCGTCACAAGATTGTCCTTGGTCATCACGTTACGGATGGGCTGGCTCATGTCGGTTTCAAACCGGATGTCGCGGTTCGTCAGAATGCCGACAAGCCTGGATCCTTCCACGATCGGAATTCCGGATATGTGGTACTGGTGCATGAGGTTCAGCGCGTCGGTGAGCGTCTTGTCGGGCGGAAGGGAAAGCGGATCCGTGATCATGCCGCTTTCGGAACGTTTGACCTTGTCGACCTCAGCGGCCTGGCGGTCTATGGAAAGATTTTTGTGAATGAACCCGAGACCGCCTTCGCGCGCGATGGCGATGGCGAGCCGGGATTCCGTCACCGTGTCCATGGCCGCCGACAGGATCGGCACGTTCAGCCGTATCCGCCCGGTCAGCTGCGTGCTCAGGTCCACTTCCCTCGGGAGAACGTCGGATTTGGCGGGAATCAGCAGGATATCGTCAAAGGTCAGACCTTCCATCCGGATCTTGTTTTCCATGGGCGGGGCCTTTTCAGTTAGAAGTGAACCATTGATCCAGCGCGGAGAACAGGGCGTTTTCATCGCCGCACAAAGTCGCGTCGACGGGCAATGAATTCAGAAACAGCGAACCGTAAGGCGTCCGCGTGGTCCTCGGATCGAGCATCAAAACCGCGCCGCGGTCCTCCGCCGTGCGGATCAGCCGGCCGAAGCCCTGCCGCAGGCGGAACACGGCCTCGGGAACCGCGTAATTGAGAAATCCGTTTCCGGAATCGGACTGGATCTTCTCCATGCGCGCCTCGACGAGCGGATCGGTCGGCACGTCGAATGGGATTTTCGTGATCACCAGCAGTTCAAGCGCCGGGCCCGGGACATCGACTCCCTCCCAGAAACTCGACGTGCCGAGCAGCACGGAACCCGGCCTTTCGCGGAACGCCTTCAGAAGGGTCGTGCGCGACCCGTCCGTGCCCTGCGCCAGCAGACGGACGCCCCTTTCCTCGAAGGGCGGAAGCACGGCCTCGCGCACCGATCGCAGCATCGCATAGGAGGTGAACAGGACCAGCGTACCCCGTCTGTGACGGTCGTGCAGACGCACCAGGAGGTCGGCGAGGTCCCGGGTGAACCGGCCGTCCTTGGGATGCGACAGATAGGTCGGAACGAGCAGCAGACTCTGTTCGTGGAAATTGAAAGGCGATCCGAAGGTGCGGGCCGTGACACGGTCGGATTCCACCCAGTTCAGCCCCCAGCGGAACATCAGGTAGTCGAACCGTTCATCGACCGTGAGCGTCGCCGATGTCAGCACGGCCCGTTTCAACCTGGGAAACAGCCGGTTCGCGAGCAGTGAGGCGATGTCCACGGGAACCGACCGGAGCACCATTTCCTGACGGCCGTCGTGTTCGGTCCATTCGCACCACAGGGCGTGCTTCTCGGGATCCGCCTTCCGGAAATGGGAGATGGAATCCTCGAGATCCGACAGGCGGTCCTGAAGAAAACCCAGCTCCCGGCCGAGGGTTTCCCCTTCCCCGTTCCGGTCCAGCGATTTGAGCCGGATCCGGTTCAGCGCGTCGCCGGCCTGGAAGCGCAGGCGTCCGACCGCCTGAAGCAATCCATCGTAGGAAGCCGGAACGAGGGAGGCCGGGCTCCGGCGGAGCCGGACCCGCGTCCAGCGCGCATTCTCGGCAGACGCGGCCGAGGCCAGCGCAGGAACCGCGCCGAGATCCCGGAAGAAACAACCGGACGCGGCCGTGAGATCGTGCGCCGCTTCCCTCAGACGGTCCGCCATGGACCGGTCCGGATCGGAATCCGGCAGCATGGCATGTCCGGACTCGGACATCACGCGCTTGAGGGACACCAGAAGGCCGGTTTCGGAGGGTTTGGCGTGGTGGAGCCATCTTCCGATTTCGGAGAACAGCGAGGGCTGAAGTCTGACGCCCAGGTGCTGGGACGCGGATTTTTCGATCTGATGCGCTTCATCCAGGACCAGGGTTTCAAATTCACCCAACGCCGAGCGGTTTCGGCTGAGGGACGCAAAGAGCAGTGCGTGATTGATGACCAGCAGATTCGCCGATCTGGCCGCGCGGTGGACGTTCTGGACATGGCAGGCCGAATCCCCGCAGGCCGCGCCCGCGCACCGGCCGGATTCGCTGTTGACCAGTGCCCAGAGGGATTCCGCGGAATCCCGGTGGAAACCGGGATTCTCCTCGATGTCCCCGGTCCGCGTGAGCGTCCGCCAGAGCGCGAGGGGAATGAGCCGTCGGCGCAATCCGGCGGGCAGCTTGTCCTCGATGCGGTCCATGAGCGTCCGGTAGCGCACCGGGCACAGGTAATTCGAGCGTCCTTTGAGGAGCACCGCGCTGAAGGATTTCTGCGCGGCCCCCATCACCTGGGGGATGTCCTTGAAGAAAAGCTGATCCTGCAGGGTTTTCGTGGCAGTGGCGATCACCACCCGGTCGGCCGGGTTGGCCTGCGCCCAGAAAACCGCGGGAACCAGGTATGCCAGCGACTTGCCCACTCCGGTCCCGGCTTCGGCCACGAGAATGCCGTCCTGGTTGAATGTCCGGGCCACAGCGACAGCCATCTCGACCTGGGATTTCCGGGGTTCATAGGACGGCATGCGGACGGCCAGCGCCCCTTCCGAGGAGAAGAAAGCCTCCACCTCACCGGGTTCCGTCCGGATCGTTTCAGTCTCCCCATCCTCGCGAAGCGGCACCCGGACACCGAGCACGTTCACCGGCGCCGGGTCGGTCTCTTTCCGGTTTCTCGGCCGCCGTCCGTCCAGGGCGGCCAGGTCGTCAAAAAGAAAACGGAGCCCGTCCTCGGCCCCGTTCAGCATGCGGCGCACGTCGGTGACGACCGCGGCGTCGAGCTCGAGCAGACGGCCGATCATGGCCCGGAACACGGCAGCCGTTGCGGCCGCGTCGTCCAGGGCGCGGTGCTGGCGGCCGGGAGCCACGCCGAGGGAGACGGCGATCGTTTCAAGCCGGTGATTCGGCAGAAACGGGAAAAGAAGCCTGGAGAGTTCGAGTGTGTCGATCACGCGACTGGAATCCACGGGCGGCAGATCGGGATGCGAGCGGGTCCGCTCCGCGGAGAGAAAGGAGAGATCAAAGGAAACCTGATGACCGATCACCCAGGCGCCTTCCATCCATTTCCAGAAATCGGGCAGCACGTCCCGGATGGATGGACGGCCCGCGCAATCCGAGTCCGTGATGCCGGTCAGCAGGGTGATGGCTGCGGGTATGGGGATACCCGGATGAAACAGGCTCTCCCACCGGCGTTCGGTTCCATCGGGCGCGATTCGGACCGCGCCGATTTCAATCACGGCGTCCTTCTCCGGATCCAGACCGGTGGTTTCGCAGTCGAGGACCACCGCATCGGGAAAGGGGAAAAAGCCGGTTGTCATGCCTGTATCGTCCATATAGACTTTTAATATAATTCAATTAACGGCTTAAATCAACCCGGATTTCAGTCTACTCCAGGACCAGCAGGACACCGGAGGACGGCGGCATCCGGACGATCCCGGACAGGCTCCGCTTCAGGGGCGTGGCTGAGGCTTTCTCCGCGTCCGCCAGAAGGCTCCAGGTTCCCTTCGGAAGCGTCATGTCCCAGATGATATCGGGACGTCCGTTGAATGCGGCCAGCATCGCCTTTTCCCCGCCTTCGGCCGGCTGTATCCGCCAGCACAGTGTCAACGGATCCGGAGAAAGCAGAAATTCGATTTCTTCAGGGGCTGCCCGCCGGAGCGCCGGGTAAAGGCTGCGGATGGCGGTCAGGCCGCGGTAATAATCCATGAGCGGACGGTTCGCATCCGCGTGATCGAAGCGGATCCAGTTGGTCGCGTTGTCCTTGTTGTAGCTGTTGTGATCGATGCGGCCGACACGCCCGTCCGGGACGCCGGTTTCCGCGATGACCTTGCTTCTCGCGAATTCCTGGCCTTCATGCAGCATCACCGGCCCACGGCTGGTAAAGAGAAAAAGCGCGGCCAGCCGGTTCAGCGCCAGGGAACGGCTGGAAATCAGAGCGTGCGCGTCCGGATCCTCGATCACGGTCTCCTCCCCGGTCTCCCCGAGACCAATCCGGATGAAATCGCCGAGCGTATGGTCGTCATGCGACTCCAGATAATTCACGGAATGGCGATGGTGATGGAAGGGCCCGCCTTCGGCGGCGAGCGTGCCTTTCACATAGCGTCTGATGGATTCCGGGGAATTCGATCCCTGCCATTTTCCGAAAATGAAACCGAGCCCGTCATGGGGATTCTGGCCCTTCACCCCGTTCCGGAAAAAATCGTTCCAGGCGCCCCAATCGCGCCTGGAAAACGGCTCCTGGCCGTATGTCCCGCCGCCCCAGGGTTCCGCGATGAGAATGACGCCGGGATTCAACTTCCGGGTTTCGCGGGTGATCACGTCCAGTGTGGCGGCGTCGATCATCGTAGCCAAATCGAAGCGGAATCCGTCCACATGGTATTCCCGCATCCAGTGAAGCAGGCTCTCCACAATGAGCCGGCGCGCCATGGGCCGCTCGGTTTTCAGGTCGTTTCCGCATCCGCTGGTCTGAATGAATCCGCCGTCATCGTCCAGCCGGAAATAATACTTTTTGTCAATGTATTTGAGGGGATTCAGGTCGTAATGGGACACATGGTTGTACACGACGTCGAGAATGACGGCGATGCCCCGCCGGTGAAAGGCGCGGACAACCGCCTTCAGCTCGTCCTCTCCCGCGCCGCGGACGCCGCTCCACCCGCCGCTGTCGACGGATCCGTCCGACGCGTAGTAGGACTCCGGCGCGAAAAACGCGGATGTCATGTATCCCCAGTGGTTCCGGGCATACGGATTCCAGTCGTTGTAGAGCTTGAGCGCGGGATTCTTGTAGTCGATTTCGATATTGGCGAATTCCTGGACGGGCAGAAATTCGACCGCATTGACCCCGAGCGAAGCGATATAATCGATGCCGCCCGGGCGGCCGG
>JAFGAX010000022.1 GCA_016933415.1 bacterium
AGATTCATAATGACCTGTTCGATGCTTCCCTTGTCCGCCCGGATCGTCCACAGGTTGCCCTGAAGCTGGGTCCGCACGTCGATATCCTCCCCGATCAGGCGGTGCAGCATCCGGAGCAGGTTGCCCACCGTCTGATTGACGTCGATGGGAACGAACCGCGTGGGATGTTTGCTGCTGAACAGCAGGAGCTGCCGCGTCAGTTCCGCGGCGCGGACGGCCGCGGCCTGGACTTCCCGGAGATCCCGGTGGATGACGTCGGACGGTTTGACCCGCTGGAGGGCCATGTCCGTGCAGCCCTGTATGGCGGTGAGCAGATTGTTGAAGTCATGGGCCACACCGCCGGTCAGCGTTCCGATGGCCTCCATTTTCTGGGCCTGAAGCAGCTGGTGCTCGATGTGTTTCTTCTCCTTCTCGGCCCGCTTCCGCTCGGTGACGTCGATGCCGAGAAGGAATGCGTATTCGAACCGGCCCCGACGGCTGGTCACGCACTGGCCGTGCCACTCGACGTCGAATTCCTCTCCGGCGCGGGTCCGGATCCGGCAGGCCTGGAGCGGCGACGCCTTGCGGCGGATGAGGCCGGAGAGCCCACGACGGGCGGCTTCGCGGTCCTCGGGATGGATGAACCGGTCGATAAAATCCTTGCCGATCACCTCCTGCGCGTCATAACCGGCGGAGCCGAGCAGGGTCTGATTCACGAGCAGGGTCCGGGCCTTCCCGTCCACCGCGGCGTAGAATGCCGGCGAGGTCTGGATCAGGGTGTTGATGAAATCCCTCTCCTTTTCCAGCTGTTCCTCCGCGCGTTTCTGTTCGGTGACGTCGCGGATGACCTCGACGGCGCCGGTCACATCGCCCGCATCGTTCCGGACCGGAAAGGCCTTCGCCGTCCAGACGCGCCCGTTCCGGGTTTCGATGATGCGGTCCGCGGCCGCGCCGGTTTTCAACGCCTGCTGAACGGCACAGTCCGGACAGGGGATATTCAGCCGATGCCAGATCTGATGGCAGCGGGATCCGGTGATCTTCTCCGGCGTTTTCCGCATCGCCCGGCGGGTGGCGGCATTTGCCCAGATGATCTCGAGGTCCCGGTTCAGATAGACCACCATGTCCGAAACGCTGCTGAGAATGAGATCCTTTTCCCGCTCGGATTTCTTCAGGGCTTCTTCCGTCCGGTTCCGCAAAGTGACGTCCTGGAAGGCCGCAACCGCGCCGAAAATTCGGCCCCGCTCGTCCCGTATGGGCGAGGCATGAAAGTCGACTTCAAAGGCCTCGCCATCCTTGCGCATCAGGCGCGCCGCCTGCGGAAGGGTCACCAGGGCCCGGGACTTGAGGACCTTCTCGACCGGCCGGAGATCGCCGGTCCGTGAGGAGACGAGCCGGAACACGGAGGAGAACGGCCGGCCGTTGACCTCTCCGAGCGTCCAACCGGTCAGCCGCTCCGCCACCGGATTCATGAAAAGGATCTCCGCGCGCTCGTTCGTGGCGATGACGCCTTCCGCCAGACTGCGGAGCGTGGTCGACAGCCAGGCCTCGTTTTCCCGGAGGCGCCGCTCGGTCCGGTGCTTGTAGAGCGACATTTCAATGGCGGTTTGCAGTTCCCGGTTCTCAAACGGCTTGAGAAGATAGCCGTAGGGTTCGGTCTGCTTCGCCTTTTCGAGGGTGTCCGAGTCGGCGTAGGCGGTGAGGTAGATGACGGGGACGTCGATTTTTTCATGAATGGCCGCGGCGGCCTGGATGCCGTTCATGGGCATGCGCAGCACAATGTCCATCAGGACAAGATCGGGGCGGAGCTGAATCGCCCTGCGGACCGCTTCCTGGCCGGTTGAAACAACGCCGCACACGTCGTATCCGAGCTTCCGGAGACTGCGCCGGATGTCCTCCGCGACGATGCGTTCGTCCTCGACCACGAGGATTTTCGCCCTGGCTTCGGTCATTGGGCCACTCCTCTGACGCCGTTCCGGATGATCCGGCGCCTTCAGGACACGTCCGCGAGGCGCCCCGGGTGTCCGTCAATCCCGGATCCGGGCGGCCGTTCAGCGGACCGGTAAAATTGTCCGTTGCTTTAATCGAGGCTGTTTTTTATATTGACTCAGGAACACCGCCGGGCGGCCGGCGGCATGAATAGTTTACAAAAAGCGCGTGAAAGAAGCAATTCTTTTCTGAGGTGAAAAAGTCCGGTGCTCCCCAAACGATTCATGGTCGCCGTTCTGAATGAAGACGGCGATTATTTCTCGACCCACTCGTTCACTCGATGGAAACTGGCGGCGATTGCCGCAGGAACCGCGGCGGCGCTGATACTCTTCGTGCTCGGCATCACCCTGCTGGCCGGCCGCGCGGACAAGACACTCCGTGAACGCGAACTGAGCCGTAAAAACGCGGTTTTACAGAAGACCTTCACGGGCTGGGAGAACCGCGTCCGCAGGCTGGAAACCCAGGTCAAGGACGTCCAGCGTCGGAATCATCAGCTCCGGACCACCGCGTTCCTGTCGCTCCCGGAAGTGGATTACGGCATCGGCGGATCGGAATCGTCTCTCAAGCCGGACGGCCTGTTCGAATTTTCTGAAGTCCGTCCCATCGAATGGGACCTGAACCGCATCACCGTCCAGGTCCGCGCGCTGGAGGCGAATACGTCCGAGCTGGAGGACGTCATTTCAAAGAAACACCGGGAAATCGCCCACTATCCGTCCATCAATCCCGTGCGCGGCGGATGGCTGTCCTCTTCGTTCGGAAAACGCATCGACCCCTTCACCGGCAAGATCGAGGAGCACAACGGCATCGATATCTCCATCAAGCCGGGATCCGAGGTCTATGCCGTCGGCGCCGGCACGGTGAAGGAGGCGGTCACGCGTGCCATTCCGAACAAGGGCTACGGCATGTACATCGTGCTCGACCACGGATTCGGCTATACGACCCTGTACGCCCACCTCTCCAAAGTTTTCGTGAAAACCGGCCAGCAGGTCAAGCGCTGGGACCTGATCGGGCTTACCGGAGACACCGGCAAGTCGACGGCCCCGCACATTCATTACTCGGTCATGCTGAACGGAAACGCCCGGAATCCAATCCACTTTCTGCTGGAATAGAACCGCCCGGCCTCACACCCGTCCGAATCGCTCCTCCCAGAACCTGAAAAACGCGCCGGATCCCGTGAAACGGACCGATGGAATGCCCATCCGACGCGCCGCCCGGACGTTTTCGGCACGGTCGTCGACGAACAGGCACGCGGCCGGTTCCGCGGCAGCCGCATCCAGCGCCTTGCGGTAAATGCCGGGTTCGGGCTTCGCGCAGCCGCACGCATAGGAGTAAATCCGGCGGTCGAAATGCCCGAGCAGCCGGTATTTTTGCCCGATGCAACGGATATGGATTTCATTGGTGTTGGAAAGGGCGACCCGGAGCGCCCGTCCGTCCAGGCGCCTGAGAAAACCGGTCATTCGACGGTCGGGAGCGGCCAGCATGGCGCCCCAGCACCGGACGAAATCCGGAAATGAAACCGGTGCACCGAGACGCCTCACCGCCTCCGCATGGAACGCCCGGCTTCCGATGCGGCCGCGTTCGTACCGGCCGAGAAGGCCGTCATCCAGAAGGACGCTCCGGATTTGTTCCCGGCCGAGTTCCGGCCTGAGACTCCGGAAGGCGGAGAGGCCGTCCTCGACGCGCACATCAATGAAAACGCCGCCCAGATCGAACAGGACGGCGGCCGGAAGGGGGTTTCTGTCAGGAAACCGTGAATTTGGCAAGCAGTTTCTGCTGGCTTTGGGAGATGACTTCAAGCGACTGGGCCAGTCCCGCGACATCCGTGAACTGGTCTGAGAGCTGGCGGGTGGCCACGTTGATATCCTCCACGGCCTGCACGTTCCGTCCGCTGACCGACGCCACATTCTGCATGGCGCCCCCCACCTGGTGGGAAAGACGCTGCATATTGCTGATGGCCGACGCGATTTTGTTCATACGGGTCTGGTTCGCCTCGACCAGGTCGCGGATGCCGCCCAGGAGGGCCTTGGCCTTGTCGGTCATGACCGCGGAATCATGCACCTTCGACAGACCCTCTTCCATGGATTTCTGCACGTTCACGATGCCCCGCTGAACGGTGCTGATCAATTCATTGACCTCGCGCGTGGCCTCGGCCGTCCGCTTGGCCAGCCGTCGGATCTCGTTGGCCACCACCATGAATCCCTTCCCCGCCTCCCCGGCCCGGGTCGCCTCGATGGAGGCGTTCAGCGCAAGCACATTCACCATGGAGGCGATGTCGTCGATGAGCTCGACCGCCACATCGATGCGCTCGGAATGCCCGCTGAGCGCTGCGATGACCCGGCCGGTTTCGGCGACCGACTGCTCGATGGACTGAATCGTGCCGATCGTCCGGTCCATGGCCGTTGTGCTCTCATGGACGGCCTTGGCCGTGCTTTCGGCCGACACCGCGCTTTCCGACGCCTCGTGACTGACCCGGTCGATGTTGCCCAGAAGGGACTCCAGATCCTCCTCGGTCCGCTTGATCTGGTCGTTCTGCTGGACGGTTCCCCGCGCGACTTCCCCCATGGTGGTGTTGATGTGGGACGTGGCCGTGCTGACCTGGACCGTGGAGGCGGCGAGCTGTTCGCTGACGCCCATCAGGTTTCCGGCCTGCGTCATGATGGTGGCGACGAGGCTCCGCAGGCTCAGGGGCTCGCTGTTGAAGGTGATGACCGGCACGCCCTTTTCAACGGCCCGGTTGATGAACGGAACGAGTGCCCGGTCCGTGACGCAGGTGGCCAGCCCGTTGTATCCCTTCTCCAGCAGGGATTCGACGGCCTCTCCGTAGACCGCGGCGCTGAAATCCTTGAAACGCATGGACCGCTCGGGGATGATCCAGTCCACGGAGGTGTTGTATTCCGAAAGCTCCCGGGCGGCCTGCAGGACGCCGTTCTTGACCGGGGTCCAGAAAGCCGAGTCCTCGCGGCCGATCACGGCCAGACGAAGCGGATTCCGGGGCATCTGACGGATGGGATGGGCCATTTCGCGCATGGCCGCCTGGGACTGAATCATTCCTTTCCCGATCTCCCAGAACTGCTTGACATTGGAGGGGTTGATCACCTCCATGGAGGTGAGCAGCCGCGGCACCGACGGCAGCCAGCCCGCCACCAGGTGGTTGAAAAGGTGGATGACCGGGTCATGGCCCTGGGCGAACGGATTCTGGCCCAGTGTCGCGGAGATGGTGCCGTCCTGGATGTAGAATACGGATTCCTCGGTGATGTCGTGACCGACGACCCGGATCTGTCCCGCCTTGCCGGCTTCCTTCACGGCCTGCGCCACTGCGGACGGGGTCGCGCCTTCCGTGACATAGATCGCGGCGAGATGCGGATACTTGGTGATGGCTTCAAGCGTTCCCTTGAACGCCAGCTCGGGCTTTTCCCCGTTTTCGAAGATGTGGACGATCTCGATGTCCGGAAACCGCTCGCGCATCACGCATTGAAAGCCCTTGCGGCGCAGCTCGAGACCCGTGGAAGTGAAGGAGCCCGTCGTGATCGCGACCTTGCCCCTGCCCCCCAGCAGCTCCCCCATCACCTCTCCGCACTTCTGGCCTTCGAGGAATGAATCCGCGCCCACGTAGCACAGGCGGCGGCAGGGGACATCCGTGAGGCTGTTGAACTCCAGCGACATGTTCTTCAGATTCTGGACCATTCCGTTCAGGATCCGCGAGAGCGCCCCTTCATTTCCGCCGTCCTTGTCAGGAACCGCCTGGGAGCTGACCTGGTAACGGACGGCCAGGTTGCCCTGGGCCAGTTCGGTCACCGCATAGGTCAGGTTGGTCAGGTCTTCCTCATTGAGCGTCCGTCCGAGTTTCGACAGCCGCGCATACGGCGTGACGTCCCGCCGCCAGAGCAGAAACGCAAGCAGGAGCGCGGTCGCGCCGCCCCCCAGGCATCCCGCCAGAAGGAGCCTTGCGGTCACGGCCGGATCCAGCCGGAAAACCACGGCGGCCAGCCCCAGCGCGAAAAAGGACAGCGTCAACGCAAGCGCCACGGCATGGATGACGTGGTGCTTCCGAATCCAGGTTTGAACGCTTTCAAACATGAACAACTCCAGCATTGAATCCAGGTTGGGTGACGGTCCTTCCCCGAACCGGCGTCCGGCGGACGCCGTTCAGGAAGGCGCTTCCGCGGTCGATTCGCGTTCCAGCAGGCGGCTGATGACCTCCAGCAGTATCGGCGGCCGGGTGGTTTTCAGGACGAAGGCGTCCGCGCCGCACTGTTTCGCGATCTCCGCGTCCTGGTCCAGATCGCGCGACGTCAGGACGATGACGGGAATGCGGGACAGTTTTCGGTCGAATTTGATCATCCGGCAGACTTTGTGCCCGTCAAGCCCGGGCAGCATGATGTCGGTGATCACGAGGTCCGGATTCTCCCTGCGCACCGCGTTCAGGCCCTCCAGTCCGCTCTCCGCGTCGACCGTCTCGTACCCGTTCGACTCCAGACGCATCCGGAGTGTCTTGCGGAAAACCGCGTTGTTCTCGATGATGAGAATGCGCTTGGGCATGACGGATTCCGTCCTCATTGACCCGCGGGTTTGCGGGGGGCCTTCTTCCGGCCGTCGTCCTTCGACGCGTACTTGGAATAGATCGTTTTTTCGCACTCCGGGCACAATCCGTGGGTGAATTCCGCGTCCGTGTGCTCCTTGATGTAGATCTCCAGCTGCTGCCAGTATCCCTTGTCGTTCCTGATTTTCTTGCAGTGAGAGCAGATTGGAATGAGACCGCCGAGCGTCTTGATGGTGTCCAGCGAATGCTGGAGCCGCTGATTCGTCTGCTCGAGTTCCCGGTTCTTCTGCATGACCGCCTCGTAGGTCGAGAAGAGGAGATCCAGAATCTGAATGCGGTCGGAGGTGAGAAAATGCTTGTGGCCCGCGAAAAAAATCTCGATGCCGAGATCCGCCATGGAATTCTTCCGGAGTTCCCGGTTGACGCAGATGTACTGAAGGTGCGAGAGCAGGTGTTCCTTGTTGTACGGCTTGGTGATGAAATGATCGGCCCCGCACTCGAGCCCCTTGATGATGTCGTGAGGACTGGAAAGCTGGGTGAGCAGGATCACCGGAATCTTCCGGGTTTCCTCGTTCTGCTTGATACGCCGGCAGAGTTCGTAGCCGTCCATCTCGGGCATCACCACGTCGCTGATGACGATGGTCGGCTTGAACTTCAGAAGCGCCTGGCAGGCCTCTTCACCGTTGTAGGCGATCGTCACTTTATACCGGTTGAGTTCGAGAACGTGGCGGAGATGCTGCGCCTGGGTATGGCTGTCCTCGACGATGAGAATCTCGGCATTGATGGAACCGACGGCGTCACTCCAGGTCATGGAATCCGACTCCCTGTCAAACGGTGAACTCGTTTCCGGCCCGCTCCCCCGCGGCCGCGGCGATTCCGCGGAACACGCGCCCTTCGCCGTCTCAATTCTGATTCCGTTTCGATGAAACGATGCTCTGCAGCTGTCTGATGGCGAGCCGGCTGGGAGCCACCCTGTTGTTCTCCCAGCGGTTTACGGTGCACAGGGTGACGCCCAGACGGTGGGCGAACTCCTCCTGCGTCAGGCCCATGGTGACGCGGAGTTCCCGGATCTGCGTTCCGTTCATCAACAATCCCCTTTAAAACACAATCCCTTTTCGGAGAAATCCCATTGAGCATATTACAAATAATATGCCAACGGAATGAACGGAATGGCTCCAGGTCTAAGTGTCTGATTACATTATGCTATGTTCAGGGAATACGTATCTGGCAGGCTTCAAAAGATTCATGATTCGACAAAATGCAAGTAAAACATTCCAGTCTGCACGGGTGATCCCATCCAGTCGGATCGGGATCGGTTTCCGGCAGACGGCCGATGGATTCGCCTGAAATGGCGGTGCAATCGGCCGAAACCGGCCTGCCTCACTTTTTTCTGTTCATTCCGCCTGTCCGGCCGCTCTTCCGGCAATCACGGTTTGAACCGGTGAAGACCCGGCAGATTCCGCGTCAGGGATCCCTTCTCCCGTTCTCCCGGAACGGTTCGGGGCGGGCTTTGCCGGTGTAACCGACCAGTAAAATGTCCCTTTCAACGATGATTTTCCTGACCGTCGAGCTGATGACCGCATCCGTTTCCGCCTGCCGGTGCGCCGCCATCCGCGTCATGGCGTCATGCCCGGTTCCGCGTATCGCCCGGGTTTCGGCATCGTCCAGAGCCAGATGGCAGACGAACATCATGCCGCCGGGCCCGCAGCCGGACAGGGCGTCCGCGAGAAAGGATTCCTTCTGTTCGATCGGTTCGCCCCACATGCCCTCCATCCGTATCACGCCCGCGGGCTGAAGCGGCAGTTTGTATTCCAGGGACAGCTTCGCGAGAAGGGAACGGAGCGCCGGGGTCGACGTCGGAGCGGACATGTGCGTGGACAGATGCGAGAGCTGGGGGATGCGGCGGAGCGCTGTTTCGATCTGGCTCCGGAATTCCCGCTCCACGGATTCGAGCGGAGCGTTCAATCCGTCGAAATCTTCGTTGGTAACGGGCAGAAAGCCGTCGGGCATGAGCAGGCCGGGCGCGTCCGTGAGCGGCGCCCATTTGTAGTTGTCCCATTCGCAGGTCAGCGCGAGGTGGACGCCCGCGTCCAGACCGGGATTCTGCCTGAGCAGTTCCGCGCCCGCCAAAAACCAGGGCGCCTGAACCAGGACTTCCACCGAGGTGAGGATGCCCTCCCGAAAGGCACGGATGCACGCCTGATTCGCGGCATTCGTGAACCCGAAGTCGTCGGCCCGCATGACGACGCGGATGCGGTCTGAATCGGTTC
>JAFGAX010000023.1 GCA_016933415.1 bacterium
CCGGAAGAGATCAGGATGCTGTACCGGGCCGTGGGGCTCTCTCAAGAAACAAGTTCAAAGTTCAAGGTTCAAAGTTCAAGGAAAAAAGTTCATAATTCATAGTTCATAGTTCATAAAAAAATAGTTTGATGGTCGGCCGTCAATCGGGCATCGTCCATCGTCTTGAATTCACCCTTAACCGAACCAGGTCACTATCAACCCACTCACTCCAACCCCGGCACGCGGATTCGTCGTCACGCTCGACGGACCGGCCGCGTCCGGAAAAAGCACGACCGCCCGCCTGGCCGCCGATAGGCTCGGCTGGCTCTACCTCGACACCGGAGCGATGTACAGGGCCGTCGCCCTCAAGGCGCTCCGCGAATCGATCCCCCTGACCGACACCGGACGCATCGCGGATGCGGCCCGTTCCTGCCGGATCGATCTGATTCCCGAAAAAAACGGATTGCGTGTACTGCTCGACGGCGGTGACGTCACCGCCGACATCCGCACGCCCGAGGTGGACCGCGCCGTGGGCCCGGTCTGCGAGATCGCGGGCGTGCGCGAGGCGCTCGTTCCGCGCCAACGAACTTTCGCCGAACGGGGCGACCTGATCACCGACGGCCGGGACCAGGGCACGGTGGTTTTTCCGGACGCGGACCTGAAATTCTACTTCACCGCCTCTCTGGAAGAGCGGGCGAAGCGGCGGAAGCGTGACCAGGAGGCCCGGGGCATTTCGGTCCCGGTCGAGCGCATTGCGCAGGAAATCGAGGCCCGCGACCTCCGGGACAGCCGGCGCGCGCACAGCCCGCTCCGGCCCGCCGCGGACGCCGTCACGCTCGACACCACCGGGCTGACGCTGGACGGGCAGGTCGGCCTCATTCTCGATGCCGTGCGCCGGAAACAGGAGGAACGCGGTGGCGCGTAGATTTCCGGACAACTCGGTCTATCAGGCCCTGTACACCGTCGGCTACCCGCTGATTCGGGCCTTCTTCGGAGTGCGCGTGAGCGGCGAGGCGCGCCTCCCCGGTACCGGCGGCGTGATCGTGGCCGTGAACCATTGCGCGAACTACGATCCCGTTTTCATGGGCCTCGCCTGCCCACGGCAGCTGGCGTTTCTGGCAAAGGCCGAGCTGTTCCGGAATCCGCTTCTGGCCCGCCTGCTCCGGCAACTCGGGAGCATTCCCCTGCACCGGGGTTCCGCGGACACGGGCGCCCTGCGCGCGGCCGTCGAGGCGCTCGAATCCGGCAAGCCCCTGCTTCTGTTCCCGGAGGGCACCCGCTCCAGGACGGGGCGCCTGCAGCAGGGCCGGCGCGGGGTCGGCATGCTGGCGGCCCGCACCGGATGCCCGATTCAGCCGGTGCATGTGTCCGGAACGTTCCATCTTCTCCGCAACTTTCCCTTCCAGCGCGTGGAAATCCGGTTCGGAGAGCCGTTCGCGGTTCCCGCCTCGCCTCCCCGGGGAATGTCGGTGAAGGAATGGTACAGGCGCATCGGAGAAGACACCATGAACCGAATCAAGGAACTCCAGGATGGTCGTCACCGTTGACCCGAAGGCCAGGCCCTGTCCAGGCGTGGAACGGGCCATTGCGCTGGCCGAAGACGCACTGCGCCGGGGGGAGACCCTTTTCTCCGCGGGCGAACTCATCCATAACCGCCGGGAGGTGGAGCGGCTCGAGGGGCTCGGACTCCGGCCCGTGCGTCCCGAGGATTTCTCGGACCGCGGGATGCGGAAGGTTCTGGCCGGCCAGTCGCTTCTGCTGCGCGCGCACGGCGAATCCGAAGCATTGGTGTCCAGAGCCCGCGGATACGGCATGAAAATCGTCGACGCCACCTGTCCGATCGTCCGGCATTCACAGGACCTTGTGCTGCAGCATGTCCGGGAAGGCTGGCGGATCGTGGTGACCGGCGATCCCGGCCATGCCGAGGTCAAGGGCCTGATGGCGCGGGCCGGCGAGAACGGCGCGGTCGCGGCGAATGCGCGCGCGGCCGCGATGCTCGACGTGGAAAACCGGACTCTTCTGCTCGCCCAGTCCACGGTGGATCCGGAGCTGTTTGCCGCCGTTCGACACGCCCTGGCCAAGCGGGTCCCCGGGCTGAAAATCGCGGACACGACCTGCCGCTTCCTCAAAAACCGGCAGGCCGACATCCGCGCCTTCGCCGGGCCGCTGGACTTTGTGGTGCTCGTGGCCGGACGGAGCTCCGCGAACGGACGGCTTCTGTACGAAACCGCCCGCGCGCAAAACCGCAACACCTTTTTCATTGAGGCGCCGGATGAACTGAAGCGCGCCCTGTTCAAGAACGGCCACCATGTCGGCATTTCCGGCGGCGCCTCGACGCCCCGCTGGCAGCTCGACGAGATGCGCCTGTTCCTCGAAGAAATCGGAAACAGCCCGAAAGGGTTGAAAAATAGAAAAGGAGGACCATTTTTATGGCGGATGTTGAAAAAACAAACCAAGACGAAGTGACCGGAGTCCCGAACTGGGCGCCGGCACCGTCAGGCGAAGGAGGTGATCCGATCGAGCCCGCGGCCCAGCCCGTGAAGCCGGCTTTCACTGCGGAACAGGCGAGGGCGGCTGAGGACCTGGGCTATTCCGAAGAGGAATACCTGAAGTTCAGCGAACTGTACGGACGCACCCTCAAGGACATCGACGAGGGACAGATCGTCACCGGCCGCGTGCTCGCCATCGCCAATCAGGAGGTGGTGGTCGACATCGGATTCAAATCGGAAGGCACGATTCCGCTCGAGGAATTCGGCATGCCTCCCGTGGTGAAGGTGGGCGACCGGGTTGACGTGTTCCTCGATTCCATGGAGGATTCCGACGGTCAGCTGATTCTGTCGAAAAAGAAGGCCGATTTCATGCGCACCTGGGACCGGGTGATCGACATCCACGACCAGGGGCTGACCATCCAGGGACGCTGCGTGCGCCGGATCAAGGGCGGCATCGTCGTCGATCTCATGGGCGTGGACGCGTTCCTGCCCGGCTCGCAGATCGACGTCAAGCCGGTCCGCGACTTCGACGCCCTCATCGGGCAGACGTTCGAGTTCAAGATCGTGAAGGTCAACAAACTGCGCAAGAACATCGTCGTCTCCCGCCGCGCCATTCTCGAGGAGAGCATGGCCGAGAAGCGCAAGGTGATCCTCGAGGAGCTCCAGAAGGGTCAGGTGCGCGAGGGAACCGTCAAGAACATCACGGATTTCGGCGTGTTCGTGGATCTCGGCGGCGTGGACGGCCTGCTCCATATAAACGACCTCTCCTGGGGCCGGATCAACCATCCGTCCGAGGTGGTGAAGTTCGACGAGCATATCAAGGTCGTCGTTCTCGACTTCAACGAGGCGAAGGACCGCATCTCGCTCGGCATGAAGCAGCTCCAGGCCCATCCGTGGGAGAACATCGAGACGAAGTTCCCGGTCGGCACCGTCGTGAAGGGCAAGGTGGTCTCCATCGCGGATTACGGCGCCTTTGTCGAACTTCAGAAGGGCGTCGAGGGCCTGATTCACGTATCCGAGATGTCCTGGACCCGGAACGTCGTGCATCCCTCAAAGATTCTCAACGTGGGGGACCAGATCGACGTCAAGATTCTCTCCATCGAGAAGGACCGCAAGCGCATCTCCCTGGGCATCAAGCAGCTCCTGCCCGATCCGTGGGACCAGATCGAGGTCAAGTACCCGGTCGGCACCCGGATCAAGGGGCGCGTCCGCAATCTCACCAATTTCGGCGCCTTCGTGGAGATGGAGGACGGGATCGACGGCCTCATTCACATATCCGATCTGTCCTGGACCAAGAAAGTCAAGCACCCCAGCGAGGTCCTGAAAAAGGGTCAGGACGTGGAAGTCATGGTGCTCGAGATCAACAAGGCCGAACGGCGCCTGTCGCTCGGCTACAAGCAGCTCACCGAGGATCCGTGGGCCGCGTTCGAGGAGACCTACAAGGTCGACACCATCACCCCCGTCAAGGTGACCAAGTTCATGGAAAAGGGCCTCGTGGTCGAATTGCCTCTCGGACTGGAGGGATTCGTCCCCCTTTCGCAGATGCCCGAGAACTCCATGGCGCGGGTTCAGCAGAATATCAAGGAGGGTGACGAGATCCAGCTCATCGTGATCGAGTTCGACCGCGAGAACAAGCGGGTCGTCCTCTCCAGGAAGAAACTGCTCGACGTGGAGAAGCAGAAGAACTCGGCGGCCGAATCGGTCGATGTGTCGGCCTACCTCGACACGAACGCCGCGCCGGTCACGCTGGGCGAGATCTCCCTGGCGTCCGCAGACAAGCCGGAGAAGAAGAAAGCCGGCAAAAAGAAAGCGGATGCCGGCGACGCGCCGGCTGAAGAAGCCGCCGCAGAGGCGGCTCCCGAAGGCGAGCCGGCCGCGTAGACAGCCGGACGGCGCGCTGTTCCGGTTGTGTTGAAGAACACGGGGATCCGGCAGAACGCCCCGCGCTCCGTTTCGACATCATGGAGTTGGATCCGCCGGGGTCCAACTCCAAATTATTTCAGGCGGCGATGCCCACTGTTTCATTCCGTACATTGGGGTGCAAGCTCAACCAGGCGGAGACGGACGATCTGGCGGGCCGGTTTCTGCGGCGGGGCTGGGCCGTGGTCGGCCCGGGGGAGGCCGCGGATGTGGCGGTCATCCACACCTGCACGGTGACCGGCCGGAGCGACGCCAAGTGCCGCCAGGCGGTGACCCATGCACTCCGGCTGAATCCCGGCGCGGTGATCGTGGCGGCCGGATGCTATGCCCAGGTGTCGGCGGCCGAACTGGCCGCGATCCCGGGAGTGGATTACGTGGTCGGGACGGCCGAAAAGTTCCGGCTCCCGGATCTGATCGAAGGAACGTCCAAACGACGCGTGCCGCTGGTGGCGGTGTCCGATCCGGCCGGCCGGGTTGCAGGCCGAGCGGAAGAGGCGGCCGGACCCTTGCCGGAGCCCGTTGCGGGGGGCCGGACCCGCGCGTTTCTCAAGATCCAAAGCGGATGCGACCGGCAATGCGCGTACTGCATCGTTCCGGCCGCGCGCGGACCGGGGAGGAGCGAACCGGCCGGCGCCGTGATCCGGAACGCCGAAGCCCTGACGCGCCGCGGATTCGCCGAAATCGTGGTGACCGGCACGCATATCGGAGACTATGGAAAGGACTTCCCTGAAGGGAAACCGGATTTTCCGGAATTGCTCGGCCGCTTGGCCGCCGTCGAGGGCATCGGACGGATCCGCCTGACATCGCTGGATCCGGACGAGTGCACCGGGGCCCTGCTCGACACGGTGGCGCGGCACGGCCGGATCTGCCGCCATTTCCACGTGTCCCTGCAGTCCGGGTCTGACACCGTGCTCCGGATGATGAAGAGGCGGTATGATACCGAGACGTTCGCCGCTCTCGTCCGGTCCATCGGAGAGCGGATGGATTTCTTCGGACTCGGAACGGATGTGATCACCGGATTCCCCGGGGAAACGGAGGCGCATTTTCTGGAAACCGTCCGGTTCATCGAGACGCTGCCGTTCACCTATCTGCACGTTTTCCCGTTTTCGCCCAGGCGGAACACGGCCGCGGCCGTAATGCCCGGATCCGTTCCGTCCGCCGTGCGCGCGGAACGGGCTCGGATGCTGCGGGACCTGGGCGCGAAGAAGCGGAAAGCCTTCTGCCGCAGGGCCGTCGGCCGAACGGTCGAGGTGCTGTTCGAATCCGGAGTCAGGAACGGATTCCTCTCCGGGCTCTCGTCCGAATACCTCCGCATCGAAGCGCGGGCCGGGTCCGACCGGATCAACCGCATCGTCCGGGTGCGGGTCACGGAGGCGCCGGAGGAGGGAACGGCGGCAGGCATTCCGGTTCCGGACGGCGGAGGTGAATCCTGACGCGGAATCAGGCGGTGTTCCATCGGGCGGCCGGAAGCCTGTTCATTCAGGTTCCAACCTTTCTGATTAATCGGAGATTGGGCTTCTGGCCGCTCCGACGGGTTTGATTACCCGCCGCTTGTCTTCAATACTCGAAAAATTTAATAAATTGATCCCGCGCAGCGGGGCGGCGTCCAACATCCAAGTTTCTTGTGATACACCGCTGTTTGCGGCGGGGTCCTTTCTTCCACTTTTCGTGAACAGGGAACCCAGATGAAAACACGAACGGTAAAACCGGAACCGCAGGCGAAGATCCCGTCCGCCTGGCCGATCGTCCGGGACGCGGCGTTTTTCACCGCGCTCTTCCTGATTCTGCTCCTGCGGATCGATCCCTCGCTGATCTATCACCGTCAATCGCCGGTGTTCCTGCTGGCTTTCGATTTCGCGGCCGGTTTTCTGAACCGACCCGGCGGGCCTTTCGAATGGCTTTCCGGACTGCTCAGCCAGGCGCTTTTTTCCCCTCCGGCAGGCGCGGCCCTGCTCACCGCCATGGCCTGGGCCGTTTCCAGGCTCACCGGGGCCCTGATCCGCGGCCTCCGGCCGCCGGATCGCTTCGGGTTTATCCATCTGGTTCCGGCCGCCCTGCTGACCGGTCTCCACGCCTGCTACACGGTTCCCCTGTCCGCGGACCTGGGTCTGCTGGCTGTTCTGGCCGCGGCCGCCGCATTCGTGCGGGTGCGCCCGAAATGGGCGCCCAGGCTGGCCGCTTGCTTTATCATCAGCCTCGTTCTGTATTACCTGGCGGCCGGTTTTTTCCTGCTTTTCACCCTGCTCTGTGTCCTGATCGAAGCCGTTCACGCGAAACGTCCGGCTTCGGGCGCGGTGATGACTGCGGCCGCTGTCCTGATTCCGACGGCGGCGCGTCGGTTTTTCATTCTCGATCCGGCCGGCGCGTGGCTGTCACTTCTGGATTTCAAGAGAACGGACACGGCCGGAGCGATCTCGCTTCTTCTCGCCGCTTTCTTTCCGGCTCTCGTCCTGCTGCTGCACCCGGTCATGCGCCGCCGCCCGCTTTTGCCGGAACGGTTCCGCATCCGATCGCCCCGCGTCCGATTCATCCTGCAGACAGCCGCGCTGGCCGTTCTGGCCGCCGCGGCCGCGGTTTTCCCCATCGAGAAAAGCAACCGTCTCCTGCTGACCGTGGACAAAATGGCGCGTTTCAGGCAATGGGAGCGAATCCTCAACCTGGCGTCGAAAGAGGCGCGGCCCCCGCTGACCGTGACCTTTCAGGCCAACCGGGCGCTGTATCACTCGGGCCGTCTGCTGGATGATCTGTTCACCCTCCCCCAGCCGTTCGGGCCGTCGGGGCTCGCGCTCCCGCGCAAATTCAGCGAATCCGCGCCCCTTCAGGAGAGCGACTTCTGCTGGGACCTGGGCTCCATCGATGAGTCGCGGCACTGGGCGCTGGAGGCGCTCAGCACGGACGGAGAAACGCCGTGGATCCTGAAGCGTCTCAGCCTCGCGCATTTCGTTCTCGGCGACACGGCCGCGGCCGTGGTCTGCCTGAACCGGATGGACCGCGGGCTCTTTCTCCGCGGGGACGCGGCCGCGATCCGGCGCATGCTCAGCGATTCAGCGGCCGCGGCCGGAGATCCCGCCGTCCTGCACGGCCGCGCGGTTATCGGCAGGACGGGTTTCATCGCGTTCAACGGCCACCCGCCGGCCGAGCTCGACAGCCTGCTACGCGATCATCCGGACAACCGCATGGCGCTCGAATACCGCGTCGCGACCGATCTTCTGGCCGGACGTCTCAAGGATCTGCCGGATTTCGTGCGGGCGTTCCGCGCCCTCGATTATCCCCGGATCCCGCGGCATGTGGAGGAGGCGCTCGTGCTGAGATGGGCCTTGAGCGGAGAAAAAGATCCGCCTCCGGAGATGCGGGTCGTTGCGCCTGAAACGGTTCGGCGGTTCGGCGAATTCAACCGGGTTCTCGGACGGCACCGGGGAGACCGGGCCGCGGCGGGCGCCGATCTGCAGGCCTCTTTCGGCGGCACATACTGGTATTACGCATTCACCCGCCAGGCGGCCGGACGCCGGGCGCAGGCGCCCTCATCCGAAAACAGGGGTTCCCGATGAACCATCCGTTCCGATGCGCATTGCGGTTGTGTCTGACCGTTCTCCCGGCGGCCGTTTTTTTCATGGGATGCGGCTCGCCGGATCCGGGTCCGGTTCAGGCCGTGGGCCGGCCGCCCGTGATTGAACCGGATTATTCCGGAATCGAGATCCCGCCGAACCTCGCGCCGCTGAATTTCCGGTTGCAGGAAAAGGCCGAAGCTTTCCGGATCGAGGCGGAAGGCGCGGACGGGACCGGATTCCGGATCCGGGGACGGGGCCGGGACGTGATTTTGCCGGCTGGTCCGTGGCGGCGCCTGCTCGACGCGAACCGTGGCCGGGACATCCGGTTTTCCGTCACGGTGCGGGATTCACTGGGCCAATGGCTCCGATTCGACCCGATCGTGAACCGCGTGTCCCATGATTCCATCGACGGTTATCTTGTGTACCGCAAAATGCCGCCGGTGTGCGTTTTCTGGAAGCGTCTGTCCGTCGTTGAGCGGAACCTCGGCAGTTTCAAGGAACGCGTCATTCTGGACAACCGGGCCATGCGGGACGGCTGTTTCAATTGCCACACCTTTTACGGGAACCGGACCGATCGCTGGCTCGTGCACCTGCGCGGCGCGCCGTCCACGGCCATGCTCCTCACGGTGGACGGCCGTACCCGGCTGATGCGGACGCAGACGGAATCGGTTCCGGCGGCCGCGGCGTACGCGTCCTGGCACCCGGACGGCCGGACGCTCGCATTTGCGAACATGAAGGTCAGGCAGTTCTTTCACACGGCCGGACCGAACCGCGATGTGTACGACTTGACCTCGGACCTGGCCGTCTGCCGGATCGATTCCGCTGTCGTGGCCGCGCCGCCCGAAATCGCTGATCCCGCGAGGCTCGAGACCTACCCGGCCTGGGCGCCGGACGGCAAGGCCCTCTATTTCTGCAGCGCCCCGGCGTATGATACGACCGGATTCTTCGAGCGCCACACCTACCGCACGATCAAGTACGACCTGATGAAAGCGTCCCATGATCCGGTGACCGGCGGGTTCGGCCGGCCGGTCACGGTCCTGGCCGCGGCGAAGACCGGCTTGAGCGCCACCCACCCCCGCGTTTCGCCGGACGGCAGGTTCCTGCTGTTCTGCCTCTGCGAATACGGCAATTTTTCCATCTACCGGCCCGGAACGGACCTGTATCTGATGGACCTGAGAACCGGTGACTTCCGGCGGCTCGAATGCAACAGCGGCCAGTCCGACAGCTATCATTCCTGGTCGGCCAACGGCCGCTGGTTCGTGTTCAGCAGCAAACGGGGAGACGGCGTGCTGGCCAGGCCGTATTTCGCGCATGTGGATGCGGACGGCGCGGTGTCCAGACCGTTCGTGCTTCCGCAGAAGGATCCGGGCCTGTACGGATCCCACCTCTATACTTTCAATGTGCCGGAGCTGGTGGCTGAACCCGTCCGTCCGGGCCGGAAGCAGATACTTGATGCGGCGCTTGACACGCAACGAACGCTGAACTGCCGGTCCGCGGGTCCGGCCGCGGCGGCGTCCGTGGGTGCGGGGGTGGAGGAACAGACATGGAAGCCGGCGAGGTAATAATCAGTTCAAAGTTTAAAGTTCAAAGTTCAAAGAGATGATAAAAATCGCCTCAAAGAAATACAGCCGCAAGGTTCTACTCGCGGCTGTATTTCTTTGAGGATGAAAGGCTGAAGCCTTAATTCCATTATAGATTTTTTAACTTTGAACCTTGAACTTTAAACTTTGAACTTTCTTCACCGGATCAGCCGGCTCAGCGCTTCATAAGCGCCGGCGGATATCAGCGCGGCGAAGGGGATAGTGACCACCCAGGCCACCACGATATTCAGGGCCACGGCCCATCGGACGCTCGACCGGCTTTGCGTGGATCCGACGCCGACGATGGCCCCGGAGATGGTGTGCGTCGTGGATACGGGAATGCCCATGTGGGTGGCCATGAAAATGGTGATGGCGCCCGCGGTTTCTGCGCAAAATCCGTGGACGGGTTTGAGCTTGGTGAGCTTCTGTCCCATGGTCTTCACGATGCGCCAGCCCCCGATGGCCGTGCCGAAGGCCATGGCCGCGTGACAGGACAGGACGATCCATGCGGTGTTCCAGTGGGTCAGGGACAGCCGGGTGTCCAGGTCGAATTTGCCGGCCGCGACCAGCAGGGCCACGATCAGCCCCATGGTCTTCTGCGCGTCGTTTCCGCCGTGGCCGAGCGAGTACAGGGCCGCGGAGACCAGCTGGCCCCTCCGAAACACGCGGTCCACTTCCGCGGGGCGCCATCTGCGGAATATCCAGTACACGATCACCATGATGATGAACCCCAGGACCATCCCGATCAGGGGGGCCAGGGGGATGAACTGGATCGTGGCCCACATCTTGTCCCACCGGATGGAGGACCATCCCCCGTGGGTGATGCCGGCGCCGGCGAATCCGCCGATCAGGGCATGGGAGGAGCTGGTGGGAAGGCCCCACCACCAGGTGATCAGGTCCCAGATCACGGCGCCGATGAGCCCGGACAGGACCACCACGATGAAGTCGCGGTCCGAGGGGACGATCTTCACGATTTTCGAGACCGTGTCGGCCACCCGCGGTGCGAAGATGAACATGGCGATGAAGTTGAAGAAGGCCGCCCAGAGCACGGCCACTCGGGGAGAGAGCACGCGGGTCGACACCACCGTTGCGATGGAGTTGGCGGCATCATGAAAACCGTTGATGACGTCGAACAGAAGCGCGATGGCGATGGTGACGATGACGACGAGCCAGACGGCGTGGATCATGCGGGTCTTCCTGATGGTAAAAAAAATGCCTCACGTGGAGGCAATGACGATCTCTTCGATCAGATCCGCGACATGTTTGCAGCGGTTGATCGCCTTTTCGAGACGCTCGAAAATTTCCTTCCACTTGATGAAGACCATGGGCTGGTCCTCCTTGATCAGGCGGCTGAGCGCGGAACGGACGACCTCGTCCCCCTGGCCCTCCAGGTCGTAGATGGCCTGGCAGCGCTCCTTCAGCACCTTGACGTTCTTCATGTTGCGCAGGGCCTTGAGCGCGCCCTCGATTTCGCCGGACGCCAGAACCAGGATATGCGCCATCTCCCGTGCTTCAGGCCGCATCTCGCGGAGCTCGTAGAGCTGAAAGCGGTAGGCCGAGGCATTGATGATGTCGATGATGTCGTCCAGCTGTTTGATGAGCTGGTGGATGTCCGTGCGCTCGATGGGCGTGATGAAGGTTTTCTGTAGGGCTTCGATGCACTGGTTGGTGACCTTGTCCGCGTCGTGTTCCAGATCCTTGATGCGCTGGACATGCTCGGCCATGTCGCCCTTTTCGGAAGTGAGCTCCAGGAGCTCCCGGCAGGTCCGGATGGCGATCTGGCTGTGGGCTTCGAAATAGTCGAAGAAGCTGTATTCGCGGGGGAGCAGTTTCCTGAACATGGGACCTTTCGTTCAATCGCGTGGCGGGCCGAATCGGCACCAGATTAAAATCCAAATAATTTAGACACAGGCCTGGCAAAAAGCAAATGATTTTTCCCGGGAAGGGGGGGAAACGCGGATCGCGGTCGGATCCCGAAAGACAGGACAAACCGTCAATCAACCGGAATGCGTCGGCGGGACTTCGGGGAGGTTCGATTCCGGCGGATCAGTCCGCGTCCGGCATGACGAACCAGA
>JAFGAX010000177.1 GCA_016933415.1 bacterium
CCGTCCGCCGCAAGCGCGGCGTAACGCTGGTTTCCGGCCGCGCCGATCAGGGAAATGCCCGTGCCCCAGCGGAGCGCCCCGGAAGCGTCCAGCCAGTTTATATAGATATCCTTGTCCGCCGCGGGCCGCACTTCCCATGCGAAAAAAACGCCTCCATGACCGTCCGGAACCGTTGCCACATGGGCCGTGGAAACTCCGGTTGAACCGAGAAATTGACCGTCTTCCGTCCACTGGGTTTGCGCCTGCAGAATACCAGGGGTCGACCAGGAGAGGGCGAAAAGCACGAACAATGTCCAATTCATCCCTCTGGATTGAATTTTTGTCACGGCAGTCATGGATGCATATCCCCTAATTACATATTTTTCAATAAAGAGATAATTCCACATGAATCATATGCAAATTACATACCATATCCGTAACTCGATACGAATTAATGGATTGAAAAGCCTCGCACAGGCCGGACAGGGATAATTTGGTTGACTAAGTGCCTAAAATTGTTTATTTTTTCCTTTCATTCTTTTTTGAAAGACAAATCAGATCAAAGCCATTCAAAAAATCCGCGGAAAGATTCTCTGGGCCGACGATGAAATCGACATGCTGAAGCCCCATATCCTCTTTCTGGAGGAAAGAGGGTATGATGTCACGCCTGTCAGCAATGCGGAAGACGCATTGAGCCTCACGGCCCGGGAGCGTTTCGACATCATCCTGCTCGATGAAATGATGCCCGGCATGGACGGACTGCAGGCGCTGCGTCTGCTCAAGGAAAAAGCGCCCTCCATCCCCGTGATCATGATCACGAAGAGCGAGGAGGAGAACCTGATGAATGAGGCGATCGGCGGTCAGATCGAGGAATACCTGACCAAACCGGTCAATCCCAGCCAGGTTTTTTCCTCCTGCAAGCGGATTCTCGAGAAACAGAAGATATCCGGGGAGAAACTGACCCGGGACTACACGGTCGAGTTCAGCGAAATCGCCTCCCTCATGGACGGCCCGATTCCGGCCGAAGGCTGGATGAACATCCACCTGAAGCTTTGCGAGCGCGAACTCGATCTGGACGAACATCCCGACCTGGGGCTCCGGCAGACCCTGCAGGACCAGAGACGGGAATGCAACGCCGCCTTCAGCCGTTTCGTGGAGGAGCATTACGCGGACTGGGTGCGTTCGCGGCCGGACAGCCGGCCGGTTCTATCCACGGACGTGATCCGTAAATCCGTCCTGCCGCTCCTTTCCGGGGATAAGCCCGTTCTCTTCATCGTCGTGGACAATCTGCGGCTCGACCAGTGGCTTGCGCTGGAACCCCTGCTGTATCCGTTCTTCTCCATCAGCCGGGAGCTGTATTTCTCGATTCTGCCGACCGCGACGCCCTATTCGAGGAACAGCCTGTTCGCGGGCTGTTTCCCGGCCGAGATCGAGGCCCGGTTTCCCGATTTCTGGCGGGACGGCGAAGAGGACGACTCGAGCCGGAACCGGCATGAGCACCAGCTGCTCGACGCCCAGCTCGCGGGGCTCGGCGTCCTGCTCCCGCAGGACCTCCGCTACACCAAGATCATGGATTCCGAGGAGGCCTGGAACACCGCGAAACACGCCCAATCGATGTTCAGCGCGCCGCTGACCGCGCTGGTCTTCAACTTCGTGGATTTGCTCGCGCACAAGCGGAGCGGATCCGACATACTCAGAGAGATCGTTCCGGATGAACCGGCGTACCGCTCCCTGACGGTCACGTGGTTCGAGCATTCGGCTCTTTTTCACATTCTCAGGGCCGCGGCGGAATCCGGGGTCCGGGTCGTCCTGACGTCGGACCACGGCTCGCTCAGGACCATGCGCGGCGCCACGGTATACGCCGACAAGGAGACATCCACGAACGTGCGGTACAAGATCGGGCGCGCCATCAAATGCGATTCGAAACAGGCCATTTCCCTGAAGGATCCCGCGAAATTCGGCCTCCCGGCCCGGGGCATCAACACCAATGTCCTGCTCGCCCGCGAGGACTACTATTTCGTGTATCCGACCAATTACCACAAGTACCTGTCGTTGTACCGCGACAGCTTTCAGCACGGAGGCGTGTCTCTCGAGGAAATGGTGCTTCCGCTGGTGACCCTGACGGAACGGTGACCGGATGGCGGAGCCGGAGGAGATCGGGTCGGAGAGCCGCGAGGATACACTGAAAGCCGGGGAGGCTTTCTCGCGACGGCTGGTTCCCGGCGACGTGGTCGCGCTGACCGGCGGGCTGGGCAGCGGAAAAACGGTGTTCATCCAGGGGGTGTGCGCCGGACTGGGTGTGCGGGAACCCGTCACCAGTCCGACCTTCACCCTGCTTCAGGAATACACGGGACGGCTCAGGGTTTTTCATTTCGATTTCTACCGGCTGGAATCGGTCGAGGCCGTTGCGGCGCTCGATCTGACGGCCGCGTTCGAGGGCGGCGGAGTTTGTCTCATCGAGTGGGCCGAGCGGGGCAGGCCGCTGCTGCCTCAGGACCGTTTCGAGGTGGAACTCGCTTCTGTTTTCGAGAGAAGCCTGCCGTGCCCGGACCGGCGCCGCATCCGAATCGTCGCGCCGGCAGGCCGGGAGACCGCGTGACCGTCGTTCTCGGCATCGAGACCGCCACGCCGGTATGCTCGGTGGGGCTCGCCCGGACCGACGGACCGGACGCAGAAATCAGCGTCGAAGCGGCGAACGCGGCCGCGGAGCGACTCCCGGACTGTGTGCATTCGGTGCTGTCCGCGGCCGGCCTGACGCCCGCGTCGCTCGACGGGGTGGCGGTCTCCATCGGACCCGGATCCTACACGGGGCTGCGCATCGGCCTCTCCTTCGCAAAAGGCCTCTGTTTCGCGGCCGGCAAGCCGATCGTCGCGGTACCCACGATGGACGCCTGGGTGAGGCTGGCCCCCGCGGTTCAGCCGGCGGCCTGCGTGCTGATGCACAGCCGTAAGGGCGAGGTGTTTCGCGCCGTGTACCGGGCGGTCAGCGGCCGATGGGAGAAACTCGGCGGATTCGAAGCGGTCCCGGTTGAAGGCTTGGCCGGCGGGCTTCCCGCAGGGCCGGTGCTGTTTCTCGGAGACGGAAGCCTGAAACACCGCGAGGCCATCACGCGCATGCGGCCGGACGCCCGGTTCCCCGAGGGCGCAGATCCGAATCCAAGCGGCGCAAAGGTCGCCGAGGTCGGCTTGGAGATACTGGCCGCCGGAGGCGCGGCGGACCTGGACGCGCTTTCACCGATGTACCTGCAGAACTTTCAGGGCATGCCGTGAACAGCCGCGCCGCCACCGGAATCGTGCGGCGCATGATGCCGGACGATCTGAACCGTGTTCTCGAAATCGAGAATCTCAGTTTCAGCATGCCGTGGAGCCGGGCGGGCTTTGAGGCGGAACTCGCCAAACCGTACGGAAGATCCCTTGTCTTCGCCGAGGACGGCCGGGTGTTCGGGTATCTGATCGCGTGGCGCGTGGAGGAGGATCTGCACATCGCGAACCTGGCCGTTCATCCGGAACATCGCAGGCAGGGTATCGCCGAGAAGCTGCTCCGGCACTGCCTGGAGGCGGACGGCGACGCGGCCTGGGCCGGCCTGGAAGTCCGTGTTTCCAATGCCGCCGCCCTGACGCTGTACCGGAAATTCGGCTTTTGTCCGACAAGCCTGCGCCGGGCGTATTATTCCGACAACCGGGAGGACGCGGTCATCATGACCAAGGACCTGCCTCCCCCAATCACGAGGAATCCGAATGGCGTGGTTTAAGCGAAGCAAACCCGGTATCCGGGTCCAGAACAAGATGGAGATGCCGGACGGGCTCTGGGTGAAATGCGACGGCTGCGAGGAGGTGATCTACAAGAAACAGCTTGCCTCGAACAGCCATGTGTGCCCGAAATGCGACTTCCATTTCAGGATCGGCGACCGCGGCTACCTCGATCTGCTGCTCGATTCCGGATCCTTCGAGGAAACCGATACGGACCTGGAATCCACGGACTTTCTTCATTACAAGGACACGAAGCGGTACTCGGACCGCATCCGGGAGAATCAGAGGAAGACCGGCCTCCGGGACGCCATCCGGACCGGAACCGGCAGTCTCTGCGGGAAGCCGGTGGTGATCGGCGTGATGAATTTCGATTTCATCGGCGGCAGCATGGGCTCCGTGGTGGGGGAGAAGATCGCCCGGGCGACCGACCTGGCGGCGGAACGGAAATGCCCGTTGATCCTGGTGTGCGCCTCGGGCGGCGCCCGCATGCAGGAGTCCATCCTGTCCCTCATGCAGATGGCGAAAACGTCCTCGCGCATCGCCCGGTTCTCGGACCAGGGCGGATTGTACATTCCGGTGCTGACCAACCCGACGACCGCGGGGGTGGTCGCGAGTTTCGCGATGCTCGGCGACATCAACATCGCGGAACCGGGCGCCCTGATCGGTTTTGCCGGGCCGCGCGTCATCAAACAGACCATCGGCCAGGACCTGCCTCCGGGTTTCCAGCGCTCCCTGTTCCAGATGGAGCACGGCTTCGTGGACCTGATCGTGCACCGCAAGGAGATGCGGTCCACGCTCGACCGGATTCTGCGTTTCTGCGTGTCGTGACGGCAGGCCGTGAGCGTCCGGCCCGCCGGACGCCGGAATCGTCCGGCATCCGGCAGGACAGGCGGGAGGGACCGGCCCCGGCAGCCGGCTCAACATTGACGCCGATGCGTCGCGATTCCCATTTTTTGACCGGGCGTCCTGAAGCCCGGATGAAAGGACCATGGCCCGCAAACCCTTCATCCTCCTGACCAATGACGACGGCATATCCGCGGCCGGCATCTACGCGCTGCACCGGGAGTTGAGCCGGATCGCGGAAGTCTCGGTCATCGCGCCCTACACCGAACAGTCCGCGGTGGGCCACGCCATCACCATCCACGATCCTCTCAGAGTCTGGACGTTCGAGAAGAACGGGAAGCAGTTCGGACACGCGGTCACCGGAACGCCCGCGGACTGCGTCAAGATCGGATACTGGGCGCTGATGCGGAAAAAGCCCGACCTCGTGGTCTCGGGCATCAATCTGGGGCCCAACACCGGCATCAACACGATTTACTCGGGCACGGTTTCCGCGGCCACCGAGGGCTCCTTTCTCGGCGTGCCCTCATTTGCGGTTTCCCTCGCCACGTACCGGGATCCGGATTTCCGGTACGCGGCGCGATTCGCCGCCCGGCTGGCCGTCCGCCTGCACCGCGAGGGCCTGCCGCGCGGCATCTACCTCAACGTCAATGTTCCGAACATCCCGGAGAAGTCGGTCCGCGGCGTGCGGATCACGCGGCAGGGGCTCGCCCCGTACCGCGAGGAGTTCGACCGGAGAACCGATCCCAGCGGCCGGACGTATTTCTGGCTCACCGGACAGAAGATGAATCAGGAGAAGGAGCTGGATGTGGATGACGGGGCCGTGTCCGCCGGCTATGTGGCCGTGACGCCCGTGCATTACGATCTCACCCAGTACGGATTCATGGACCGTCTCAAGTCATGGAAACTCGAAAAGTAGGAGGAAGCCGCATCGCCCCGGAAGAGAAAATTCTGATCCTGGATTTCGGCTCCCAGTACACCCAGCTCATCGCCCGCCGTGTCCGCGAACAGAAGGTGTTCTGCGAGATCGCGCCCTTCAATGTCCAGGCCGACATAATCCGCAGGCAGTCGCCGAAAGGGATCATTCTGTCCGGGGGGCCGTCCTCGGTGTATGCCCCGGCCGCGCCCATTCCGGATCCGGATCTTTTCAACCTCGGGGTACCGGTGCTCGGTATCTGTTACGGCCTCCAGCTGATGGCCCACCTGCTCGGCGGGCAGGTGGACCGGGCCGCGCTGCGGGAATACGGGCCCGCCGATTTTTCCGTGGACGACGACGCGGACCTGTTCGCCGGACTCTCTCCCGGATTCGGGGTCTGGATGAGCCATGGCGACCACCTCGAGTCCATGCCCGCCGGATTCGTCCGGCTCGGCCACACCGAAAACGCGTCGCTGGCCGCCATGGCGGACCGCTCCCGGAACCTGTACGGCGTCCAGTTCCACCCCGAAGTGGCGCATACGCCCAGGGGCGACGAGGTGCTGAGGAATTTTCTCGTCGCGGTCTGCGGCTGCCGCTGCGACTGGACGGCCGAGCATTTCGTCGAAACGGCCGTCTCGGAGATACGCGGCCGCGTCGGCCGCGACCGGGTGCTGTGCGGACTGTCCGGAGGCGTGGATTCGGCCGTCACCGCGGCGTTGATCCACCGCGCCGTGGGAGACCAGCTGACCAGCGTGTTCGTGGACAACGGCGTGCTCCGGAAGGGCGAATGGGACGAGGTCCGGCGCGCGTTCCGGCATCTCAACCTCGTATCCGTGGACGCCTCCGGCGCCTTTCTCTCGGACCTTTCCGGAGTCACGGACCCCGAGGAGAAGCGCAAGCGGATCGGCAAACGCTTCATCGAGGTGTTCGAGGCGGAGGCCGAGAAAATCGGGGGCGTGCGATTCCTCGGCCAGGGAACGCTTTACCCGGACGTCATCGAGAGCGTTTCGACCTGGGGTCCCTCCGCCAAGATCAAATCGCATCACAATGTCGGGGGTCTTCCGGAGCGGATGGGGCTGAAGCTGGTCGAGCCGCTCCGCGAGCTTTTCAAGGACGAGGTGCGGGCCGTCGGCCGCGTGCTCGGCCTGCCCTCCGAAATCCTCGACCGGCATCCATTTCCCGGTCCCGGGCTGGCTGTCCGCGTCCTGGGGGAGGTGACCGAACCGCGCCTGGCCATCCTGAGGGAGGCGGACGCGATCTTCATCCACGAGCTACGACGGGCCGGCTGGTATGACCGGGTCTGGCAGGCCTTCACCGTGCTTCTGCCGGTTCAGACCGTGGGCGTGATGGGGGACGAGCGAACCTATGAGCACGTGGCCGCACTGAGGGCCGTGACCAGCATCGACGGCATGACCGCGGACTGGGCGAGGCTGCCGGATGAGCTGACCGCCCGGGTTTCGAACCGCATCATCAACGAGGTCAAGGGCATCAACCGGGTGGTGATGGACGTCAGCTCGAAACCCCCGGCGACGATAGAATGGGAGTAATTCAGTTCAAAGTTCAAGGTTCAAAAAGACAGTTCAAAGTTTAAAGTTCAAAGTTCAAAGGAAAAGATGTGACGGGAAAAGCCGAGACCGCGGAATTCACCCTTCAGGGTTTCATTTTGTGAATGAAAGGCTGAAGCCTGAAATCCATTATACGTCTTTGAACTTTGAACTCATAACCAAGCGGACACCCGTTTACAGAAAGGCGATACAGAAAATGTGCGGAATAGTGGGCTACGTCGGTGAACGTCAGGCGCTTCCCATCCTCATCAGCGGGTTGAAACGGCTCGAGTATAGGGGGTACGATTCGGCGGGCGTCGCCATGATCCGCGACGGCGCGGTCTGGTCCGACAAGAGGAAGGGCCGGATCTGCGATCTCGAACAAAGCCTTGCGCAACAGCCGGCCGACGGGTTCCTGCCCATCGGCATCGCGCACACGCGTTGGGCCACGCACGGCGCGCCTTCCGACGTGAACGCGCATCCCCATTTCGACTGCAAGCGGAACATCGCCGTGGTGCACAACGGCATCATCGAGAACTACGCCGAGATCCGCCGCGGTCTCATCGAAAAGGGCCACGTGTTCGTGTCCGAGACCGATTCCGAGGTGCTGGCCCATCTGATCGAGACATTCGACCGGGGCGACATGGTCGCCGCCATTCAGCAGTCGCTCCATCTCGTCCGCGGCACTTTCGGCATTCTCGTCCTGACGTCCCGCGAGCCCGACCGGCTCTATGCGGCCCGGCGGGGAAGCCCGCTGGTCATCGGCCTGGCGGATGACGAGAATCTCGTGGCCTCGGACGGTTCCGCCCTGGTCGAGCACACCAAGAAAGTGATCTACCTTTCGGACGACGAGATGGCCGCCATCGACCGCCGCGGCGTGCAGGTCCGGACCCTTCAGGACAGCCGGGTTTCAAAGTCCGTCGAAAAGCTGTCATTCGATCTCGAACAGATCCAGAAGGGCGGCTACGCCCATTTCATGCTCAAGGAGATTTTTGAACAGCCCGAGACGATCGGCGATTCCATGCGCGGGCGGCTCCTTCCGGACGAAGGACGCGCCAAACTCGGCGGACTGGAGGGTTATCTCGAGCGGATCCGGAACAGCGAGCGCATCATCATCACGGCCTGCGGCACTTCCTGGCACGCCGGTCTGATCGGCGAATATCTGATCGAGAAATTCGCCCACATCCCCGTGGAAGTGGAATACGCCTCCGAGTTCCGCTACCGCGATCCCATTCTGTCGCGGAACGACACCGTGATCGCCATCAGCCAGTCCGGTGAAACCGCGGACACCCTCGCGGCCGTGCGGGAGGCCAGGCAGAAGGGCGCGCTCGTCCTCGGCCTCTGCAACGGGGTCGGCAGTTCGGTGGCGCGCGAAACGGCGGCGGGCGTGTACCTCCACGCCGGACCCGAAATCGGAGTCGCCTCCACCAAGGCCTTCACGTCCCAGGTCGCGGTGCTCAGCCTCATCGCGCTGGCCCTCGGCCGCATGACGTCGCTGTCGAACGACGAGGGCCGGCTCATGGTCCAGGAACTGCTGTCCATCCCGGACAAGATCCGGACGATCCTGGCGCAGACGGACCGGATTCAGGCACTGGCTCGAAAAATGAAGGAAAAACGACACGCCCTGTACCTGGGACGGGGGTTCAACTACCCCGTGGCCCTGGAGGGCGCGCTGAAGATGAAGGAAATCTCTTACATCCATGCGGAAGGGTACCCGGCCGCGGAAATGAAACACGGGCCCATCGCCCTGATCGACGAGGACATGCCGGTCGTTTTCCTCGCGGTCAAGGACCCCGTGTACGAGAAGGTGCTGAGCAACATCCAGGAAGTGAAGGCGCGGGGCGGGTGGGTCATCGCGGTGGTCAATTCCGGCGACCGCGACGCC
Organism: bacterium; assembly: GCA_016933415.1. Classification (GTDB taxonomy): domain Bacteria; phylum Zhuqueibacterota; class QNDG01; order QNDG01; family DTFT01; genus JAFGAX01. The sequence continues at coordinate 8,915 of JAFGAX010000177.1, forward strand.
GCGCGAAACGCGGACGAGGTCATCGAGATACCCGAAACCGTGCAGCCCCTTTCCCCGATGCTCACCGTGATTCCGCTTCAACTGCTGGCCTATCACACCGCGGTCCTGAAGGGCTGCGACGTGGACCAGCCGAGAAATCTCGCCAAAAGCGTCACCGTGGAATAATGGAGGCTTTCATGAATCTGTCAGCGAGCGCAATCCCCGCGGCCCGCTTCACGCGATCAAGCTCTTCTATAGTTGCATTATTGAAGACATGCCGCGGGGTAAGCGAGCGAATATCAGATGTCTCTTCTCTACAGATAGAAGCTCCGCCGCATAGCGGCACCAAGCTATTGAATTTTCACACTATTGAAGGCCCGCCGCAGGCCTTCAACCGTAAGGCATATAATAGCTTGGTCCCGCGCAGCGGAACGGCGGGGAGCTTCAAATCCCGAAGTCTTTTCGCGACCGCCGCCGTCCTCCTGGCCGTTCTCGCGGCCGGCGGACTCACGGCGGCCGCCGGATCGCCCGACAGCGTGTTTTCCGCGGCGGTGTCCGCCTATATGGCCGGCCGCAATGCCGAGGCGCTTTCCGCGCTTGAGGCGCTGGACTCGAAACAGCCGGGTCACAGTCTGACCACCGCCTCGCTTCTCATGCAGGCGAAGGCGCTGTCCCGCATGGGCGAAAGCCAGCGCAGCCGCGAAGCCTTCGAGGAGCTCATTCTCGCGCATCCCCGGAGCGCCTATGTCGATGACGCGCGCTACGGGCTCGCCGACCTCCTGTACCGGCGGAATGACCCGGCCGGTTCGCTGCTGCAGCTGCTGGCGCTGATCGCCGGCGGCGGCAACCGGGCGCTGGTGGAAAAGGCCGAAGCCCGCGGTCAGGAGATCATGGAGTTTCATTTCACTACGGACGAACTGCGCGGTCTGGTCCGGGACGTGCCCGATGAAAAAGGAAAGGCCTTCGTGACGCTGACGGCCGCGCGGCGGAACATCCAGGACCGCCGCTTCGAGACCGCGCGGGCCGACCTCGACCGTTTTCTCCGCTCGGCCCCGGACAACCCCTACGCGTCGCAGATGGAGAAGCTGCGCGGACGGGCGGAATCGCTGGGCAAGGGCACGGCCGTCATCGGCGTCATTCTTCCGCTGTCCGGGCCCCTGGGGGAACAGGGCAGCCAGGTGCTGGCGGGCATCCAGTACGCGGTTCAGCTCAACAATGAGAAGATGGCGCTCAAATTCGAGCTGCTCGTCCGCGATTCGGAAGGCAGTCCGGTGCAGGCGATCCGGGCGGCCCAGGAAATCTGCCGCAACAGCGACGTGGCCGCGGTGATCGGCGACCTGGACAGCCATCTCTCCGAGTCCGTGGCCGCCGTGGCCCAGGAGAATGAGGTGCCCTGCATCGCGCCGCTGGCGATGTCCGACGGCCTGACCGGCATCGGTCCGTACGTCTTCCAGATGAACGGCACACTCGGCGACCGCGGACATGCGCTGGCGGAATATGCCTGTTCTTCTCTGGGGCTGAAACGTTTCGCCATGTTCACATCGGGAGACACCTACGGCCGCGTGATCCGCAAGGCTTTCTCGGAGGAAGTCATCCGTTCGGGCGGAGAGATACTCGCGGACCGGACCTTCACGGAGGATACCAAGGATTTCAGCCCGATCCTGGCCGCCGTCCGCGAGGCCGGTTTCAAGCGGTTTCTGCAGGACAGCATCCGCGCCGCCGGTGGGGACGTTTCCGGCGAGATGGTGAAAGGCGTGATCGACCGGAAAGCGGCCCGGATGCTCGACAACCGGGACATCCCGGTCCGTTCCGTGGAGGGTCTCTTTATCCTGCCGTACCGCACCAACCTGGAATCCATTCTGGCCCAGATCCATTATCAGAATTTCGAGACGCAGCTTCTGGCCGGATCCTCTCTGGATGACCTGTCCGTGCTTCTCGGCCGGAAGGACCTGCTCGACGGCATTGTTTTTTTCAGCGAGTATTTCGCCGATCCCTTCAGCCCGGCCGTGGCCGCCTTCCGCACGGGATTCCGGAAGATGTCAGGCCGGAATCCCGGAAGCATGGAAGCCATCGGATACGACGCCGCGTCGGTTGTGTTCCAGGCCATGGGCGATAAAACCATGCCCCGCTCCGAAATACGGGACGCGCTCGCGGCCGTCCGTAATCTGGACGGCATTCGCGGTAAAATATCGTTTGACGGGAACCGCGTCAATTCGGCTTTCCGCCTTCTGCAGTTCCGGGAAGGCCGCGTGGACATGATCCGGTAGCAACGTGTTTTTCGAGAAACGGCACGGATTGTTCGTCGGCCGGTTTCCGGCCTGGGCCCGAACGCCCGGCCTCCGGCACGCCTTCAGCACGCGGCGGGGCGGGGTCAGCCGGCCGCCTTTCGGCACGCTCAACCTCGGATTGAACACGGAGGACGACCCGGATTCGGTGCGGGAAAACTGGGTGAAATTCTGCGTGGCCGCGGAACTGGATCGCGACCGCGCGGCATTCGCGCGGCAGGACCACGGCGACGCGGTCGCGGTGGTCGAAACCGCCCGCGTTTACGAAGACTCGGACGCACTCGTGACACAATCCACGGACGTGGTTCTCTTCATCCAGGTCGCGGACTGCGTGCCGGTTTTTCTGTTCGATCCGGAACGGAGGGCCGTCGGGCTCGCGCACGCGGGGTGGAGGGGATCTGCGAAGGACATCGCCGGAAAGACGGCCGCCGCCATGACCGCCCGGTTCGGTTCAGACCCCGGGCGGATGTCCGCGTGCATCGGACCTTCCATCGGGCCGTGCTGCTGCGAAGTCGGACCGGATGCGGCGGAACGCTTTTCACCCCGGTACCTGCAGGGCAGCCGGCTGGATCTCCGGGCGGTCAATAGGGATGCGCTGATCGCAGCCGGAATGGCTCCGGACGCCATTCACATCAGCCGCCTGTGCACCGTATGTCACAAGGACTGGTTCTTTTCCCATCGGGGGGACGGGGGGAAAACGGGGAGGATGGCGGCGATGATCGGGCTGGAGAAAACAGACTAGTTCAAAGTTCAAAG
>JAFGAX010000178.1 GCA_016933415.1 bacterium
CATGTCCAAGCATTATGACGTTACATTCGTCGGCCACATGTGCTACGATGAGATCATCCCCTTCGGCGGCACCGCGCACGTGGCGCCGGGAAGCGCGGTGCTGTGCGGCGCCATGGTCGCGGCCCGCGTCGGCAAGAAGGTCGCGGCTGTCGTCAAGATGGCGAAGAAGGATGAGTCCATTCTCCAGCCGATGAAAGACCTCGGCATCGACACATTCCTGATTCCGTCCGGGGAGACGACCTATTCGCGCGTCCTGCACGAGTCCGCCAACGTGGACGAGCGCAAGCTGACGCTCGTCAAGTCCGCGGGCATCATCTCCATCAACGACGTGCCCGAGCTCGACTCCACGTGCATGCACCTGGCGGGTATTTCGGACACGGAGTTCGACATGCCCCTGATGCAGGGCCTCAAGAAGAGGAAGGTCAGCCTGTCCGTCGACATGCAGAGCTTCGTCCGGCACGTCACGCCGGTCACCCGCGACATCGAGTACAGCGATGTGGCGGACAAGAAAACGATCGCGGCCATGATGGACAAGGTCAAGCTCGACGTCGTGGAAGCGCGCATTCTGACCGGCACCGAGGACCTCGAAAAGGCGGCCGTCATCGTCGAATCGTGGGGATGCCCGGAAGTCGTGATCACGCACAGCCAGGGCGTGCTGGCGCGCGTGAAGGGCGCCACTTATTACGAGAAGTTCTCGAACAGCAGTGTGGTCGGCCGCACCGGCCGCGGGGACACGACCTTTTCGGCCTATCTGTGCAGGCGCCTGGACCATGACCCGGCCGAATCGCTGAAATTCGCGGCTGCGCTGGTTTCTCTCAAGATGGAAAAAATCGGACCCTTCAGCGGCACGATGGAGGAGGTTCTGACCCGGATGAAGGAGAAGCACTCGGCCTGAGGCCGCGCCGATTTTTTCAAGACTCACGATCGGGGCGTATCCCCGATTTTCCACGGGGCTGTCCCGAAAGCAACTTGCCGTTCGTCCTTCAACCCCCGCTGAAAGAAGCGGCTCAAGGCGAACGGAATCCCAGTTTCTTTTGGGCGGCCCTTTCCGTTTCAACCGCCGCTATGAAAACCGTCCGTCCCGGCAGGTAAAAGGTTCAGGAGGCAGTCATGGCCCCATCGACCGAATCCCGATCGTTGAAGGACCTCTTCAAGCGGGATTTTCTGATCGGCGCGGCGCTCAGCGCGGACCAGATCACGGGAAAAGAGCCGGCCGCGGCCGGCCTGGTCCTCAAGCACTGCAGCAGCATCACTCCCGAGAATGTGCTGAAATGGGAGGAAGTGCACCCGGAGCCGGACCGGTACAATTTCGACGTGCCGGACCGGTATGTGGAGTTCGGTGAAAAGAACGGCATGTTCATCATCGGCCATTGCCTGGTCTGGCATTACCAGACCCCGGCCTGGGTGTTTCAGGATTCGTCCGGCCGGCCCCTGACGCGTGACGCGCTGATCGAGCGCATGCGCGACCACATTTTCAAGGTCGTGGGACGTTACAAGGGCCGCATCCATGGATGGGACGTGGTCAACGAATCGGTCATGGCGGACGGCTCCTTCAGGAAATCCGGATGGTACGAGATCATCGGCGAGGATTACGTGCGACTGGCCTTCGAATTCGCAAGGCAGGCCGATCCGGACGCGGAACTGTACTACAACGAGTACGATTTCGAGTACAAGCCCAAAGTGGATGGGGTCATCCGGCTCGTCCGCGGCCTGCAATCCTCCGGAGTCCGCGTGGCCGGAGTGGGCATTCAGGGCCACTGGTTCCTGGATTTCCCGGCCATGGATGCGCTCGAGGAATACGTCAAGGCCCTCAGCCTGCTGGAGGTGCCGCTGATGATCACCGAACTGGACATCGGCGTGGTTCCTTTCGTCCACCTGGACGACCCGATCCGGGACCTCTCCTCCTTTGACGCGGAAACGCGGAAGAAGCTGAATCCCTATCCGGACGGGCTTCCGGCGTCCGTTGCGGCCCGTCAGGCGGAGCGATACGGGGAACTGTTCGCGTTCTTCAGGAAGCGCCGCGACCTGTTCAGCCGGGTCACGTTCTGGGGCGTGCACGACGCCCAGTCGTGGCGGAGTTACCTGCCGATTCGTGGCAGGGCCGACTATCCCATGCTGTTTGATAAAAACTGCAAGCCCAAACCGGCGTTTGATGCAGTGGTGCGGGTGGGGTTGGGGAAATAGAACACGGATTAGGCGGATGGGACGGATTGACACGGATAAAGATGAAGGAATGGGGTAATGCATTGATTCAAAGGCACGTCATCCCCGCGAAAGCGGGGATCCAGGGGAAGTGAGTGGGGAAGGAAATCGTGCAGAGTCCTTCGGTGCCGATAAAGAATGATGAATGGGGTAATTCGTAGATTGTCGTATTATTCAAGACTTGGAGCCCACGGCTTCAGCCGTGGGGGAGACGGGAAAACTGAGACAATCAAGGAGGGGCCGTGAAAACAATTAAATGCATCATCCCCTGCAGCGTGTTCATGGCCATCTGGACGATTGTCTCCGCCCAATCCCCAGACCCCCTGGCCCACACATTCTCCATCGTGGCGCGGGACACGGTGACAGGTGAAATGGGTGTGGCCGTGCAGTCGCACTGGTTCTCGGTCGGATCCATTGTCTCCTGGGCGGAAGCAGGCACAGGCGCGATCGCGACCCAGTCGTTCGTGAACGTGTCCTACGGTCCGAGGGGCCTGGCCCTTCTGAAGGAGGGGAAATACGCGGGTGAGGTCGTCCGCCTGCTCACGGAATCGGACGAGGCGCGCGACCTGAGACAACTGGCCGTCGTGGATGCGAAGGGGAATATCGCGACATGGACCGGCATAAAGTGCATCCGGGACGCGGGTCATCAGACCGGGCTGCAGTTTTCCTGCCAGGCGAACATGATGCTGAACGCATCCGTGTGGCCGGCCATGGCGGAAGCGTTCCGGAAGTCCACAGGCCCGCTCGCCGAGCGTATGGTGGCCAGCCTCGAAGCGGGGCAGAAGGCTGGCGGAGACATTCGCGGCAAACAGTCCGCCGCGATTCTCGTGGTACGCGCCGAGGCCACGGACAGGCCCTGGGAGGACAGGCTCATCGACCTGCGCGTCGAGGACCATGCCGAACCGATTCAGGAATTGAAGCGTCTGCTCCGGGTGTTCCGCGCCTACGAGCACATGAACGCGGGTGACCTGGCAGTGGAGAAGAAAGACATCCCCAAGGCGCTGTTCGAATACAGAGCCGCGGAGGACCTGTTCCCGGAAAATCTTGAAATGAAGTACTGGCACGCGGTGATGCTCGCGAACACGGGACGGGTGGCGGAGTCCCTGCCCATCTTCAAGTCCGTGTTCCGGAAGGACGGGAACTGGAGGACGCTGACCGAACGTCTGCCTGAGGCTGGGCAGTTGAGTGTCGGTTCTTCCGATTTGCAGCGTATTTTATCCCAATAGAAAAGAGGAGCCCACGGCTTCAGCCGTGGGGGAGAAATTGAAATGGAACACGGATTAAACGGATAGCACGGATTGACACGGATAAAACAATCAATATGGTAATTCGTTGATGTCGTTATCGGCAAACCTGCCCAAAAAAAGGAAATCTTCATGCAGGAAGACGAAATCCGCCAGATCGTGCTGAAACACTACGAACAGGGGTTCCACTGTGCGGAATCCATATCCCGCACGATCCATGAACTCTTCCCGAAGCAATCCGGCCCGGTGGACAAGGTCGCGTCCGGTTTCTGCGGGGGCATCGGCCGGTGCCGGGAAGATGTGTGCGGCGCGCTCTCCGGCGGCGTGATCGCGCTCGGGTCCATGTACGGCCGGGAAAGGGGCGACAGGAACATCGACAGGCTCGTGGCCCTGTGCGCGGAATTCCGGAGGAGATTTAGTGAGGAATTCGGGACCACGGTGTGCAAGAACGTTATCGAGAATTCGAAACGCATGCCTGGAATGACCGACTGCAGAGACGTGACCGGCCGCGCGGCCTGGATCCTCTTGCGGCTGATCGAGGAAGACAGCGTGTAACGGACCGGATCCGATTCCAGACCCCCAAAAAAGGAGAAACCGCCATGTGGGCTTATCTGAAACTCTACGCCATCACGTTCGCCGCGTTTTTCGTGATCGACATGGTCTGGCTGGGACTGGTCGCAAAGGGATTCTACCGGAAACATCTCGGCTATCTCATGGCACCCGAGGTCAACTGGCCCGCGGCCATCATCTTCTACATGCTGTTCATCGCCGGGCTACTGGTGTTTGTGGTGGTTCCCGGACTGAAAGCCGGCTCCCTGGCCGCGATGGTTTTGCGCGGCGCCCTGTTCGGGCTGATCACCTATGCCACCTATGATCTGACGAATCTCGCCACGATTAAAAACTGGCCCTTGACCGTCACGCTCGTGGACATGGTCTGGGGGGCTGTGCTCAGCACGCTGACATCTCTGGCCGGATATAGTGCGGGCCGCTGGATCGGGCTTTTCTCCCGGTGACCCTGCGTTTCAGGGCTGGCCCCAACGAAAAGGAGGAGAGGTGGAAAACCGCATCAGTTCAGGAATGCTTCTGCTCGCGGCCGCGCTTGCGGCCGCGCCCCTGGCCGGTAACGGAATCACGTGGGAGCGGCTTCCCGGACCGGGAAGCGGCATCGTCACAGGCATCGCGTTCGACGGCGCCGGCCGGATGTACATCGGCACGGAGAGCTGCGGCGTGTACCGGTCGGACGACAACGGACTGCACTGGACTCATTGCCATCAGGGCCTGACGGACAAGCGGATCAGCGCCATCGCCGCGGGCCGGGCGGATGTGGTCTATGTCGCCACGCTCAACAGCGGCGTGTTTCGATCCCTGGACGGAGGGCAGACCTGGAACGCGGCGAGGACGGGCATCACGGAACTTCAGCCCAGGGCCGTGGCGGTTCATGACAACGGGCACGTGTTCGCCGGAGGCAATGGCGGCGTGATATTCCGCTCGACAGACGACGGCGAGACCTGGACCACGGCCGGTTCCGGATTGGCTAATTACACGGTGGAGACCCTGGTCTCGGACGGACACGGAACCCTGTATCTCGGCACCCGCGGTTTTTTGTACCGCTCACGCGACGACGGAGACACATGGCAAACGCTCACCAACGGCCTTCCGATCGTCTGGTTTTACGGAATCGCGACGCACGGGGACCGGAAGGTGTATGTCTCCACTCAGGGCGAGGGCATATACATGTCGGAGGACGGCGGAGATTCCTGGACGGATATCAACGGCGTCATGACCCGGTTCGTGGCCCCGGCCGTGGCTGTGTGCGCGGACGGCCGCATCCTTCTCAGCACGGGCGGAACCCTGCAGAAATCGCCGGACGACGGGAAGACCTGGACCTCCGCCGAAGCCGGGCTCGGCAATGCGAGACCGGACGTGCTGGTTCGTGGCCCGGACGGCGACGTGTACGCCGGTTTTTACGGACAGGGCGTGTATGTGACCCGCAGCGGAGGCGATTCCTGGGAGTCGCGGACGGAAGGCATCACGAACGCGCGCATGCAGGCCCTGGCGTTCGGCCCGGACGGAACGATCTACGCTGCGACTTATGACAACGGACTGTTCATTTCTTCAGACCGCGGCCTGACCTGGACGCCCTCCAGGAGCGAAGCCATCCGGAGCTATGTCTGCGCCCTTGCATTCGACGCAACCGGCCGCGTTCTGGCCGGCGTCAAGGACGGCGGCGTGTGCGTTTCGGACGACAAGGGAGTGTCGTGGACCCGGTTCGACAATGATCTGCAGTACCGGCAAGTCACGGCCCTGGCGTTCGGTAGCGGGACGTCGGTTCTCGCGGCCACCTATATGCACGGCGTGTACCGCTCCATGGACGGATGCGCCACCTGGACGACCGTGAACAACGGCATCACGGACCTGCACATCAACGCACTGATCTCGGACGGCCGGGGCCGTCTGTTCGCCGGAACCGCGATGAACGGCATATTCCGTTCCGACGACAATGGGGATACGTGGGTGCCGAAGAACGGCGACCTGCCGGGGAACATCATCAAGTCCATGACAACCGACGGAAACGGCAACCTGTTCGCCGCGGAATTCATGAACGGCGTGTTCATGTCTTCAGACGGCGGAGAAACGTGGAACAAGGCGGGGGAGGGTTTCACGCCTCCTCTCTCGGGACTTTGCTTCAATGGGGAGGGGCATCTGTTCGGATGCGCCACGTACGGCGGTGTGTACGCGCTCACGGCTCCCGGAGCGGCGTGGCAGCAGTTTTTGACGGGGCTGTACATCGAGAATGTCACCTGTCTGGCCGTGGACACGGACAACAGCGTGCTGGCCGGCACATGGGGCGCGGGCATTTACCGCAGCAGCGGCTCGGCCGCAAGCGGCGTGTCCGAAGCCCGGTCCGTGAAACCGGAAAGGCCGGCAGTGATTCGGCTGTATCCCAATCCGTTCAACGGTTGTCTGACCGTGGAATACGAGCTGAAAGCGGATGCGGACGTCGAGCTGACCGTGTTCGACGCAGCGGGCCGTGCCGCCGCAAAACCGGCGTCCGGCAGGCGGAAGGCCGGTGTACATATCGAAGTCTGGGACGCGTCGTCCGCAGCGTCCGGCCTGTACGTGGTGCGGCTGAAGTCCGGCGCGACGATCACCGCGGCCGCCTGCACGCTGGTGAAATAGCACCGATCCGGGAAGGTCCCGGGAACTGAAATCATCCAGATCTGGAAGGATCCCCGATTCATGAAACCCATCCGAGAAATCGCTGCCCAGCTGAACATCGCCGAAGACGATCTCATACTCTACGGCAAGTACAAGGCCAAGGTGCCGCTGAAGTACATCGACGCCGCGGCCTGGAGCCGCAGCAACCTGATCCTGGTCTCGGCCATATCGCCCACGCCCGCGGGCGAGGGCAAGACAACCATTTCCATCGGCCTGACCCAGGGCATGAACCGGATCGGAAAACGGACCACGGCCGTGCTCCGCGAGCCCTCGCTGGGCCCGGTGTTCGGCATCAAGGGCGGGGCCACGGGAAGCGGCCGCGCCCAAGTGGTGCCGATGGAGGACATCAACCTTCATTTCACTGGCGATTTCTCTGCCGTCGAGAAGGCGCACAACCTGCTGGCCGCGCTGATCGACAACAACATCCAGAACCGGAAGTACTCCCTGGGAATCGATCCGCGCACGGTGCACTGGAAGCGCGTCATGGACATGAACGACCGGTCGCTGAGAAAAATCATCGTCGGGCTGGGCGGGACCCTGTCGGGCGTGCCCCGAGAGACGGGGTTCGACATCACCGCGGCTTCGGAGGTCATGGCCATTCTGTGCCTCGCCGAGAGCCTGGCGGATCTGAAGGCGCGCCTGGGGAACATCTTCGTCGGATTCACCCATGACCGGAACCCGGTCTACGCCCGCGACCTGAAGGCGAGCGGCGCGATGACCGCCCTGCTGAAAGACGCGATACTGCCCAATCTCGTGCAGACCATCGAAGGGAACCCGGCGATCATACACGGCGGTCCTTTTGCCAACATCGCCCAGGGGACCAACACCGTTCTCGCGACCAAGATGGGGCTTTCCCTCTCCGATTACGCGGTGACCGAGGCTGGGTTCGCGTTCGACCTGGGCGCGGAGAAGTTCTTCGACATCAAGTGCGGCTACTCGGGTCTGTCGCCCAAGGCTGTGGTCCTGGTCGCGACGCTCAAGGCCCTGAAGTACCACGGCGGCGCGGATCTCCAGTCCGTCAATCAGCCTGACAAAGAGGCCTTGAAGCGGGGCATGCGGAACCTCGAAAAGCATCTCGAGAACATACTCGCGTTCAAGGTCGGGGCCGCCGTGGCGATCAACCGTTTTTCCTCGGACACGGACGAGGAGCTGGCCATGGTGAAGGACCGGTGCCGGGATCTCGGCGTTTCCGCTTCGGTCGCGGACGTGTGGGGAAAAGGCGGGGAAGGCTCCATGGCGCTGGCGGAAATCGTCTGTGACATCGCGGCGAAGTGCAACACCCGGTACAAACCCACGTACGACTGGACCTGGGACATCCCCAAAAAGGTGGAAACCATCGCCAGGAACATCTACGGCGCCAAAGCCGTGGAATACACGGCCAAGGCCAAGGACGACCTGGAGAAAATCAAGCGGCTCGGGCTGGAAAAACTGCCGGTGTGCATGGCCAAAACCCAGAACTCCCTTTCAGACGATCCGAAACTGCTGGGAAGGCCGGAGAATTTCAGCATCCAGGTGCGCGAGATCGAGGTGGCCGCGGGCGCGGGTTTCGTCATTCCGATCACGGGCGAGATCATGCGCATGCCCGGGCTTCCCCTGATTCCGGCCGCGGAAAAGATCGATGTGGACGATGCGGGGAACATCACGGGACTCTTTTAGGCTTCCGGAGCCATCCGAAACAGCCGGCCCGCCTGCAAGCGCGTTCCATTGTCGGAGACGGCTCATCCGTTCTCAGGCCCTTCCGCATTTCTGAATCAAGCATCCCGGGGGACCGTGCATGGATCACAAGAGTATCTCCGAAAGCAAGTGCATCCCTCTTGCCGTTCTGGCGGACGTTCGGCGACTGCTGAGAACCCAGCGTTTCGCGGTGCTCGCCACTTCGTCCGGGGCGGGCCCGCACGCCTCCCTGATCGCGTTCGCGCCTGTGGACGAAGGCGGGAGCATCGTCTTTCTCACGCCGCGGCATTCCGTAAAATTCCGGAATATTTGCCGAAACCCGAACGTTTCCATGGTCATCGACGAACGGCCCGGATCCGGAGTCGAAATCGAAGGAGCCTGCGGCATGACCGTCACTGGAACTGTCCGGGCCCTTACGCGCGCCGAATCCGCGAGTGCGTCCGCGGCGTTCTTCCGGAGGCACCGGGAATTCAGGCGTTACCTGAAGCAAGAGGACGTGGTTCTGCTCCGCATCGAGGTGAACCGGTATTTGCACACGCGGAGCCTGGCGTCCGCGACAGCCGTAGATCCGCTTTTTCTGAAACGCCACCCAGGTCCGGCGGCACGGAAGAAACGGCGGTGACCCGGACGGAACACATCCATCCGGCCATGCCGTCCCGGACCCGGTCCTGGACTTCGACACGATCGAATCTGACAGCGAGCGCGTTCCCCGGGGCTTGTCTTCAATAATTTATCCATACAATAGCTTGATCCCGCGCAGCGGGCCCCGGGGTAAGCGAGCGCATATAAGATGTCTCTTCTCTACAGATAGAAGATTCGCCGCAAAGCGGCACCAAGCTATTCTATTTTGCATTATTGAAGGCCCGCCGCTTGTCTTCGATAATTCATAAATATGATCGCTTGATCCCGCGCAGCGGGCGGCGGGGAGCTTCAATCGGGGGCGCGCAACCGGGCGCCGGTTTTCATGGAATGGTGTTCCGCGTTCGGGCTGCCGGTCACGCCGGTCCGGCCGACCGTCGGATCCCTGCGGCTGATCTTTAAAAGGCTCATATTCAACGGGAACTGAAGGAAGGCCGGTCGAAACAATCCGTTCTGTTTTACGTATACCATAATCAGTATTGATCCGACTCCCTGTCCAGTAAAGGAGCATCCCATGAAAAACCTCTGTCTGCCCGCGTTCAGCCTGCTGGTTCTGCTTCTGTCCTGCGCCGGTTCAGGCCCCAACCCGTTCGACTCGGACTGGGACACCCCGTTCGGGACACCCCCCTTTGATCAAATCCGTATCGGCCACTACAAACCCGCCGTTCTCAAGGGAATCAAGCTTGAGAACGAAGAGATCGAAGCCATCGTCCGCAATCCGGAGGCGCCTACTTTCGGGAACACGCTCGAAGCGCTGGACTTCTCGGGCGAGTACCTGTCGCGCGTGACAAACGTGTTCGACAACATGACCGGGTCCATGAGCGACGATGCCATGCAGGCGCTGGAAAAGGAGCTGGCGCCGATCCGTTCCGGACACCGGGACGACATCCTGCTCAATGCCGGGCTGTTCCAGCGGATCAAGGCCGTGTATGACGGCCGCGGCAGCCTCGACCTGACGCCGGAGCAGGCCCGCCTGCTCGAGGAGACCTACAAGCGGTTCGTGCGCAACGGGGCGAATCTCGGCGACGCGGACAAGGCCAAACTCCGCAAGATGAACGGGGAGCTGTCCGTGCTGTCGGTCCAGTTCGGCGAGAACATCCTGAAGGAGAATAACCGGTTCGAGTTGGTTCTCGATAAACAGGAGGACCTGGCCGGGCTTCCGCCGGCCGCGATCGCGACCGCGGCCGAAACCGCGAAGGAAAGGGGCCATGACGGGAAATGGGCGTTCACGCTTCACAAGCCCAGCCTGATCCCCTTTCTTCAATACTCCGAAAAACGGGACCTCCGGGAGAAAATGTTCACCGGATACATCATGCGCGGCGATCACGGGGATGAGCTGGACAACAAGCAAATCCTCACCCGCATGGCGTCCCTGCGCGTGGACAAGGCGAAACTGCTGGGTTACCCCACGTTCGCCGATCTGGCCCTCGAAAACAGCATGGCGAAAACCCCGAAAGCCGTGTACGGCCTGCTGAACCAGCTCTGGACGCCGGCCCTGAAACGCGCCGCGGACGAAGCCGCGGAGATGCGCGCGATGATCCAAAAGGAAGGCGGGAATTTTGAACTCAAGCCGTGGGACTGGTGGTATTACGCCGAAAAGATCAAGAAGTCCAGGTACGACCTGGACGAGGAGGCGCTGAGGCCCTATCTCGAGATGAAGAACGTCCGGAAGGGCGTGTTCGACACGGCCACGCGGCTGTTCGGCCTGCGTTTCGTCGAGCGCACCGACATTCCCAAGTACCACCCGGACGTGGAAACGTTCGAAGTGCGCGATGCCGCGGACTCCCTGATCGGCATCCTTTACACGGACTATTACCCCCGGGCCAGCAAGTCGGGCGGCGCCTGGATGAGCAATTTCAGGGAACAGTACAAAAAGGACGGGAAGAACATCCGGCCGGTGATCGTCAATGTCGGCAATTTCTCCAAGCCCACGGCGGACCAGCCCTCCCTGCTGAGCCTGGAGGAAGTGGAGACCCTGTTCCACGAATTCGGACACGCCCTGCACGGCCTGCTCAGCCAGTGCACCTATCTCACGCTGTCGGGCACAAGCGTGCCGCGGGATTTCGTGGAACTGCCATCGCAGATCATGGAAAACTGGGCCTTCGCCCCGGAAGTGATGAAACAGTACGCCGTCCACTATCAGACAGGAGAACCCATTCCGGACGCGTTGATACAAAAGATCCGAAAAGCCGGGCTCTTCAACCAGGGATTCGCCACCGTGGAGTACCTGGCCGCGTCCTTCCTCGACATGGACTGGCACACGCTGACGGACAGCACGCCCAAGGACGCGTCCGCATTCGAGAAAACCTCCCTGGACCGGATCAGGCTCATGCCGGAGATCGTCTCCCGGTACCGGAGCCCTTATTTCGCGCACATTTTCAGCGGCGGATATTCGGCGGGATACTACAGCTACATCTGGGCCGAGGTGCTGGACGCGGACGCGTTCAGGGCTTTCGAGAAAGCGGGGCTGTTCGACCCGAAGCTGGCCGCCGCGTTCCGGAAGAACATACTCGAAGCCGGAAACACCGAGGATCCCATGGTGCTGTACCGGCGGTTCCGCGGCGCGCCGCCTTCGATCGACGCGCTTCTGGAGAAGCGGGGGCTGAAATAGGGGACGGGGCCTGATCAAAGACCCGAAACCGCGGAGACTGCATCAAACGCTCCGGGAGGCTTTCAGCCTCCCGGAGCGTTTTCAATTCATTCCGGTCGGACAATTTCCCCTTGATTTATAAAATGATTGTACTTATTATATTATCATTGAAAACCTAATCTGATCCCGGTAAACAATGATCCAGGTCCCGGTCCGGACGGGACGCTTCCCCAAAGAGGCGCCCGTCCGTCACCATTTATTGGAACACCAAACCGAAGGAGCAGATGCCATGAAAGCACTGGATCGGTTCTCCACCGGTAAATCCCGGATGCTGGCGGCGGCTCTGGGAATGTTTTCCCTGTCCGCGTTCGGCCAGTTCGCGGACAGCACGGCTCTTTTCGTCGTCGCGGACGCTTCGGCTCCGAACGCCGCGGAACAGAACATCGAGACCCGCCTGATGGAAATGGGATTCGATGTAACGGTCGCCGGCCAGAACGAGGTCAGCGACGAACTGGCCGAAGACATGTCCATCGTCCTGATATCGGCCACCGTCAGCTCGGGAACGGTTTCGACCAACCTGTCGGGATTGAAGGATCTGCCCGTTCCGGTCATGAACTGGGAGCCGGCGCTTTTCGATGACCAGGGATTTCAGGCCGCGGGGACCGGAGAATTCAGCAGCGCCACGATCCTGATCGTCGATGACGCGCATCCGCTCGCCGGCGGGCTCGCCGCCGGGGAAATCCTGATCGCCAACGCGGACAAGGGGATCAGCTACGGACTGCCGGAGGGGGAACCGGTCATCATTGCGGTCAATCCGGCCGATTCCACCCAGGCGGTCCATTTCGGGTACGAGAAAGGCGCCCAGATGGCTGCGGATCCGGCTCCGGCCCGGCGCATCGGCACTTTTCTGCTGAACGACGTGGCGGACGACATGACCGAGGACGGATGGGACCTATTCGATTCGGCGGTCGAATGGCTGATGGGTTCCGCGACGCCTGAAGCGGTCCCTGCCTCACGATCGGGCAATCCCGCCCGTTTTACGCTCGCGGGCAACTATCCCAATCCGTTCAATCCCTCCACGCGAATCTCCTTTTCGATCCGATCGACGGAGAAAGTCCGGCTGAGCGTGTGGAACGCGCTGGGCGAGGAGATTGCGGTCCTGATCGACGAGGTTCGGCCGGCCGGGGATTACACCGCGGAATTCTCGGCCCCGGCCGCTGCAAGCGGTGTCCTGTTCTGCAGGCTGGAAACCGGTTCGGGCGCGGTCACGAAGAAAATGACGATGCTGAAGTAGTTGAAGCGCCCCGTTGCCCCTTTGCGCGGGACGGGGCGATTTCATGTCTTCCGATCGACGGCGTCGCGGAGCGTTATTCAACTCCCGAAAATACAGGGAGTTGGAGGCGACCTTCCTTCGCGCGCCCGTGGAAAATGACGGCCGGAACGAGGGCGGTTACGG
>JAFGAX010000179.1 GCA_016933415.1 bacterium
CCGGAAACGGCCAGTCCGGAGTCCGCATCGACGGTCCGGGCACGCGCGAGAATCTTGTCTGGAAAAACCACATCGGTACGGACATGAACGGAACAGCGGCCATCGGAAACGACACATACGGGATTTTAATCGAAGACAGCGCCCGGGCCAACAACATTTCGGGAAACCTCGTCAGCGGAAATGCCTACGGCATCGTGATCCGGGGGACGGGGTCGGACTCCAATTTCGTGCACAAGAACTGGGTCGGACTGGACGCGAGCGGACTGGCCGCGCTCCCCAACACGGCGCACGGGATCCGGATCGAGAACGGCGCGCGATACAACCTGGTCGGCAGCAGCAGCTACGACGAGGCGAACGTGGTGTCCGGCAACGGATGGAGCGGCCTGTGCACGGTCGGCGACTCAACGGCCTTCAATACGTTCAATTTCAATTACGCAGGGACGGACACGTCGGGGCTGAAGGCGGTCGGTAACGTCTATTACGGCGCCCACTTCGGGGGCCGGAACAACTGGTACTGGAAGAACGTCCTGTCCGGAAACCGGTGCGGCATGGTGATTTCAGGGTATTCGCAGAACACGGAACTCATCGGGAACCTGATCGGAACTGGCCGTGACGGGGAAACGCCGGTCCCGAACGCCGAAGCCGGCATCCGTATCCAGGACGACGCGGATGGCGTCGCAATCCACAACGGGAACCGGATCCGGCACAACCACGGGTTCGGCGTGGAGCTGACCGGATCGTCCGTTCGACGTGTCTTCATCACGCAGAATTCGATCACCGCGAACGACAGCGGAGGCATCGTGCTCCGGGACGGGGCGAACGGAGGCATCGCGCCGCCGGTGATCGGTTCCGCCTCCAGTTCCGGAAATCTTTCCGGAACGGCCCCGCCGTCCTGCCAGATCGAGATCTTCGGCGATGACGGGGGCCAGGGAAGGACCTATCTCGGAACCGTGTATTCCAGCGGCGCGGGCAACTGGTCCGTGGAAGGACTCGTCCTGTCCGCGGCGCATTATACGGCCACCGCAACCGATGGATCGAAAAACACGTCCGAGTTCTCCGCGCCCAAGGCCCCGCCGTCGGCCGTCCACGCCGCCGCGGCGCCGGAACGCTTCCGCCTGCTCCCGAATCATCCCAATCCGTTCAATCCGGCCACCTTGATATCCTTCGCGCTCCCGGAACCGTCCGGCGTCACGCTGGAGATTCTCGATCTGCGGGGCCGCAGGATCGAACGGCGGGATTGCGGACGGTTCGAGGCGGGCTTCCATGAAATCGAGTGGGAGGCAAAGGATGGATCCAGA
>JAFGAX010000180.1 GCA_016933415.1 bacterium
CATTATGAAAAGCTAAAACCTGATTTCCGCGTTTAATTTATTGCTTTGAACTTTGAACTTTGAACTTTGAACTGAAAAAGGCTGCCTCTCGGCAGCCTTTTTTGTTCCGCGAAAATTTTCTGCGAACTTACAGGTTCAAAAAATACCCGGCCATGAGCATGAGGTCCGGAGCGCCGTCGTCCAGACCGAGCCCCAGGCCGCCGCGCAGTTTCGCGCCGTTGGACATGGCGTAATCCACGCCGCCGCTCAGCATCATATAATCGAATTCCGTCTTCATGACGAATTCGCCGACCAGGTTCGTTTTCTTGTTCATCTGTTTGATCAGGCCGCCGCCCAGGCGGAGGAAATTCTCCCGGTCATCGCCCACTTCGTAGAAATACAGGCCGGCCGTGGCCGTGACCACCATGCCGCCGCTGAGGGCCTTGCGGTACGCGCCGAATCCGCCGAAATTCATGTTGCCCTGTCCGATATCCTCGGAACCGATGGGCAGGGTCAGCTGGGCGCCGACGGAAACAACCTGATCTTTCTCGGACTTCATGTTGTAACGTCCGAACAATCCGAGATCCGTGATGCCGGATTCGCCATCCATTCCCTCAATATCCCAGGAATAGCTGGCGTAATGCAGTTCCGCGCCCAGGTCCATCTTGGGGCTGAACGGATGGCCGCCCATGGCGCCGATGGTCATGACGCTCATGCCGTCGTAATCGGAGTAGCTAAACGCGGGCTGAACATGGTCCGTCTTCGCGATCGGGGCATCCTCAAAGAAAGACTGAAAGAGCCGCACCTCGTTCAGGGTAGAAGACGAGGAAACGGCCGGGGTGTTCTTTGCCGCCGCCTTTTTCTTCTGCGCGAAAACCGGGCTCACCGCAATGAGCAGAGCCAGCAGCGCAATTCTTGTTTTCATGCTTCCTCCTCCTTGAAAAAGTGGATTGAATTAATTGGCTAAATTTATGAAAAATAGACAAATCTGTCAAGACATTTTTCGCATCGAAGCCGACAATATTTCCATTTCCCATCCTTTGTACCATGAATCATCGGAATTTCAGGTTGCATCTGAAAATCAAAAGACTTATATTGTTTTTCCGTATGTTACAGACGATTTTAAAACCGCATCGAACCCGCCTACCGGCTGTGCTGGGCATCCTTTTCGCCCTGCACGGCCTTGCGGCCGGCCAGTCCGGCCCGGTCGAACTCAGCCATTCCCTGCGTTTCTGTTTCGGGCTGAGCGATCCGCTGAGCCCGCGGCCTTTCCGCGAGAACTGGAGAACCGGATTGAGCGCGGATCTTTCCTTTCAGGCGTCCATGACAGGACATGTCGAATTCACGGCAGGCGCCGGTTACACCGTATTCCGCCTGAACTCACGACGATTGTCCTCCGAATTCAATCACACGTCCGCGTCCTCCGCATCGTTCGCCTTCGAACGGGGAGCCTATCGGCTGGGTCTTCTGCATGCCGGACTGAATGTTCATTTCGGTTCTGTCTGGAAGCCGGTTTCCTATTTTCTGCGGGCCGAGGGCGTTCTCGCGCTGGCGCACCAGGATGACATGATTCTGGTCCAGGAGTTCGGCGGTCAGAAGGTGCGGGAGCGGATCGAACTCGGAGCCGACGAGGCCGCGCCCGGCGCTGTGGCGGCGGTCGGCGCCAAGATCCGCGTGGATCGGCGGGTTTTCTTCGTCCTCTCTGCGGATGCCTGCGTTCTGCGTACATCCGATCGGGTCGGCGATTCGGACCTGGCCGCCTTCCGTCTCTCCCGTGCCCAGGGTGAAAACACGGTTTTCACCACATTCCGCGCCGGACTGGACATCCAATATTGACCCGTTCGATGCAGGACATTCAGTCGCTGATCCGGGGCGCGGATGCCGGCAAAACGCCCGCGGTCTGTTTCCTCTTCGGAGAGGAGACCTACTGGATGGATCTGGCCGTGAACGCCTTCCGGAAGGCGCTCATCCGGCCGGAGACGGCTGATTTCAACTGCGACCTGCTTCAGGCCGATGAGACGGACGGTGAATCGGTCGTCCGGATCGCCAGTTCATTTCCGCTCATGGCCGACAAGCGCCTGGTTGTGGTCAAGTCGATACAGAAATTTTCGCCGACCGACAAGAAACGCCTCCTGACCTACGCCCAGGCGCCCCTCGCCTCCACCTGCCTCCTGCTGACGGCTGCGGAAGCCGACCGGAGGCAGTCCTTTTACGCGGAACTGACGGCCCTGACGGCCGCGGCCGAATGCAAGCCCCTGTACGAAAACCAGGCGGTGGATTGGGTGGCGCAGGCGGTGAAACTGCGGAAACGCCGCATCCAGCCGGAGGCGGCCAGCCTTCTGGTTCAGCAGACCGGGACGGGTCTGTGGCCCCTGACTCATGAAATCGAGAAGCTCATCACATTCGCCGGGGAAAAAACCGAGTTGGAACTGGCCGACGTCGAGGCCGTCACCGGATTTTCCCGCAGGTACAATACCTGGGATTTTGCGGACGCCGTCGGGAGAAAGGACCTCGATAGGGCCCTGGAAGTGCTCCGGAAACTGCTCCGCCAGCGTTCGACCGGCCCGGCGCTGATCATGGACCTGCATCGCAGGGTTCTGCTGCTGACCCGGGTTCTGATCCTGCTGTCGGAGCGGAAGAAGAAAGAGGCCATGGCGTCGGCGCTGAGGGTCAAGCCGTTTTTCGTGGACGAGTATATCGCTCAGGCGCGGCGGTTCTCCCTGCCTGAATTGCGGGTTGCGGACCGCATCCTTCTGGAAGCGGACCTGCAGATCAAAACCGGACGCCTGGACGGTGAATCCGCGCTGGTGCTGGCTGTCTACGACCTGATCCGGGGCCGGCGCGGCCGGCGCTACTTCACCGGGGAATCCCTCCAACCGGCCGGTTGCGGGTTTTCACGGAACTTTTGACCGGAACCGATTGTTCAATCCATTGAAAGCCGCCATGCTGGACAGGAAACAGCCGCCCACGCCATCCGATGAGACCCTGATCGAACGGTTTCAGAACGGCGATGTGTACGCGTTCGAGCAGATCGTGCATCGGTACAAGGATCCGCTGTTGAACTTCGTCTACCACTTCCTGGGCGACCGGATCGACGCGGAAGACGTGGTGCAGGAGACATTTCTGCGCGTGTACCGCAACAAGCACATGTACCGGAACATCGCGAAGTTTTCGACATGGATATACACCATCGCCGGTAATCTGGCCAAGACGGAACTGCGGCGCAGGAAGCGGCGGCGGCTGTTTTCCATCCATTCCTCCGGATTCGACGACAAGGGCTATGACATCCCCGATCCGCTGAGGACGGCCGATTCTCAGGTGGACGGAGAAATGAAGGAAGCCGTCATCCGCAAGGAGATCGACGATCTTCCGGTGCGTTTCCGCGAGGTGGTGGTTCTGCGCGACATACAGGAATTCTCGTACGAGGAAATCAGCGACATGCTGAAGATACCCATCGGCACCGTGAAATCACGGGTCAACCGCGGGCGCCTGCGGCTTCAGAAGCGCCTCGGCGACCTGATCGAGAAATAATTTCGGAGGGCTGTGCATGACCCCTTGTCATCGGGATCACAACGACATCCTGAATTTTGCCGACGGCGGCCTGGATTCCGACCGGGAAAAACAGGTGAGCCGGCATGTGGAAGAGTGCTGCGACTGCGCCAGGCTTCTCCACAAGATCCGCCTGCAGAGAAGCTGTCTGAAGAATCTCACCCCGCTCAGGACGGG
>JAFGAX010000181.1 GCA_016933415.1 bacterium
TTTACAGGCCTTCCGGGCCGCGCCTGGTGGATGGCGCTGGTGGTTCTGGTGAACCGGTCCGGCGGCATGGTATTTTTCTTTCTGCCGCTTTACCTGACTTCGCAGAAGGGCTTCTCCGTCGTCGAAGCCGGCAGAATGGTCAGCGTCTGGGGTCTCGGATCCCTGGCCGGATCCTATATCGGCGGGTGGCTCTCGGACCGCCTGGGGACCAAAGCCGTACAGGCGGGGAGCCTGGCCGCGTCCGGCGCCGGATTCATCCTTCTGGGATTCCTGGACGAACCCGCGGTACTGGCCGTCGCTGTTTTCATCCTTTCACTGCTCTCTGAGTCGTTCCGGCCGGCGACCATCACGGCTTTCGCCGAGGCCTGCGGAGAGAAGAGGAGGGCCAGGGGGTTCACGCTCCTGCGGCTGGCCAACAATCTGGGGTTCGCCGTGGGCCCGGTACTGGGCGGATTCTTCGCGGCTTCGGGCTGTTACGCCTGCCTGTTCTGGGCGGACGGTCTGACGTCCCTGGCCGCGGCCGCGGTCATGCTCCGTCTTCCGGGCGGAGGACGGAGCGCGGCGAGATCCGGCGCGGATGCCCGGTCCGGCCCGTCCGTGTTCCGGGACGGCCGGCTCCTGGCGTTCCTGGGCCTCCTGTTCTGCGTGACCCTGATGTTTACTCAGATTTTCGGCACGTGGTCGCTGTACTTGAAGAACGTGCGCGGCCTCGCGGAGAGCCGGATCGGGCTTCTCATGACCGCGAATGCGCTGATGATCGTGTCCATGGAAATGCCCCTGATGCGGAGAATCGAGCGTTTTGATCCGCTCCGCTTCATCCGGATCGGAACCGTTCTGGTCGCGATGGCATTCGCCTCTCTGCCCTGGATGGACCGGTTCGAGCTCGTTCTGGCCGCAACCGTGCTGATGACCGCGGGTGAAATGATGATTTTTTCACCGTCATCGGCCTGGGTGGCGGGCCGGACGCCGCCGGGCCGCACGGGATCCGTCATGGGCCTGTACTCGCTGACATTCTCCCTGGCCCTGGTCGTGGCTCCCGCGGCCGGAACCTGGAGCTATGACCGGCTGGGACCGGACGCGTTTTGGCCGGCCGTGGGAGGGCTCGGCCTGCTGGCCGCGGCCGGGTTTTCCATTCTGTATAGGAACGGGAATGGAAAGTCCGTTCAGCACGGCCCGGCCGAACCGGTTGAGGCTGTAATGACGGAACTGTAAATCCCCGACCCCGGGGCCGTAGGTCGTGCGGTCTGCGCTTCCGGGGTTCGGCGGAAAACGAAACGCTCCGGGAGGCTCACGGCCTCCCGGAGCGTGTGAACCTCACCGGTTTTCCTCTTCTCCTTCCTCCTTGTCCCGAAGGGGCCGCTCTTTGTTCAGGCGGCCCCTTCTTCTTTGGCGCGTCCTGTCGCATTCCCCCCGCCGTCCGTGATACTCATGGTCCGGCTGCGGGGTTGAACTGACACCGGGAAATTCGTACATTACCCAATCGAAAGGGAGGTGCAGGATGGAGATCAAACGGCCGCCGGCGGTCCGGGCCGAGGTGTCCGGAAGGAAGGCTGCGGGAATCGGACTGGCGCTGGGCGGCGGAGGCGCACGCGGCCTCGCGCACATCGGCGTGCTTCGGGTTCTGGAGGATCAGGGCATACCGGTCGGAAACATCGCAGGAACCAGTATGGGCGCCCTGGTCGGCGGGTGCTATGCGGCGAAAGGCTGCGTCGAGCCGATCGAGCGCCTGGCGCTTTCGCTCGACTGGAAATATCTCGCCCGGCTGTTCGCCCCGGGCTTCTCCATTTCCGGGATCGTCAACGACGAACGCATCCGTCGTTTCATCGCGGAGTTTACAGGGGATTCGATGATCGAAGGCCTGGGGATCCCTTTCGCGGCCGTCGCGGCGGACATGGAAACCGGAGCGGAGAGTGTTTTTTCAAGCGGCCCGCTTGTGAACGCCATCATGGCCAGTATTTCCATTCCTGCGGTTTTCAGGCCGGTCCGAGAGGGAGACCGCATTCTGGCGGACGGCGGTTTGGCCAATCCGCTGCCGGTCAGTATCGCCAGACGGCTGGGGCCGTATCCGGTTGTTGCCGTCAACGTCCAGCAGGCGTCCGGGGAATTCGGGAAATCGGGCTCCATCAACGTGAAACCCGGATTCGATTCGTTACTGGCCAGCCTGAAGGAGAGATTCGCGCCTCATCAGGCGATATCCCGCGCGGCGCGGAAAACGACGGGAGGCGACGACGGCACGGTCAGAGCTGCCCGGCGAAGCCCCACGAGAAAGACCGGAACGCCGAATCTTGTTCAGATTTTCATTCAGTCCGTGGATCTCATCGAGGCCAATCTTCAGACGGCCCTGCTGGACCAATGGCCGCCTGATGTCCTGCTGTCCCCGGATGTGGACGAAATCAGGCTTTTCGATTTTCATGCCGCGGAGAAGGCGATCGAAGCGGGGAAAAAAGCGGCCATGGATGCGATGCCGGAAATCCGCCGTCTCGCGAATCCCTAAAATCGGATTCCGGATGTCCCTCCGCATCCCGGCCGCGGAAAAGGCAACTGATGGTCAATGAAACGGCTGGGACAAACCAGGGTTTCCCTCAGGAGAAATCGTTATAGTACGCGAATCGCATTCCCCTCCCACCGGGTTTCCCATCCCATGGAAGCCGGAATGCCCGGATGATGAGCGCCTTCATAAGGGGTTGACCGGTGGAACAACTTGCACGATTCCGCATGCTCCTCTGCGCACTGATGCTGCTTCCCGCGGCACCGGTGTTTTTCTGCGGCACAGTCCACGCCGCAACCCGGCCCAAAGTCGGCCTGGCCCTGAGCGGCGGGGGCGCCAGGGGACTGGCCCATATCGGCGTGCTGAAGGTGCTGGAGGAGAAAGGCATTGCGGTCGACTGCATCGCCGGAACCAGCATGGGCGCGGTGATCGGGGGGCTCTATGCAGTCGGGTATGACGCGAAACGGCTCGAGGCCATTGCCCGGTCCGTGAACTGGAACGATCTCCTGCTTGATCCGGTCCCGAGGCGCGCCCTTTCCATGCCGGAAAAAGAGGAAGACGGGAAATATATGGGGTTGTTCCCGATTTCCGGCCGCCGCATCGAGCTTCCGTCCGGCCTGATTCCAGGACAGAAACTGCTGGCGCTGCTGAACCGTCTCACCTGGTCCGCGCACGAAACCCAGGATTTCAACCTTTTCCCGATTCCCTTCCTGTGCGTCGCCGCGGACATCGGAACCGGAGAGGCGGTGGTTCTCAAAAACGGGCATCTGCCCGCGGCCATCCGGGCCAGCATGGCCATTCCAACGGTGTTCACGCCTGTGGAACTGGACGGACGCCTGCTGGTCGACGGCGGCATCGTGCGTAACTTTCCCGTATCGGACTGCCGCGACATGGGCGCGGACATCGTCATCGGTGTGGACGTGTACACGCCGCGTACACCGCCGGACGCCACGGGATGGGACATGACCCGTATCCTGAACCAAGCCGTGTCCCTGGTCAATGTCACGACCGTCGCAGAACAGCGGCGGCAATGCGATCTTCTCATCGACCCGGATCTGGAAGGGTATCACCTTTTCAGCTTCAATGCCGTGGACAGCCTCATCGCCATAGGCGAAAGGGCGGCCCGGCTGGCGTCGGATCGCCTGGACAGCCTGGCGGAGCGGCTGGCAATATTCGGCCCGCCTCAGGACCGGTTTTCGGCTCCTCCCGCGGACCGCGCAGTCCGCGTGACGTCCCTGGCCGTCGAGGGCCTCAGGCACGTGACGCGGAAAGTGGTGGAAGGCCGGCTCATGCTGAACCTGCCGGCGGATCTGACCGCCGACGACATCGACGCGGCCGTGGAAAAAGTGTACGGCAGCGGATTTTTCAAACGGGTCTCCTACCGAATGAAGGAAAGGCTGTCCGGGAGCCAGCTGGTGATCGAGGTCTCGGAACGGTCGCTGGATGAGATCCGGTTCGGCCTGCATCACGATTCGGATAATGAAACAGCGCTTCTGTTCAACCTGACGCTCCGCAACAAGCTCGGTCCGGGATCGCGACAGCTTCTGGACGTCCGGCTGGGAAGGCACACAGGATTCCGGGCGGCCTTTTTCGCGGACATGGGCTGTGATCCAGGACTGACTTTCGGAAGCGAGTACCGTTTTCAGGAGTGGACTCAGGATGAATACAAGGCGGACAGGCTGGATTCCCAGTATCGCATGCGTTTGTTTGAGACGGACGGCCGCGTGGAAAGGCTTTTATCCAATGAATCGTTGGTCGGCGCGGGCGTTTTCTATCGAAGAGTCGAAAAGAAACCGTCCTGGCTTCCCGAGGACAAGGAATGGACGGGCGCCGCGCACCGGTATGGGGGACTGACCGCCTTTTTCAAACGGGACGATCTGGACCGCCTGGCTTTTCCGAGGCGGGGTTCCAGGCTTCATCTTGAATACAGGGAGGCGCCCGAGTGGGTCAATGACGACGCGGTGTTCCGGCAATTCACCGGTTCATTCCGGAATGCGGCGCCGCTCGGGCCCGGAGTCGTGTTTCTGACGGATGCATGGGCGGCTTGGATCGAACAGAAACGGGCGGTGGAGGAGCAGGTTTTCCGGATCGGGGGGCTTCCCGGGCCGGGGCTGAATTACATTCCCTTCCCGGGGCTGGTATTCATGTCCGAAAGCGGCCGTTCCGCCGCGGCGTTCAGGGCCGGATTGCGGCTGGAGCCGAGGGGGCTGTTTTTTCTCTCCTTTGAAACGGGCGTTCTGCGGACCGGAATGAAGCTCCAGGAGCTATGGGAAGAAGGGGACGATGAGACCTGCTGGATCCTGTCCGCGGGCCTGCTGACGCCCTTCGGACCGTTTCAATGGTCGTTTTCGCGCAGGTCCGGCGCGGACGAGCCGCTTTACCGGGTTTCGCTGGGGCATGAGTTCTGATTCCGGGCCCGGTATCGTCAGCCCACGGTTTTAACCGTGGGTACAGGGAAGACCTGACTATTTTGAGAAACCGTTTTAACGGTTTTATACAGGAAACCGATGAATCGGTTTATAAAGAGATATTTTTTATCCTGATCCCACGACTGAAGTCGTGGGCTGATGAGGCCGCGGGCCGTTTCTCCGTTACTCCGTCACCCTGATACTCCGTTACGCTCTTCCTTCCGTCATTCGCATCGGAACACCCGGAACGAGTGGGGCTTCAGTGTCACGGGATAGGCCCGTTCTCCGGTTTCGCGGCCCCGGAAATCCTTTCGCGCCTCTCCGCTCACCGTCAGGCCCGAGTCCGCGTCGAAGAGCGATTTGACGCGGCCGTCTCCGACCAGAACGATGTCCGAAGGCTCATCCCGGAACGAATGCGCGACGCAGACGCCGTTGTCGTACAGAAACAGGCTGATGCGCGACGGCCCTTCCATCCGGATCGGGAGCCCGGCCGACAGGACCTGACGGATGCGGTTCAGAACGCCGGCCGGAAGATCGTAGAGATCGCCGGGATTGTCCGGAACCGCCAGCACATACAGCCGGCCCGACGCGTAATCAGCCTCGTGGAGCAGGGGCCAGCCCATTCCGTTCGACAGAAAGGACACTTCCTCCCAGGAGTCGTTGGTCCGGTACGCGATCTGGGGGAGGAGAATCGGCTTCTCCGACTTCACGGGCCGCGCCCACCCGGCGACGAAATCCGAAGCCGCCGTCTTTTTCCCCGTGACGTCGAGTTCCACGATGTCGCCGATGCCGCGGTCCCGGAGGGCCTGAAGGAGACCGGAAGTGATGATCACCGAGGCGCCGGCTGAGAGCCGCTCACGGATCCTCTCCGTGATGGCCGGATCGGCGGCCGCCGTTTCCGCGAGGAAGAGCGTTCCGGCGCCGGCCGGGAATGCGGGTGAAAGGTCCATGGGAACGCCGCACATGCCGATGAAATTGTGCAGGAAATCCTCTCCCGTCGAATGAAACGGCCTGAAGCTCTTCAGGCCGACCGGATTTCCCAGGAGCCCGAGCGTGCCCTCCAAGGCCGACAGCGCATGTTGCGCGGCCAGAGCCATGGGAATTTCCTTCGGCCAAGTCCCGTCCGGGCCGCGGAAGGGCGCGATCATCGCGTCGAAGTCGAAA
>JAFGAX010000182.1 GCA_016933415.1 bacterium
AGCGCCAGTGCCTGTGATGAATGGGAGCCATGCAGTCTTCTTTTTCAGGTATACGCCCACGATGAAGTTCGCGTACGCGCCGTAAAACACGTAGGCAAGCAGGATAGGCGGAACGATCGACAGGCCTGATTCGAACTCAGCCCCGATCAGCCTGAAGCCGAAAAGCGATATTCCCCCGATTTCTCTTATAAATAGAGAGAATAACAAAAAGAGAAATCCGGTCACAGCCGCGAAATAGGTCAGCACCCTGCCGAACACCGCTGGCGCGTCCTCCTGTTTCGCGGTTGAGAGGAAAAAGGGATGCCAGGCGAAACGGAACGCGGCCACGACCAGGGACATGAACATGCCGAATTTGGCGCCCGCGCTGAACAGCCCGTTCGCCTCAGGACCGATCATTCGGTCCACGAAGAACCTGCTGATCTGATCCATAATCACGACAGCCAAAGTGGACGGAACATAGGGAATGCCGAAACGCATCAGTTCCGCGAGCACGGGTTTGGAGAAAACGGGCCTCAGCCAGCGGATGAACAGCCGGGCCGTGGAAATGAGGGTTAGAACCGAAGCAACCAGGTTCGCCCAGAAAATACCTTCGATGCCCATGCCCATGCGGACCACGAATACGAGATTGAGGACCAGAGTGGCGACGATATTGAACGAGTTCTGGAGCACGAATTCGACCGGCTTCTCCTCAGCCCGCAGGGTCAGGAAAGGCAGAAGCCGGAGCGCGTCCGCCAGGCATATGCCCGCAGAGAGCCGGATCAGGGTTGCGAAGCGGTCTGAGCGGAATACGATTCCGGAGAAAAAACCGGGATTCAGAAGGAGTATGCAGGAGAAAATCACGCCGGTGATGAATATCATCCAGAACGCGGTGCTGAACACCCGCTCCTTTTCCCTGCGGTCGGAGCCGAGTATAAAGAAGCGGAGAAAGGCCACATCCAGGCCGTAGCTGAACAGCACCTGCAGTATGGCCAGAGTGGAGAAAAGGAGCGTCGCGCGGCCGTACTGGTCAGGCGGAAGGCAATTCGTGTGTATGGGCAGAAGCAGAAAGCTGATGGACCGGCTCACGATGTGGCCGATGCCGTAAACCGCGGAATGACGGGTGAGGCGCTTGATGGATTGAAGCATTTATTTCGATATCCTATGTGGACGGGCGCGTTGCGGGTCGCCGGTTGAAGCTCCCCGCCGCAAGCGGCGGGCCTTCAATAGTGTAAAAATCGAATAGCTTGGTGCCGCCTTGCGGCGAAGCTTCTATCTGTAGAGAAGAGACATCTTATATTCGCTCGCTTTCCCCGGGGCGAGCCCCGGGGAATTCGCTCGCTGTCAGATTCAGCGGACCAGGACGAGTTTGCGGGTCGCTTTCAGCCCCCGGCCTGTCACGGTCAGGATATAGACGCCGCTGGCGAGGGACCGGCCCGTGTCGTCCGTGCCGTCCCACCGCAGTACGGTCCGGCCGGCCGGGAGGTTCCCCTGCATCAGCAATCGGATCGTCCGGCCGGAGGCGTCGAAAATCCGCGCGCGAAAGAGTTCGCCTCTTCCGGCTGTCCCGGAAACGTCGATCGGGAACGACGTGCTTCCGTTGAAGGGGTTCGGATACGCGGCCGCCAGCGTCCAGGCATGCGGCGCGGCCGGGACCGGCCGGTCCCCGATTCCGGTCAGGCGTATCGCCTCATAAGCGTCCAGCATGCCGTAACCCCAGCGGTTGTGCCAGAAATTCGATCCCATGTCCGGCGTCTTGCGGCCGGACGCGATCAGAATGCCCTTGATGTCCGAACTGGTCAGGGCCGGATCCGATTCGAACATCAGGGCGATCAGGCCCGCGACGTGCGGGGCGGACATGCTGGTGCCCCGTTCAGCCCAGTGCACGCTGTCGTCCGCGGTCAGATGATCCGCGGGCCGTCCGGCGATGTGCCGGGACAGGGAGGACAGGACATACTCACCGGGCGCCACGATCTCGGGCTTTCCCGTGGAAGAGGAACCCCTAGTGTTGGGACGCGGCCCTCCCCCGCTCGAGAAAGCCGAGATCGCGCCAGGGGTGACTCCTTCGTCCGTGAACGGATTCGTAAACCCGAGGCAGGGCCATGTGTTCCGCGAGACGAAGGACGCGACCGCGATGGCCAGCCGCGCATGCGCGGGCTCCACGAGGAGCGTGGTGAAGTCAATGCGGTCCGTCAGCACCGCGTTCATCGTGGACTCGTACAGCCAGCCGTCGAACCGGCCGGGCTTGCCCGTGAAGTCCAGCCTCCACAAGCCGGTCGCGAGCACATCGGTTACTGCAGGCCCGGACCTTTTGTCCGCGATGCGGATGCGCATTTCGTAATCGTCATTGTCCGGATCCGGTCCCGCGGACGCGTTGTCCACGGTAATGACTCCCTCGGCCGTGTCCCAGGCGCGGATGGAGGTCATCGGGGACACCGGTCCGTACGAAACGCCGGACGGTGTCACGACTGAAACAGTCAGACCCGTGTAAGGCGGAGACCAGATATCGAACCGGACCCCGTCCTCGGTCCCGGCCGCATTGGCCGGAACGGAGAACGGGACGCTCAGGCTGTTCGAAACCGGGGAATCGAACTGCCCCTTGAAGTGGATCGGCTTGTCCCCGTCGTTCCCCGCCGCTGTCACGACCGCCCTTCCCCCTCCTCCGAGCAGACTGTTGATCGCCTGCTCCAGTGGCGCGGTGCCGTCATGCGGGCCTTCCTGGCTGGATTTACCGATGCTGAGATTCACGACCGCGGGTTTTCCGTGAATTTCCGCCTTTGCAAAAATATAGGAAACAGCCTGCGCAACCAGAGTCTCGTCGATCGGGACCGTGCCGGTCTTGACGACAATCAGGTCCGCTTCAGGCGCCATGCCCGTGTAGCGGCCTGACGCCTTTCCGTTTCCTGTTCCCCGGCCGTTCCCCGCAGCGATGCCGGCCACGTGCGTGCCGTGACCGGATTCGTCTCTGGCGCGTACCCTTCCGGCAGGCGTGCCGTCGATTTCGTCATCCAGTTCGGCCCTGGTGTATTCGGTTCCGGTTCCGAACGGTGAGGGATACGGGCCAGCAGGATCGGTCTGATCCCACAGATAGAGGATGCGAGACCTGCCGTCGGGCCGGATGAAATCCGGATGCGACCAGTCGATTCCCGAATCCACGATGCCGATGATCGCGCCTGCCCCCGTCGGGCCTGTGTCCGCGGCCGGCCGTACGCGGTCCATCCCAATGGCCGGGAGGCTCTCGTCCAGAAGCGTCCGGCACGAGGCAGGCGCCTCCAGCCTCAGGACGTCCGGATGGCGAAGCAGGCGGCCGATTGCGTCCGGGTTCGCCCGCGCGATCGCAAGACCGCCGTGGGCCGATTCCACCCGTACGCCCGGGATGGACAGGCTTTCGGGATTGCGGACGCGGACCCACAGTCGCAGGGGTTCCTGAAGCGTTGATCCGGAGTCCAGCGAGTTCGTTCCGCGCAGGATTTCCCGCAGGCGCGGGCCGAGTTTGCGATCGTGCATTGCGGAGGATGTAGTATCCGATCCGTCGGAAAGTGCCAGTGCCGACAGAATCACGAAAGCACTGAGGATGAATGGTTGAATCGCACGTTTCATGGGAATCCGAGTGAATCAATGGCTAAAAACTACCGTATATTGACCCCACCCCTGGATTCCCGCTTTCGCGGGAATGACATCTATTGAAATGAATGCATTACCCTATTGATATCTCTTTATCCGCGATAATCCGTTTCATCCGTGTTGATCCGTGTTCCATTCTGTTCCTAATCCGTGCCCATCCGCGTTCAGCTCTTGTTTTGTCTCTCCCTCGGATGAAACGTGGTGATCACCTCGCGCAGGAACTCGCGGTCCAGATGCGTGTAGATCTGCGTGGTCGAGATGTCCGAATGCCCCAGCAGTTCCTGCACGGACCGCAGGTCCGCGCCGCCCTCGAGCAGGTGCGTGGCGAAGGAATGCCGGAACGTGTGCGGGCTCACGGTCTTGTCCACGCCCGCCTCCGCCGTCCTGGCGCGGATGATTTTCCACACCGCGAAGCGCGTGAGCGGCCTGCCTCTGAGGCTCAGAAAGAGCCGGTCCCGGTTCAGTCCGGCTTTCAGCCGTTCGGAACGGACCGTGTCCCTGTAGCGCCGGGTGAAACGCAGAGCCGCGTCGCCCACCGGCACGATGCGCTCCTTGCTCCCCTTGCCCAGCACCCGCACCAGCCGCTCCCGCTCGTCCAGATCGGCCAGAGTCACGGTGATCAGTTCGGTGACGCGCAGTCCCGTGGCGTACAGAAACTCCAGAAGGCCGCGGTCGCGCATGTCCTTCGGGTTTTCGCCGCCGATGCCTTCGAGGATCCGGAAAACTTCGTGTATTTCGAGAACCGCCGGCAGCTTACGGCCCTTGCGAGGAATGTCCACGGGCCCGGTCGGATCCTCGGACGCCACCTGTTCGGACAGGCAGAACCTGTGGAACATGCGTATGGCCGTGAGGTTGCGCGCCATG
This sequence comes from bacterium, assembly GCA_016933415.1. GTDB lineage: Bacteria > Zhuqueibacterota > QNDG01 > QNDG01 > DTFT01 > JAFGAX01. Next base: position 4,465 of record JAFGAX010000182.1, read on the forward strand.
CTCGACGCGGCCATGCCGATATCCGACAGCATGGCGATCAGGGCCCTTACATGTTCGGTCCTGACTTCCGCGGCATTCAGAACGCCCCGTTCTCCCAGGAACCGGAAGTAACGCGTCAGGTCGTTCCGGTAGGCCTCAGCCGTGAGCGCGGACAAACCGCGGTCCAAAGACAGATGCCCCAGGAAGCGCGATCCGAGCCGGTCCAGATCACCGGAAACGGCCGGAGAGGAAGGGGTTGTGTTTGCGTTCAAAGCCGATCTCGGTCGTTTCTCCATGCCCCGGGTAAACACGGACATCGTCCTCCAGGGTCAGCAGTCCGTCCCGGATGGACCGCATGAGCGCCTGCTCCGAGGAACCGGGAAAATCCGTTCTTCCCACCGATCCCCTGAACAGGGTGTCCCCGGCCAGGACGAATCCCTCGCCCGCGAAACAGACCCCGCCGGCAGTGTGACCCGGCGTGTGGATCACTCGGAGTCCGCCGCCGGATCCGAAAGGAATCACGGCTCCGTCCGCCAGAAAGCCGTCGGCCGGCTCCATCCGGATGTCAAGCCCGATGAACAGGGACATGTTGGCCTCGGGCCGTATCAGCATGTCGGCGTCGGCCGCGTGTATCCAGACCGGCGCGTTCCCCCGGGCCCGGAACCCCGGAACGCCCGCGATATGGTCGAAATGCCCGTGGGTCAGCAGAATGCGTTCCACCGTCAGGCCTTCCCGGTCCAGAAACTGTTCCACCGTTCCGCCGGGTTCAGCCGGATCGACCAGGATGCAGGTTTTCCCGCCCGGATCGACCAGGACATAGGTGTTGGTTTCCAGCGGACCGCACGCAAAACGCCTGATTTCAAGGGAAGCGCCCGTGTTCAGGACTCCCCGGCCGGCGTCGAAGGGAACGACAGCGGGCACGACCGGATGCACACGCCGCAGATGTGCACGCCGATTCCCCTCTCCCTTGAAAATTCCGTCAGTTTTGCGTGGCACAGGTCAAGCCTGTAGTCTTCGGGCTCCGGACCGAGCGCGCCGGCCGGACAGGCGCGTACGCACAAGTCGCACGACCCGCAGC
>JAFGAX010000183.1 GCA_016933415.1 bacterium
CTCATGGAATTTCCCTATCGCGTCCTGCGCCGCGGAGAGGGCGACCCCGCGGATTTCGAATAATCCCCGCGCACGCAGGGGCCGGCCGGCCCGGATGGGGACGCGGTCGGGCACTGCCGGACCGGAAAGAGAGGAGACACCAGTGAAAACGATTGAAAAGAGAACGCTTCCGGCCCTGCTCCGGCGGACCGTGGAGACGCACGGCGACAGACCCGCCGTATCCTGGGTCGGAGGCGAGCCGGTGAACTACCGTGAATTCGGCCGTCGTGTCGGCGCCCTGTCCGCCGGGCTCTCGGCCCTGGGCGTGTCCGCAGGCGATCGAGTCGCCATCCTTTCGGAGAACCGGCCCGAATGGGGTATCGCCCATTTTGCGGTCACTTCGCTCGGCGCGATCGCGGTACCCATCCTTCCCGACTTCCACACCGATGAAGTGCGGACCATCCTGGCGCATTCCGAGGCCCGGGTTCTGATCGTTTCCCAGAAGCAGTACGCCAAAGCCGAGGCTGACGGCGGCCTGTCCTGCCCCATCCGCATCCGGATGGAGGGGTTTGTGCGCATCCCGGACGGATCGAACGCGGAGGCGATGGCGAATCTGCCCGATTCGGAAGGGCTGGACCGGAAGCCGGACGGTGCCCCGGATGACCTGAGCTGGGCTGACCGCCCTGTCCGGGAGGAGGACACGGCCGCCATCATTTATACGTCCGGTACGACCGGGCATTCCAAGGGCGTGGTGCTGACGCACCGGAACTTCGTGTTCGACACTCTGGCCACGCTCGAGATTCAGCGCGTCACGGAGGTCGACCGGTTTATCTCCATCCTGCCGCTTTCCCACTGCTACGAATTCACCATCGGCTTCCTGATTCCCGTGGCCAAGGGCGCCTGTGTGTACTACCTCGACAAACCGCCCGTGGCGCGCGTGCTGATGCCTGCCCTCGAAGCCGTCCGGCCCACGGTCATGCTCACCGTTCCCCTGATCATGGAAAAAGTGTACAAGAACAGCATTCTGCCCAAGCTGTCGGCCAACGGACTGATGCGCGGCCTGATGAAAGTGCCGTTCACGCGGCGCCTCCTGCACCGGGCGGCCGCCCGCAAGGTGCACCGGACGTTCGGCGGAAAGCTTCATTTCTACGGCATCGGCGGCGCCAAGGTATCCGCGGAAACGGAGCGCTTCCTGAGAGACGGGCGGTTCCCGTACGCCATCGGCTACGGCCTGACCGAAACATCGCCCATGATCGCAGGATGCACGCCGCGCCTGACCCGGTTCCGCTCCACGGGCCCCGTCATCCCCGGAGTGGAGATCCGGCTCGACGGCCAGGACCCGGAAACCGGACAGGGTGAAATCATCGTCCGGGGCGACAATGTCATGACCGGCTATTACCGGGATCCGGAACGGACCCGTGAAGTGCTGTCCCCGGACGGCTGGTTCCGAACCGGCGATCTCGGCAGGCTGGACAAGGACGGGTATCTCTACATCATGGGCCGCGCGAAGAACACCATTATCGGGCCGAACGGAGAGAACATCTACCCCGAGGAAATCGAGTCCGTGCTGAACCGGTCCGAGGAAGTGCAGGAATCCCTGGTCTACGAGGAGGAGGGGAAAGTGATCGCGGCCGTGCACCCGAATTACGAATTCCTGCACCGCGAGCTTGAGGCCCTCGGCCTGACGAAGGAACAGATCAGCCATGCCATCCGCGAGCGGCTTGAGGCGATCCGCCACAAGGTCAACGCGAACGTCTCGCGATTCTCGCGCATCACGCGCATCATCGAGCATCATGAGCCTTTCGAGAAGACACCGACCCAGAAAATCAAGCGGTTTCTGTACACGGGCAAGCACGGCTCGAAGGAGAAATCGGGCAAATCCTGAAGGGGAGACGGCAGGATGCACGACGCATGGCGCACAACGCGAAGCGCGCGGCGCAACGGGCAGAATCGTCGCTCTGAGCCCCGCTTCCGTGCTTCGCTTCCGAAGAGCCTTGCATCGGCATTCCCGCACTACGAAAGGGGTCGCCATGAAAAGGATACTATTCTATACCCTGCTCCTCGCCGCCGCATCCGTTTCCGGCCGCGACCTGCCCTTCCATAAAGGCGTGAATCTCGCGGACTGGTTCCAGCGGTCCTCGGCGCGGGAGATCCACGTCAACCGGTTCACGCAGGAAGACTTTCACGCCATCCGAAGCCTGGGATGCGACCATGTGCGCCTGCCGGTGGATCTGCTGAACATGGCGGGACCGGCCCCCGGGTACGAACTGGATCCCCTGTTCCTGCAATTCCTCGGGCTCGCGCAGGACCGGGCAGAAGCCGCCGGACTCTGCCTCATCATCGACAATCACACCTTCGACCCGGCAGTGGACACGGATCCCGCCATAGAAACCGTTCTCCTGGCGTCCTGGACGCAGGTCGCAAGGCATTTCCGGAACCGGTCCGGACTTGTATTCTATGAGGTGCAGAACGAACCGCACGGGATTTCCGACGCGGTCTGGAACGCCATTCAGGGGCGGGTCATTACGGCCATCCGGCTGGAGGACACGTTCCACACCATTGTAGTCGGACCCGGCGGATGGAACAGCTACAACAACCTCTCCCTGATGCCCGCGTACCCGGACACCAATCTCATTTACACCTTCCACTTCTACGATCCTTTCCTGTTCACGCATCAGGGCGCATCCTGGACCGATCCGTCGGGCGCGGACCTCGCCGGCATTCCATACCCCTATGACGCGTCCCGCATGCCCGGCCTGCCCTCGTCGCTCGCGGGAACGTGGTGGCAGGGCACCTATAACGCATATCCCGCACAGGGGAACGCCGCCTACATCCGCTCCCTGATCGACATCGCGGTTCGGTTCAAGAACCAGCGGAACGTGCCCCTGTGGTGCGGCGAACTGGGGGCCTATCAGATCCATTCGACCTCCGCGGACCGCGCCGCCTGGCTGACGGATGTCCGCACCTGCCTGGAGGAAAACGGCATCGCCTGGTCGCTCTGGGACTACGCGGGCAGTTTCGGGTTGTTCGAGCCCGGAACAGCCGGAAACGTGGAAACCGACGTGGATACAGCCGCAGCCGCTGCGCTCGGGCTCACGCCCCCGGTTCAGCGGGAACCGGTTTCTGAGCCGATCTCTCAAGGATTCACGCTGTACGACGATTACATCGCGGCCGGTCTGCTGAACGCGGGCTGGCACAACGAGGGAGCGGCCGACTGGTACTGTGAAGCCGATCCCCGCCGGGGATCCTACTGCCTTTCCATCTCTGATTTCGAGCAGTACGGGAACGTGTCCCTGCGTTTCACCGCGCCGGCAGACCTGTCGTTGCTTGTGGAACAGGGTTTCGAGCTGGACCTGTGGGCGAGATGCGATGCCCCGGAAACGCGGATCGACATCCGTTTCGAGGACACGAAAACGCAGGATCCGGAGGACCACCCCTGGCGCATCCGGACAACGCTCGGCCCGCCCTCCAGGAATTGGGACGGGGAATGGCAGCGCATCCGCGTTCCGCTCGAGGACTTCACGGAACACGGTTCCTGGGACAACAATCAGTGGTACAATCCGGAGGGGCTTTTCGACTGGACCGCCGTGGACCGAATGTCCGTTGTCGCGGAATACGGACCGCTGGAGGGGGTTGAACTCTTTCTGGATGACATCCGGGTTTCGGATCCGGACGCTGATGACGTGGATGTCGCGCCGGTATCGCCGGACCGGTTCGGACTGCTGCCCAATTATCCCAATCCGTTCAATCCGGCCACACTGCTGTCATTTAATGTTGAAAAACCGGGACGGGCGACTCTTTTCATATTCGACCTGAGAGGGACGCAGTTGTTCAGATTGGAAAGGACGATTGCAGCGCCCGGAGTTCAGAAGGCGGAGTGGAACGGCTGCGACCGGAACGGCAGGCCCCTTCCGTCCGGCATTTACATCTGCCGCCTGGAAGCCGGGAACCGCACTGCAGTCCGTCCCATGGTACTTATGAGGTAAGGCGTTTCCCCTTCCCGCGAAGCGGGACCAAGCAATTAGATTCCTGAATTATTGCAGGCTTCGAAGAAGGGGGGTCAGGGGGGATTTTTCATCGAACCAGGATCATCTTTACCGTTTCCCGCCTGCCCTCCGCCTCCCACACCGCGAAGTACACGCCGCTCGCCGCGGGCCTGTCTCCGAAGCTTCTCCCGTCCCAACGGAATTCCGTCCTGCCGGCCCGGACCATTCCATCGTGAATGCGGGCCATCTCTGCGCCGCGCGAGTCAAACACGGAGAGTATCGCGTGAACAGGTCTTGGAACGGCCACCGGAATCACAGTGCTCCCGTTGAACGGATTGGGATAATTGGGAAGCAGGGCCGGACTTGCCGGACGCGGTGACCCGGACCCTTCCCGATCGCGGACAGACGCCGGCTCATGCCCCGGATTGATTGTCATGAAATTCAGCTCCCGCACCGTGCAGTAGGGGATGAATCCATTCGAGGCGGAGCGTTCGTAGGCCAGATCGATCTTCTGGCGAGTCTGCGAATCAAAGTGAGGTTTATTTTCGCTTAAAGAAAACGGGTAATCCACGGTCAACACAGACTTTCCGGCGTCCCTGAAAACCGCCAAGTTGTTTTCCAGCCAGGACGTCACTTCGGACGGCGTGGCGACCCCGTCCCTCTCATACCCGTAATAAATGTCCTCCTGGCCTATGCCGTCCACGGATTCGAGATACGAGGCGACCAGCCCCGGCAATTCGGACGCATTCTGCACGAAAACCCGGAAATCGGGATTGCGAACCCGGCCTGCGGCGCGGATCTCGGCGACCAGATCCGCCATCTCGATCGCGGCAGAGTCCCTCCCTCTTTCCATGAAGTATTCGTATTGATCGACCAGGTCGCAGTACACGCCGTCGAATCCCGCGTCCAGGATTTTATCCAGGTATCGCAGAACGATTTCGCGCCATCCGGAATCCCAGTACGCGACGCGGAAATTCCCCTCCCAGTCCGGATTTTCGTGCCCCAGCCAGGACGGATTCCCGGGTTTCCAATCGTCCTCCCAGTAGAACCGGTAGTCCTCCGCCTCGCCGATGCTCAGGTAGGAGAGAACAATGGCCGGCCCCGCGGGTGCGTTTCTGAGGGAATCGATACGCTCCCGGGGAAAAGCCGTTTCATCCGTTCCATCCGCAGAATAATCGATGACCGCCAGGTCGAATCCGGCCTGCCCCATGGCTTCAAAATCGACGTTTTGGAGCTGATAAACAAAATCGCTGATGGCCGGAGAGGAAGTGGATTGTTCCTGGGTCAGAAGAGGAGTCGTGAAAAGTGACAAGAAGAGGAAAAGAAGAACGGGGCTTAAACTCTTCGCAAACCATGAAATGAACAATAAACAACGATTGCTTCGCCTACGCCCCCCCTGGATCCCCGTCCGCTGACGCGGATGAAAAAACACTTTCGCGGGGATGACATACCTATCAATCAATGCATTACCCTATTCGTTCCGCTTTATCCGTGTAAATCCGTTTCATCCACCGAAGGTCCGTGTTCCGCTTTTTCTTTTCCGCGGGGATGACAGCCATTTGAATCAATGCGCATTACCCTATTCATTCCGCTTTATCCGTGCAGATCCGTTTCATCCGCTTAATCCGTGTTCCGCTTTTTCTTTTCCGCGGCCATCCGCCTCATCCGCGCGCCAAAGGCGCCCGCGTTCCATTTCCTTTCATCCGTGTTCCAATCTTTGTTCCAGAAAATCCGCGATGCGCATGGACGCCTTGCCGTCGCCGTAGGGGTTCACGGCGCGCGCCATCCGGTCATAGGCGTCCCGGTCATCCAGCAGGCTCCGGACTTCGCGCACAATGCGCTCCCGGTCCGGCCCGACCAGCTTGACCGTTCCGGCTTCCACGGCCTCGGGCCGTTCCGTCTCGTTCCTCAGCACCAGCACTGGCTTCCCCAGCGAAGGCGCCTCCTCCTGGATGCCGCCGGAATCGGTCAGCACAATCGTGGACATGGCCATGAGATTTGAAAAGGTCCGGTAATCGAGCGGCGGCAGGAGCTGGACATTGTCGATTTTGGAGAGAATGGCGTTCGCGGGTTTCTGCACGTTCCGGTTCATGTGCACCGGATACACGAACAGGTGATGCGGGTACAGACCTGCCAGGTCTCGGATGGCGTGGAACACGGCTTCCAGCGGCTCCCCGAAATTTTCCCTGCGGTGGGCCGTGACGAGAATCAGACCCTGGTGCCGGGGCAGCGTGAATCCCTTGGGCGAAAAGTCCGGTTCCACGGTCATCAGCAGGGCGTCGATCACCGTGTTCCCGGTCACCGTGATCGCGGCGTCCGGCACGCCCTCGGCCAGCAGGTTGCGCCGGTTCGATTCCGTGGGCGCGAAATGAAAATCCGCGATGGCCGTGACCATCTTGCGGTTGATTTC
>JAFGAX010000024.1 GCA_016933415.1 bacterium
GGATATGGGGTTATGCGTTGATTTTCATTCTGGCGGCCTTTCCGAATGGAAAAACGGGAATCAATAAATACCCCTGTTTCATTAATTCTCCGTGTCTTTTTCCGTGGTGGTTTTTTATGAGATCCTGCGGAACCGGCTAGTCGAAATCCGCCGGCATCCCCGGGTTCCGGTGATGTTCGAAAATCCGGCTGATTTGCGAAGGAGTCGTCCGTCCCAGGGATAACGGCGGAAGCGCGTCCTCCCGGAAGAATCCGGCTTCGGATGTTTCCCTGCTGGGCTTCGCTTCTCCGCCTAAAAGGGCGCACAGAAAGAACAGCTTGTAAATCCGGAACGGATGCGGGGGAACATGTCCGTGCAGCGTGCGGTCCCAGACCGCGATGAGACGCACGGGCCGGACCCGGAATCCCGATTCCTCCCATACTTCGCGCGCCGCGGCTTCGGAAGGCGTCTCCCCGGTGTCGGCCCATCCGCCGGGCAGGCACCAGCCCCCGTCCTGGCGCTCCCGCACCAGGAGAATGGAATCCGAACGGATCACCGCGCCGCGCACGTCCACTTTAGGCGTGGCGTATCCGGTCTGTGCATCGAGCAGGCCGCGTATCCGCTGAGGGTCGACATCCGAACCTGCAGCCAGTATTTCCGAAGCCACGGCCCGGACCGCGGTGTAGCGTTCCGTATCATATTCATTCTCCGAGTACTCCAGGCCGACCTGCGCCAGTGCCTGCAGACGGCGCGCCCATTCCACCCATCTCCATTCCGATTGTACGGGCATGTCGTTCCTTTCCTTAAATTTAAAGAAAATAGCAAAATTCTCTTGACTTTTCAATGAAAATATATTATATAAAAATCCCTGTTTCCCGCAGGGATTTTCTTTCGATGGAATTTATTTTATAGGAGTTATTATGGGCGAATGTCCGGTTTGCGGGGCCAAAGTGCCCGTCGGTCAGGGCGCTGTGGAGGGCGAACTGCTGGCCTGTCCCGAATGCGGGACCGAGCTCGAGGTGACCGGCCTGAATCCCGTCACCCTGGCTGAAGCACCCCAGGAAGAGGAAGACTGGGGGGAATAAAAGCGGTGATCCAGATACTCGATACCACGCTCCGTGAAGGCGAGCAGACACCCGGTCTCTATTTCGACGGCCACATCAAGCTCGAAGTGGCGCGCCTGCTCGACGCCATCGGCGTGGACTACGTCGAAGCCGGCCATCCGGTCGTGACGGATGAAATCCGCCAGGCGGTCCGGCAGATCGCGCACGCGGGGCTCCGCGCCACCGTGGCCGCGCACGCCCGTTCCGTAAAGCGGGACATCGACCTGGCGCTGGAATGCGGCGTCGGATTCATCGGCATCTTCTACTGCGTTTCGGATGAGCGTTTGAGTTCGGTGTTCAACAAGAATCTCTCCGAGGCCGTGGCGCAGATCGCGGACGTGATCCGGTACGCCAAGTCCCGGAAGCCGGATTTGATCGTCCGGTATACGCCCGAAGACACGGTGCGGTCGCCCTGGAAAAACGTCATCGAGGCTTCGGTGGCCGCGGTGGAAGCGGGCGCGGACATCATCAGCGTTGCGGACACGACCGGGTACATGGTGCCGGGCACCAAGCGGAGCCTGCAGGATTTCGTCGGAAAGCTGAAAACCGAATTCGGGAGCCGGGGACTGAAGCCCAAAGTGGCCGTGCACTGCCACAACGACCGGGGTCTCGCGCTGGCCAATGCGCTGGACGGGTTCCGCGGCGGGGCCGACATCATCGACACCACGGTGCTGGGCGTCGGAGAGCGCGCGGGACTGGTGGACCTGGCCCAGCTCCTGGTGGTGCTCAAGACCGACTTCGGCGCGGAGAATCCCTGGAAGCTCGACAAGCTGCCGGAACTGTACGAACTGGTCAGCCGGTTTTCCGGAATCGCGGTGCCCGCCAACTATCCCCTCATGGGGAAGAACGCGTTCACGCACTGCGCCGGCGTGCACACCCAGGCCGCGGCCATCGATCCCCTTCACTACGAGAGTCTCAGCCCGGAGCTGGTCGGCCGCGTCCGGAGAATCAGCCTGGACCACATGTCCGGTCTGAGCTCCGTGAAGCACGCCCTGTCCGAGCTGGGCGAGACCTCGGCCGACGAGGCCCTGCTCGGCCGCATTCTCGACCGGGTGAAGTCCGTGGGCACCAAGGGCAAGACGGTGGACCTCGAGGAACTCCGCTACATCGTGAAATGGTGCAAGGAGCACAAGGAATGACCGCATGAAGAAAATCAGAATCGGATTTCTCCATTCCCTGATCCGGCTGGACGAAAAGCTCATTCTGGACGAGTTCAGGAAGCGGGGGGACGCCGACCTGGAAATGGTGGACGACCGGCAGATCACGTTCCAGCTGGGGAAGGACCGGCACCGGTTCGGGTTTGATGTCGTTCTGGAGCGCTGCATCAACCATTCGCGCGCCATGCACGCGCTGGTGATATTCGAAAGCGCGGGCATCCGTTGCGTCAACTCCGCCAAAGTCGCCACCACCTGCGGGGACAAGCTGCTGACATCGCTCGCCCTGAAAGTGCACGGTGTCCCCCAGCCCGAGGTGCGCGTGGCGTTCACCGAGGAATCGGCGCTCAAGGCCATCGAGGAGATGGGCTACCCGGTCGTGCTCAAGCCGGCCGTGGGATCGTGGGGCCGTCTGCTGGCCAAGGTCAACGACCGGGACGCCGCGGAAGCCCTGCTGGAGCACAAGTCCACGCTCGGCTCCTACCACCATTCGATTTTCTATATCCACCAGTACGTCGAAAAGAAGGGACGAGACATCCGCAGTTTCGTGGTGGGGGACGAATGCATCGGCGCCATCTACCGCACCAGCCCGCACTGGATCACGAACACGGCGCGCGGCGGACAGGCCACGAACTGCCCGGTCACGGACGAGATCCGGGACGTCTCCCTCCGCGCGGCGGCCGCGGTCGGCGGCGGCATCGTGGCCATAGACCTCTTCGAGACGGCCTCGGGTATTCTCGTCAACGAGGTCAATTACACAATGGAATTCAAGAACTCCATCAAGCCGACAGGCGTCAACATACCGGGCAAGATCGCAGAGTACACGATACGCGCGGCCCGGGGGGAATTCGATGCCCGCTAAGATCCGCGTTTCCATCGTCGGGGGGTCCGGCTACGCGGGGGGAGACCTGCTCCGTCTGCTGCTGGGGCATCCCCAGGTTGAGGTGATGCAGGTCACGTCCGAACGGTTCGTGGGCAAGTTCGTGCACAGCCTGCATCCCAACCTGCGGAAACGGACTTTGCTGAAGTTCGTCTCGCAGGAGGAACTGACGTCCTGCGATCTGCTGTTCCTCTGCCTGCCGCATGGATCGGCCATGGGTAAAATCGACCGGTTCGCCGGACTGGCGCCCCGGCTGATCGACCTGTCGGCTGATTTCCGGCTGAAGAATCCCGCTGATTACGACCGGTGGTACGGAAAGCCCCACGCCAGGCCGGAACTGCTTCCGAAGTTCGCGTACGGCATCTGCGAGCTCCACCGAGAGGCCATACGGAAATCGAACTGGGTGTCCAGCGCGGGATGCAATGCCACGGCCGTGATCCTCGGGCTGTATCCCCTTTTTAAAAACGGGCTCGCGGACAAGGAAAGAACGGTCGTGGAGGTGAAGGCGGGCTCGAGCGAGGGCGGCAATTCGGCCTCCGATGCGTCGCACCACCCAGAGCGGGCCGGGTGTGTGCGGTCCTACAGGCCCACGGGGCACCGGCACGCGGCCGAGATGATTCAGGAGCTGGGGTTCGGGAAGGAGCTGGCCATCCATTTTTCCGCGACGTCCATCGACATGGTCCGCGGCATTCTGGCGACCTGCCACGTGTTCCTCAAACGGGCCATGGCGGAAAAGGAAATCTGGAAGGTCTATCGTGAGGCCTACGGAGAAGAGCCGTTTATCCGCATTGTCAAGGAACGGGAGGGGAATTACCGGTATCCGGAGCCGAAACTCCTGGCCGGCACGAATTTCTGCGACATCGGGTTCGAGAAGGACCCGCATTCCGACCGCCTGGTGGTGGTCAGCGCCATCGACAACCTGATGAAGGGCGCCGCGGGCCAGGCCCTTCAGGCCTTCAATATCATGCACGGTTTCGATGAGTCGCAGGGGCTCGAATTCACGGGACTGCACCCGATCTGAACCGGTTTTTTCAGGCGAACCTCCGGCGGTCCGGCATACGCGTCCGGCCGCCGGTTTTGTTTTGATGGTGATCAATTCCGGGAGGCGTGAGATGAAAAAGGCGAAAACGGCCGGAAAAAAGGCGAAAACGGCCGGAAAAAATTCGGTCCAGGCGTCGAGGACCGTACGGAAAGAGATCGAAAAGAAATCCCAATCCCTGAAGATGAACCTTGTCCGGGGCGCGGCCGCCCTGCGCCGGGAAGTGGAGGAGAGGACGCCGGCCGTGAAAAAAACGATTGAATCCGGCGTCGGCAAGGTGATGCATATGACCGGTGAAGCCGCCACGCTCGCAAAACTGAAGGTCGAAATCACGTCGCTCCAGAACGAGAAGGAGAAAATGCTGGAACAGCTGGGAGACGATGTGTGGCATCTTTACCAGCAGAAGCGGCTCAACGCCGTTGGACGGGATCTTGCGGAAGTGTTCGGAAAGCTTGAGGAATTGACGGGTCGGATACGGGGGAAGGAGGCGGAGATCGAGGAATTGTCCATTACCTGAATTGGACAGCCCCGTTCTTTTCCCATCTCACCGCAGGGGCTCCCTCCCCTGCGGGGCAAGGGATCCGGCGAGGTGGATTCCGGGAGTTGTCCCAAAAGTACATTTTAAGGTAGCTCCTGGTACTCAACAGAGTTACTGAAGACTGCGGCCTGCCTTCAATAATTTTGAAATACGATTGCTTGGTCCCGCTTCACGGGAGGGGCCGCAGCCCCCAGGCTGCGTTGAAAATTCAGATGATAGCTTCTTCCCCGGAGTTTATCATAAACCTTTCGATGAATTGAGAACGCGGTATTTTTTCTTTTTGGACACCCCCTGAGACTGCGGACCCAAAAGATCCTCTTTGAACAGCCCCGGATTTTTTATTCGCCGAAAAAAACTTCCATGATGCAGTCGTCGCAATTGAAGCGAACCGGGAAGCGCCGGCCGTCGCCGTCCTCCAGAATCCAGGCCGGGGCGGAATGCCCTGTCGGCTGTTTACCGGGACAGCGCCCGATTTCCGCTCTGAGGCAGTACCGCGTCGTTATCACCTTTCTGCCCCGCATGTCGAGCCCGCTTTCAGCCGCGGGCTCGATGATCTCCACGCCGTGCCGCCTGTAAAAGGCCTCCGCTTTCGCGTTCAATACGTTTGCCGCGAAGGTCAGCCTTTTTGATGGATACGGGAAATGGTTCGGCTCGGGCGCGGGAACAACTGGCGGGCGGAAAGCGGAACGGACACCATCCAGACGCAGGAGCGCTTCGCGTCTCAGCCGGTTCCATTCCGATACAGGAGCGAAGGGCATGGGGTGAACCGAAATGTCCAGGCTCTCACAGATGAAATCCGTTCCGCCGAGGCTGGTCAACTGCTTGCGTATCGTCGATTCGGCAGATTCCGGGTTCCGTGCAGGGGCCGGATCGGCTTCCAAGGCCAGTGCAACCCGGTTTCCGTCCTCATCATCCACCTTCAGACACAGCCGTCCGTTTTTCGATTCCAGGATCATCCGCACCCGGATTTTGCGCTCCGGTTCATCCTTCAGGACGGACTGGATAAACCGGTGGTCACGGTTCCGGTGAATCCGGACGCCCGGGACGATGCCGTCCATCCGGTCCGGGGTGATGCGGTTTCCGGAAACGAGATTGACAACCGATCCCTTGAGATCGCCAGAAGGCAGAAAGAACGCGATTCCGTCGCCCGGATTCAATCCGTGCCCAGGCTTGAGAAAAAACCGGTCCGGCGCGATGGAAACCACCTCGCCGATGCATTCACCCAGGTATTTGGGTGTTTCGACGCCAGCTATTCCTCGAGAGCGACCGTCCAGAAAAAAATCCGTGAAGCCCCGGTTGAAGGTCTTGTTCAGATCCGGATCGAATCCGCCGATGACGGTTCCGGAAGAACTCCTGCGGTGCGGCGAACCCTCCAGAATAGCGTCCAATTCCCTCCTGAAATAACGCGTCGCGTTCGCCACAGCCTCCCTGTCCTTCAGCCGGCCTTCGATTTTGAACGACGTGACGCCCGCGTCCAGAAGGTCCTTCAGCCGGCGTGAACGGTTCATGTCCTTGAGCGAAAGCCAGTGCCTGCGGCCGAGATCCGCCCCCCGGTCGTCGGTCAGCTTGTAGAGCCGGCGGCAGGGTTGGGCGCATTGGCCGCGGTTTGCGCTTCTGCCGCCGATGGCGTAGCTCATCAGGCAGCAGCCGCTGAAACTCACGCACAGGGACCCGTGCACGAAAACCTCCAGCTCGATGGAGGTCTTCTCGCGGATGGAACGGAGTTCCGCCAGCCCGAGCTCGCGCGCGAGAATGACGCGACTGAACCCGACGGCTTCGAGGAAGGCGACTTTTTCGGCCGAGTCATTGTGCATCTGGGTGCTGGCGATGAGGGGTAAAGGGGGGAGACCGCTCTCGAGGAGTCCGAAATCCTGGATGATCAGCCCGCTGATGCCGGCTTCGTACAGGCGGCGGATCAGGGCGAGGGCCTCGGGGAGTTCGTCGTCCCGGAGAATCGTGTTCACCGCGGCATAGACGGCCGCCCGGTATTTCCGGCCGTGCCGGATCAGGGATTCGATGTCGCGGATGTCATTGCCCGCGTCCTGCCGCGCGCTGAAACGTTCCGCGCCGATATAAACGGCGTCGGCGCCGCAGTTCACGGCCGAGATGCCGCATTCGAGATTTTTGGCCGGGGCCAGGAGTTCGATTTTCGACATGGCGTTGTCCTGAATGTTACGACAGGCAGAGAAGAATGTCAATAGCCGTGTCTGGAGAGCAATGGAACGCGGACGCCGCGCCGCATGAACGCATCCGGTCCGGGCCTACACGGAGAGGGCGGCGCGCCGACACGGATGAAGCGGATGGACGCGGATATAAGGAATGGGGACACGGATTGAACGGATACTTTGCGGATCGGAGCGGATAAAAAGAAATGGGGAATAGGGTAATTGGTTCCTCCAGATGAGGCGGTTGACCCGGCTTTCGGTCAGGATGACGGCTCCCGTAAAAACCGGTTGCTGTTGGAGGAAAAATTTTATAATTTCTTTTATCCGCCAAGGGTTTATTAAACGACTGAAAATAAACGAACTATGTTTACTAAATCCACGCCTGACACACAGGCGCGGAACCATCCGTTTCCCGAGAGGAAAACCCAATGAAACTCGATCTCCGTCCGAACAGCCGGTATGCATTGCTTGTCCCGTCCAGCATGGGTGTGCGGATCACGCCGGAGAACGGCCAGCCCGTGCATTGCAGTACGAACTTCCTGATGCAGGCCACCAGCGCAGAGACCAATGTTGCGAGCATCTCCTCCTTCCTGGGGCTCCGCGTGAAAGTGCTGACCGCTTTGGTCAAGGGAAGCCCGATCGCACGTCTGATCCGGGATGATCTGGCGAGGCGGCACATGGATGTTGAAGCGAAGGAAGTCGACCAGGGCGGGCCCTGGGGATACCGGCACCAGTTCAACATCGCGGACAGCGGTACCGGTTCACGCGGACCCCGGGTACACAACGACAGGGCAGGAGAAGTGGGGCGCACGCTGAACGCGAAGGATTTCGATCTCGACCGCATTTTCGGTTCAGAGGGCGTGCAGGTGCTCCATTTGTCCGGTCTGATCGCGGCGTTATCGCCGGAAACAGGGCGGTTCTGCCTGGAACTCAGCCAGGCGGCGAAAAAACACGGCACCCGCATTTCCTTTGACCTGAATTACCGCGCCTCCTTCTGGAAGGACCGCCGGGACGAACTCCGCGATGTATTTCACAGGATCGCGGACAGCGCGGATATCCTGGTCGGAAACGAGGAGGATTTCCAGCTGGCACTGGGTATCGAGGGGCCGGAGGCGGGCGGAAAGGGCCTGGCCGGCAAGATCGACGGCTTTAAGGCGATGATCGGCCGCGTCCGCAAGGCCTACCCGTCCGCGTCTGTGTTCGCCACCACGTTGCGCGAGGTCGTGAACGTCAACCTGCACCGGTGGGGAGCCCTTCTTTCGGCTGGCGATGCCTGGCATCAGATCGAACCCAGGGAAATCACGGTGCTGGACCGGATCGGCGGCGGGGACGGCTTCGTGGGCGGGCTCCTGTATGCCGCGCTGAAGGGGTGGGAGCCGGAGAAATGGGCGCAGTTCGGATGGGCCAGCGGCGCGCTCGCCACGACTCTGCTGACCGACTACGGCCAGCCCGCGGACGAAGAGGAGATCTGGAGTATCTGGCAGGGCAACGCGCGGGTGCGGCGTTGATTTTTTTTAGGGTTTTAATGAAGAGAGATCACCACGGAAAATACACGGAGGCACACGGAAGAAGCGGGGATAGAGGGTAAAGCATTCATTTTAATCCCGGCATACTTCGGCAGCAGGAGAGATGATAATCAACGAATAACCCTATTCAAAACTCATTTTCCGTGTGACTCAGTGACTGTTTCCGTGGTGTTCATTTTAAAAAAGGAAAAATCACCTGAGCAGTAAACACCCCGTTTAAATCCTCACCCCCAATTCGGGAGGACGCGCCATGCGACGCCTGATCCTCTCGACTTGTCTGTTCCTGCCCCTCTGCACCGCCCCCGCGCAAGTCGTGATCTCCGAAGTGATGTTCGATCCGGCCGGGCCGGAAAACACGGATGAATTCGTCGAGCTGTTCAATGTCAGCCCGTCGGACACGGTCCGGCTCGAAGGGTGGGGCCTGGGAGACGGCACCGCTTCGGATCTCCTGTCGGACGCGGGCGCCGGAACCGGGACGGCCCTCGGCCCGCGCGGGTATGCGGTCGTGCTTGATCCGGATTATTTCGCATCCTCAGCCGCCTATGATTCTCTGATCCCGGAAACCGCGCTCGTGCTGACCGTAGCCGGAGCGACTCTGGGCAGCGCAGGGCTGTCAAATTCAAAGCCCGAAACGGTTACTCTGTACAGGCCGGACGGCCGCATCGAGGATGCGGTCTCCTGCTCCATGGGGAATGTCCCGGGGCATTCGGACGAACGGATTGATCCGGACGGGCCGAGTTCGGGTGATAACTGGGGGGATAGCCGTTTTTTACTCGGTTCCCCCGGATTCCGCAACAGCGTTACGAGGCCTGTTCTCAATCTCAGCGTCACAGGATTGTCCCTGGCGATGGAAGGAGGATCGCTGTTTCTGGCCGCGGCAGTCGTGAACAACGGCCTGACTGCAAGCGGTCCGTTTGACCTGCGGTTCTTCATCGACGCGGATCTCGATTCCGCGCTCGAGGAGGAAGAGGCTCTGCCGCAGACTTTCCGGAATCCGGGGCTGGCGCCAGGCGATTCCGCGGCATACCGGACCGCGGCGGAACCGCGGGCCGGCATTGGACGGGCAGCGGCGGCATTGATGTCCTGGGCGGACGGGGATCCTGAGGATGACGTGAAATTCCTGGATTTTTCCATCTCTTATGAAAAAGGATGCGTGCGAATCAGTGAAATCATGTACGATCCGTTTCCGGGAGAAAGCGAATGGGTGGAACTGGTCAATGCCGGGAATGACCCCGTCGATTTGCGGGAATGGAGATTTGCCGATTCCGATACGACGTCCAGGAGTCTCATGACGAACGAGCCTTTCACTCTGGGCCCCGGCGGTTACGCTGTTTTGGCCGCTGGTGCTTCATTCCTGACGATGCATCCGGAGGCCGGGTCTTTCAGTTTGATCCCGGACCGTTTTCCGAACCTGAATGATGACTCGGACGGAGTGTGTGTGTATGATCCGTCCGGGATTGAAATCGACCGAATGCGATACGCGTCCGGACCGGATAAACGGGAGGGGATATCCCTCGAACGCATCCGGATACACGGACGTTCGGATGATTTCGATAACTGGCATCCAAGCCTTTCGCCTGCCGGGTCAACACCCGGCCTGCCGAACAGCCTGATCCATGAGGGAGTATCCTCTGAATCCTGCTTCCGCGCTTCACCCAATCCTTTTTCTCCGGACGGGGATGGAATGGATGAAGCCATTTTCCTGGAATATTCCATGTCGAAAGCGAATAATCGTGTCCGATTGCGAATTTACGATCTGGCCGGAAGACTGATCCGCACCCTGAAAAATGGAGAAGAGGAAGAACAAACGGGTTTTGCGCTCTGGGACGGTCAGGATGAAGATGGTCATCACGCGGTGATCGGCCGTTACATCGCTGTGCTGGAATCGGTTCCGGTCAGGGGCAGGGGCATGACGGTCCATTGCCTGGTAATCGTTCTTGCAGGCAGACTGTGAACCTGCCGCAACGCTGAAAAACAGGGAAGGAGTCACTTTCCGGCCAGTTTCTCCACAGGTTTTCCACATGGGCGATTTGAAAAAGCCGTTATTTCAGGCCGAAACAGGATTCTATGTACGCTATTGTATTTTTATAGTATAAAAAGCAAAATTCATATATAATCGGAAAAAAATAAATGCCGCAACAGATTGTTATAATTATAATTATGCGTTAAGGCTTTTTATTGTGCTGAAAATTTCAATCTTTTGTTTTAAAACAAGATAGAATTACGAAATCCAATAAAACCGGGA
Source organism: bacterium (assembly GCA_016933415.1). GTDB lineage: Bacteria > Zhuqueibacterota > QNDG01 > QNDG01 > DTFT01 > JAFGAX01. The sequence continues at coordinate 10,630 of JAFGAX010000024.1, forward strand.
ATATTTTCGTGATTTTCGGATTATTTCACAAGTTATCCACACTAAGACCCTGTTTTTCAGCCTAAAAACCTCTTGCTTTGCCATAGAGAATTGTCTATATTAAGCCGGACTGAAAAATAAAAAGGAAGGAGGGGTTGAGTCTTTTATGCCGGCAGTAAGACTTCGAGATGGCGAGTCCTTTGAAAAGGCATTCAGACGCTTCACGAAACAATGTGAAAAAGCCGGTTTGATGTCTGACATTAAAAAGCATCAGCATTACGAGAAGCCCAGCGAACGGAAAAAGCGTAAAATGAATGCGGCGAAGCGCAAGATGCGCAAGTTGCAGCATCTATTCGAGCAGTGAGGTTTCTCCCGCTGAACATCAACCCCTTCGACCGGACGGACGGCCGACACCGGTCACGACAGCAGCCAGTAAATGGCCATTGAGAAAACCGGCCGGAACACCGGTTCCGGTCTTTGATCGGCAGATTGAAAGGTCCTGGGCAGGTGACACCAGGACCTTTTTTATATTTCGGAGGATCATGAACGGAATCGACATCCTTCTTCTCGTTGTCGTGGCCGCTTGTATCCTGCGGGGTTTTTTCCGCGGCGTCTGGCCGGAAGTGCTGGACATGGCGGTCTGGGTGACCGCCGTCATTCTTTCGGTCTGGTTCGTGAATGCGCCCGCGGAATGGATATCCCGGACCGTGCACCTTCCCGCCTCTTTGTCCGTGCTGGTCGTGTTTCTGGTCCTGCACGGCCTGATCAAGGGTCTGCTCGGCGCGGGCATCCGGTTCATCGTCGCCACAGGGAAGACGTCCTTCGGCCAGAGGCTTTCGGGCATGGCGGCCGGTCTGATACGGGGTGTTTTCGCGGCCGGCATATTCGCTTTTCTGATTTTCAATTTCACGGCCATCCGCAAACCGAATTGGGAAAAGGAGAAATCCGTTCTGATCCGGCCGTTCAGCCGGGTGGCGCCGGCGCTCTACGGTTCATTCACGGCCGTCGTTCGCGGAAGCCGGCCGGTTTTTGAGCGGATGAAGGAGGGTTTCATCTGGTGCGCGGACCGCGTCGAAGACTGGGGCGGCCCGAGCCTGAACCCGGGCGCGGAAGATGAGCGTTCCGGGGCTTGAGAACGCGGGCCGCGTCCTCGAACTGGACAGCGTGCTCGAACAGATCCGGCGTTTCGCGGTCTCAGAACCCGGAGGCCGCCGCGTCACGGACCTGCCTTTTCTCACCGATTCCAGCATCCTCTCCGAGGCGCTTCAAGCGGTCACGGAAATGCGGGACCTGCTCCGATACGACGACTCTTTTCCGCTTCTTCCTTTTCCGGATCTCGACCTGCAGCTGAAAAAGATTCGCGTGCAGGGCGCCCGGCTCACCGGGCCTGAACTCATTCAGGTGCTGGATTGCATTTCGACGGGCCGCAGAGTCCGGCGTTTCGTGCTGTCCCGCAGGGAGAAAGTTCCCCTGCTTTCCGGAATCGCTGATTCCATTGTCAGTCTTGAACATCTTGAAAAGAAGATCGGTTCCTGCCTCGAACCCACGGGGGAGGTGCGCGACTCCGCCTCCCCGGAACTCGGCCGCATCCGGCGCGAAATGTCCAGGCAGAGGGACGCCATACGGAAACGGCTTGAGCATCATCTGGCCGCCATGGTCAGGGCCGGTTACGCGCAGGAAGAATCCCTGACGCTCCGTGACGGCCGGCTCGTCATCCCCATGAAGGACGCCCATCAGGCCAGGCTGAAGGGCGTTGTGGTGGACCAGAGCGCGAGCGGGGCGACGGTGTTCATGGAACCGATCGAGACACTCGAACAGGGCAATGCGCTCCGCAGGCTCGAACTTTCGGAAAAGCAGGAGATCGAACGCATCCTGGCTGAACTGACAAGCCGCGTCACGGAGGAAAGCGCGGCTGTGGCCGCGGATCTGGAAGCGCTCACCGAGCTGGACGGGCTCGCGGCCCGTGCCCGGTATTCGATTTCCGTGAACGGCAACCCCGCGCGCCCGTCCGACGACCGGGCCGTTTCCATCCGACAGGCCCGTCACCCCCTGCTCCTGGTGAAACACAAACCGGAGGAGGTCGTTCCCCTGTCCATGACGCTCGGCCACGGCGTCCGGACCCTGGTGATCACGGGCCCCAATGCCGGCGGCAAGACCGTGGCCCTGAAAACGATCGGCCTTCTCGCGCTCATGAACCAGCATGGCCTTCATGTGCCGGCGGCCGACGATACCCGAATGCCGGTGTTCGACTCGGTCTTCGCCGACATCGGCGACCGGCAGTCCATCGAGGAGGATCTTTCCACGTTCTCGTCCCATATCCGCAATCTCGCATCCATTCTTGAAAATGCGGGACCGGAAAGCCTGGTGCTTCTCGATGAAATCGGATCGGCCACCGACCCGGCGGAAGGCGGCGCTCTGGCCATGGGCATACTGAAAACCCTCACGGAGAGACGTGCCGTGACCGTGGCCACCACCCACATCGGGCTCCTGAAAGTGTTCGCGCACGACACGGCCGGCGTGGAGAACGGGTCCATGGCCTTCGACCAGGAAACGCTCAAGCCGTCTTACCGTTTTCAGCCGGGCATTCCGGGTTCGTCCTACGCGTTCGAAATCGCGGAGCGCTACGGATTCCGGGAGGATGTTCTCGGACAGGCCCGGTCCTACATGGGAGAGGAGCGTGGAAAACTGGACCGGCTCGTGTCCGATCTCGAGGGCAGGCTGAAGGAGGCCGAGGCCCTGCACCGCGAGGCGTCGACCCGGGAACAGGAAGCGAATGCCCTGGCGGCATTGTACGAATCGGAGCTCGAAAAACTTCGTCAAGAGGCGGAGGATCGCAAGCGGTCCATGCTCGGAGAAGCGGAGGACCTGCTGGCCGAGGCGAGCGTTTTAAAGGAGCGGGTGCTGAAGGAAATCCGCGAAACGCGGGGCGATCCGGAAGCGGCCCGGATGCTCCACAAGGAAATCGAATCGAAAAGGCAGCGTGCGGCGGAGCTGAAAAGGGCCGCGGCGCCGGTCCCCCCGGCCGTGAAAAAGCCCGCTGTTCAGGGGGGCTGGGCCGTGTGGCGCGGACACCATGGCGCGGGCCGCGTCGTCTCGGCTCCGGACCGGAACGGACGCGTGCTCATGGAATGGAACGACATCCGGATCCGCGTTCCGGCGGGGGAACTGGAGGGGGTCGCGGAACCGCGCCGGGCGGCCGCCGCGGCGGGACTGATCCGGCTGGAGGTGGATCGGCCGTCGAGCGGTGAAATCGACCTGCGGGGCATGACCGCGGATGAGGCGCTCGGCCTCCTCGATCGCCGGCTGCCGGACGCGGTTTCAGCCGGATTCACGGGCTGCCGCATCATTCACGGCAAGGGAACCGGCGTGCTCCGCCGGGAAGTGCGCAAATATCTCGACACGCATCCCCTCATCCGAGGTCACCGCCTCGGGGGATGGACGGAAGGCGACACGGGCGTGACCATCGTGGAATTCAAATGAGAATACCCGACGAAAAAGTGCAGGAAATCCGAGAAGCGGTGAACATCGTCGACGTGGTTTCCCAGCACGTGCTGCTGAAACAGCGGGGACGGACGTTTGTCGGCCTGTGTCCCTTTCATCAGGAAAAGACGCCTTCCTTCACCGTGGACCCGGTGCGCGGATTTTATCACTGCTTCGGATGCAACGCCGGGGGGGACGCCTTTTCGTTCGTGATGAAAATGGAGAACGTCGGATTTCCGGAGGCCGTTAAATCCCTGGCGGAAAGGGCCGGCATCCCCCTTCCGGTTTCAGACGGGAATGAGGCGCGCAGCCGGGAAATCGAGGACCTTTACCGGGCCAACCAGCTTGCGATGGAATTTTTCCGTTTCAGCCTGTGGCAGACCGACGAAGGCCGGCGGGCCAGGCAGTATATACTGGGGCGCGGTTTCGACCGGAAAACGCTGGATGCCTTCCAGGTCGGGTATTCGCCGGACCGGTGGGACGGGCTGCTCAGCAAGGCGGAGTCCGCCGGGCTGCCGGCGGCCGTCCTGCACCGCGCGGGACTGGCCGTGCCGCGAAAGGAAGGCGGCGGCTACTACGACCGATTTCGGGGCCGCCTGATGTTTCCCGTGCTCAATTCGTCCGGCCGCCCGGTCGGATTCGGGGGCCGGCTGCTCGCGGCCTCGGACCAGTCCCCCAAGTACATCAACACGTCGGAATCGCCCGTGTATCAGAAAAGCCGGATTCTCTACGGACTTTTCCATGGCAAGGCCGGAATACGGCGCGAAGACCGCGCCCTGCTGGTCGAAGGTTACACGGACATGATGCGGATGGCCCAGGCCGGTTTCGACAATGCCGTGGCCTCCTCCGGAACGGCGCTGACCGAGGGCCAGGTGCGCCTGTTGTCGCAGTACGGCCGCAACGTGACTTTGGTTTTCGACGGTGATTCGGCCGGCCTGGCCGCGGCCCTCAGGGGAATCGATGTGGTGCTGGCCGGAGGCCTGCACGCGGACGTGGCCGTGCTCCCGAAAGGACTGGATCCGGATGTGTTTCTGCTCAAGCAGGGGGCCGAAGCCATGCGGCACATTCTGGAAAATTCGATGTCCTTCATCGATTTCAGGCTCAGCCGGATCCGGGAACGGACCGGAATCGCGTCCAGCCGGGATAAGGCCGAGGCCGCGCGAACGCTCCTCGCCACGGTTTCAAAAATTCGGGATCCGGTCGAGCGCCAGCTCACGGTCAAGGACGTCGCGGAAAAACTGGACATCCAGGAGGATCTGCTGATGCGGGAACTGCCGCACCCGGCCCCGGTTCCGCAGCAGCGCAGTCTTCCTCCGGCGCCGGAGCCGGCGGTTCCCGGAAAGCGGGAAAAGGCCGAAGCAGGGCTTGTCGCTTTTCTGCTGTCCGGCGGGAGGGCCTGGGCCGGGCTGGCCTTCTCCGCGGTTCCGCCGGACCGTTTTGAGGGCCGTGAGACGGGCAGTCTGTACCGCGTCCTGCATGGCGAATACGAGGCGGGCCGCTGGCCCGATGCCGCGTCTCTGCTGGACCGGTTCCGGGACGACGAGAAAACAGCCGCGGTCCTGGCCCGGCTCGCTTCGGAAGAGGGTGAAAACGCATCGAAGCTTTCCCGTTTCGGACTGGACTGCGTGCTCCGGCTCATCGAACAGGACCACAGGCAGATTCTGGAATCCCTGCATAAAAAAATGAAAACAGCGGATCCGGCGGAGCGCGACGAGTTGACGAAGGAGTGGGTGCAAATCAGGAAAACCCTTGAGAATGCGAAGGTTGAGCTTGATTCCGAGTGGAAAAAAATTGTTGAATTTTGAACAAAAATTGCGTATACTGGCTCGGGCCCATAGCTCAGTTGGTCAGAGCGGCGGACTCATAATCCGTTGGTCGGAGGTTCAAGTCCTCCTGGGCCCACCGGATATTCGGACCAAAGCCGGAGGTTTTCTGGAGTGTGGGCGGACAAAGCCGAACAGGTCATTCCCTTTCTCCGATGATCGTACCGACACCAGTGCACTCCGAAGGAGTGCATTTTTTATATACGGGGCGCCCCCAAGGAGGACGGTTTGAAACAGCTGATTGAGAGTCTCGTGATTTTACAGGAAATCGACACCCAGCTGCAGCGTCTCGAGGCGCTCAAGGGGGATCTTCCCAACCAGGTCCGGCATTTGAATCAGGAACTGGCCGAGGCAGAGAAGAACCTGGCTGACCAGGAACAGAAGCTGATGGAATGCCGGAAGGAAGCCGGCGTGAATGAGATAGAAATGAAGGCCCAGGAAGGCAAGCTGAAAAAATACCAGAGCCAGCTTTATGAAGTCAAGACCAACCGTGAATATGATGCGGTCACTCATGAAATCGAATCCGTGAAGACCGAGATCGGAAAGAAGGAGACCCGCCAGCTGGAACTGATGGAATGGGTCGAGTCCGGCCAGAAAACCGTCGAGGAACTGAAGGCCAGCATGGAGAAGCTCCGGCAGGAATTCGAGCGGAAAAAAGCCGATCTTCAGAAGAAACAGGAAGCCACGGAACGGGACGAAATCGAACTGAAGGACAAGCGCGACAAGGCCCTGAGAGGCATGGATCCCAAGCGTCTGGCCGCCTACGAACGGATCCGCCGCGCCAAGAACGGGCTGGCCATGGTGCCGGTCGTGCGGAACGCATGCGGCGGATGCCGGAAAAAGCTTCCGCCCCAGCGCGTTCTCGAGATCCGCGAAGGGGAAAAGCTGTTCCTCTGCGATGTCTGCGGCCGCATGCTGATCTGGGACGAAAAACTCTCCGAACAGTCCGAATGATCGCTTCTATACCGACAGAAAATCCCCCGCGCAGCGGGGCCGCGGGGGGCTTCAACTGCGTCGCCTACATCGACGGATCCTGTTTCGGGAATCCGGGCGAATCCGGATGCGGCGTCGTTCTGAAAAAGGAGTCGGGCGAACTGGTCGAAAAAGCGGGGATCTACCTGGGCCATGCCACCAACAATGTGGCGGAATACCAGGGGCTCCTTCTCTGCCTGGAAATGGCCGGCCGTCACGGTGTCGAATCGCTGACCGTGTATTCCGACAGCGAACTGCTGGTGCACCAGGTCAACGGCCGCTATCGGATCAAAAAACCGCATCTGGCGGAACTGCATGACCGGGTCCGGGCCGCACTCGCGGACGGAGGGTTCCAGTTTCAGATCCGGCATGTGCCGCGGGAACAGAACGGAGAAGCCGACGGACTGGCCCGTCAAGCCATCCGCAGCCGTTCCCGCATCGGTTCATAGAGAATTCAACCGGCGGCGGAGCGGGTGATCGCCTTCCGTCCTGCTTGCAGGCGGGGGGAGGAAAGTCCGAACTTCGCAGGGTAAAGTGCTCCGGAAATCGGAGGCGTCCCGGAAACGGGGCGACGGACAGTGCCACAGAAAACACACCGCCTTCCGGCCGCGGGCTTCGGTCCGGGGCCGTACGGTAAGGGTGAAAAGGCGAGGTAAGAGCTCACCGGTCCGGCGGCGACGCCGGATGCAAGGCAAACCCCACTTGAAGCAAGGCCAAATAGGCGGGGAATCGGGAACCGGCGCGAGCCGGCGCCCGGCCGAAGCGACCCGTTTCGTCCGACCCGCGGGTAGGCCGCATAGATCAATGATCACCCTTCCAATCCGTTGGAAGACAGAATTCGGCTTACAGCTTCGCCGCCGGTTTGTTACCCACGAAGGGAATCGGATTCATGCCCCATTGGCTCATCGCCGGTGATTCACTTCCTGAAGTGCATCAGGAATTCACGCAGGGACTCGGACTTCCGCCGGTCGTTTCGAAGATCCTGATCAACCGGGGCATCCACAGCCGGGAGCAGGCTCGAAAGTTCTTCAAGCCGGGCTGGGAGGACCTCTACGATCCGTTTCTGATCAGGGACATGGACAAGGCGGTGGATCGTCTGTCCCGCGCGGTCAGAAGTGGTGAACGCATCCTCATTTACGGCGACTACGATGTCGACGGCATCACGTCGGTCAGCCTGCTGTATCTCTTCATCCTGAAAATCGGCGGAAACGTCGGATTCTACATTCCGGACCGGCTGAAGGAGGGATACGGCCTTTCCGTCGCGGGCGTCACGCAGGCCGCGGCGGAGGGCGCCACGCTGCTTGTCACCGTGGACTGCGGCATCACGGGCATCGAGGAAATCCGGATGGCCCGCGGACTGGGGCTCGACGTCATTGTCAGCGACCACCACGAACAGGCGAATGCGCTCCCGGAAGCGGCCGCCATCCTGAATCCGAAGCGGAACGACTGCACCTATCCCTTCAAGGAACTGGCCGGCGTGGGCGTCGCCTTCAAGTTCGTTCAGGCCATGTGCCTGCGTCTCGGGCTCGAGGATGAAGCGGCCCAGCAGTACATCGACCTGGTGGCGCTCGGCAGCGCCGCGGACATCGTCCCGCTGGTCGACGAGAACCGCGTTCTGGTGAAGCTCGGCATGGATCGGATGAACCGGCTCGAGCGGCCCGGCATACGGGCGCTGGCCGAGACATCCGGCATACTGGGCAAGCCGATCGGGACGGGGCAGGTGGTCTTCATCCTGGCGCCGCGGATCAACGCGGTCGGCCGGCTCGGCAACGCGCAGAAAGCCGTGGAACTGCTGATTTCAGGATCCGAGGAGGAGTCCCGGGCCGGGGCCCGGGTGCTCGAGGCGGAAAACCGGAACCGGAAGAACCTCGACGACATGACATTTCAGCAGGCCCGGGAGCTGATCGAAACAGAGGGCCGTCTGGCCTCCTGCCGGACTCTGGTGCTCGCGAAGGAGGGGTGGCATCCGGGCGTGATCGGCATCGTGGCGTCCCGAATCGTGGAGCAGTACGGCAGACCCACGGTCATGATCGCACTGGACGGCGACACCGGCAAAGGGTCGGCCCGGAGCATCGCGAGTTTCGACATCCATTCCGCGCTCAAGCAATGCGAGGATCTGATGGAGAGCTTCGGCGGGCACCAGCACGCGGCCGGACTGCTGATCCGTCAGGATTGCATCGAGCCGTTCCGCGAGCGGTTCGAGCGGATCGCCGCCGAACGGATAGGGGAGGACGACCTGACCCAGCGGATCCAGATCGACGCCGAGATCACGCTTCCGGACATCACCGACCGGTTCGTCCGCCTGCTCGACGGTTTCGCGCCATTCGGTCCGCAGAACATGCGGCCCGTTTTTCTGGCGAGGAACCTGAACGTGGTGGGAAGCCCGCGCGTGGTCGGACGCAACCACCTGAAATTCAAAGTGCGGCAGGGCGGCGAAGTGCATGACGCCATCGGATTCGATCTGGGCGACCTCATCTACCGTCTGTCGCCCGGCGATTCCAACCTGGACATGGTGTTCGTGGTGGAGGAGAATCACTGGAACAACGAGGTCCGCACACAGCTGAGGGTGAAGGACCTCCGTTGACGCGGGCCGGATCCGATCCGTCCGGGTCGCGGACGACGGGAGGCGTGGATCGTTTCGCGGTTCAGGGATGTTTCCGGACAAATCGCGGAGGAACCCGTCGCGGAGGGCGGACGTTTTATATATAGAAGTAAAGAAGCGAATTGGACGGCGAACGCAAGTGACTCGGCGGAGGCCGGGCAGCGCGGGATGCGCCCGCCGGCCGAGGCAATCAGGAGGTCTGTCATGCCTTTCGATGAATCCCTGAAAATCTGGAAGAACGGGAAGCTGGTCCCGTGGCCCGAGGCCACGCTTCATATCGCCTCACACGTCGTGCATTACGGATCCAGTGTATTCGAAGGCATACGATGCTACGCGACGGACAAGGGATCCGCGATCTTCCGTCTCGAAGACCACATCCGGCGGCTCCACGACTCCGCGAAGATATACCGGATGCCGATTCCCTTTTCCGAAAAGGAGACCGTCGACGCGTGCGTCCAGGTGGTCCGGTCCAACGGGCTGAAGGAGGCGTATATCCGGCCCGTCGCCTGGCGCGGATACGGGGCGCTCGGCGTGGATCCCTCCGTCTGCCCGGTGGACCTTGCCGTTCTGGCCTGGCAATGGGGTGCATACCTGGGACAGGAGGCTCTGGAAAACGGCGTGGATGTATGCGTCTCCACCTGGCGGCGGCCGGCGCCGAACACCCTGCCGACCCTGGCCAAGGCGGGCGCCAATTACATGAATTCCCAGCTGATTAAGATGGAAGCCAAGGCCAACGGCTTCTCGGAGGGGATCGCGCTGACCGTGAACGGCCAGTTGTCCGAGGGCAGCGGTGAGAATCTGTTTGTGGTGCGCGGAGGCCGCATGCTCACCCCGCCCCTTTCCGCCTCCATCCTGCCCGGCCTGACGCGCGACTCCGTCATGACCCTGGCGGCGGAACTGGGCATCGCGGTGTCTGAGGAACCCCTGCCGAGGGAGATACTCGCGGTCGCGGATGAGGCGTTTTTCACGGGCACCGCGGCCGAGGTCACGCCGATCCGTTCAGTGGACCGCATCCCGGTCGGGAACGGGAAACGCGGGCCGGTCACGGCCGCGATCCAGTCGCGGTTTTTCGACCTGATTCACGGGAAGGCGGCGGATTCCCATTCATGGCTTCACTTCATTTGACGCGGCGCCGCGGGGCGGCCGCGGTCCGGGGCGCGGGATAAAGCATGGGAATCAGACGCAAAGCCCGGGAGCTGGTGCTTCAGGGCATGTACGCCTGGGAGATGAACCGGGACCGGTTCGATTCCCTGATCGAATCGTTTTCCGAGGACCTGCCCGGGGATCCGGACACCGCGGAGTTCGCGGCTTCGCTCCTGAGGAAGACGGTGCGGAACCAGGAGGAGCTGGACACGGACATCCAGTCCGCGGCGCAGAACTGGGACCTGGGCCGCATGGCGCTGATCGACCGGCTGATCCTCCGCCTCGCCCTGGCCGAGCTTCTGCACTTCGAGGAGATTCCGCCCAAAGTGACGATCAACGAGGCCATTGATCTCGCGAAGAAGTTCAGCACCGAGAACAGCGGCACTTTTGTCAACGGCATTCTCGACGCGCTGTACCGCCGGTACAGGCAGGAGAACCGCATCCGGAAAACGGGAAGGGGCCTTCTGGACTGACCCCGTCCCGCCGGAGCGTCCCGGCTTTTCCATTGGAGACCCACATGTTCGGCAAATTGTTCGAGGCCATTTTCGGAAGCAAACACACCCGCGACGTTCAGCGGCTGACCCCGATTGTCGCTGAAATCAACCGCCTGGGCCCGTCGATCCGGCCGCTGAGCGACGAACAGCTCCGGGCCAAGACGGACGCGTTCCGGGCGACCATCGCGGAAAAGGTCGGGTCGATACGGGATTCCGTCCGGGACCTGCACGGCCGCCTCATCGCGGGCGCGGTCTCGGGCGAAGTCGATTTTTACGAGATCCGCAAGCAGATCGAGGCGCTGGAGAAGGAGGAGTTCGAAAAGACCCGGGAAGTCCAGTGGGAAATTCTGCCCGAAGCGTTCGCCGTGGTCCGCGAGACCTGCCGCAGGCTGGTCGGAAAGACGTGGAAGGTCGTGGGACGCGATGTGATCTGGGACATGGTCCCTTTCGACGTACAGCTGCTGGGCGGCATCGTGCTCCACGAGGGCAAGATCGCCGAAATGGGCACCGGCGAGGGCAAGACGCTGGTCGCCACCATGCCGCTCTATCTCAATGCCCTGGTCGGCAAAGGTGCGCACCTCGTGACCGTGAACGACTACCTGGCCCGCCGCGACTGCGAGTGGATGGGCGAGATATTCAAGTTCCTCGGCCTGACCGTGGACTTCATCACCAACGACATGGAACCCGAATCGCGGCGGCGCGCGTACCGGGCGGACATCACGTACGGCACGAACAATGAATTCGGATTCGACTACCTGCGCGACAACATGTCCATCTCTCCTGAGACCGTCGTGCAGCGGGGGCACTATTTCGCGATTATCGACGAGGTCGACTCCGTGCTCATCGACGAGGCGCGGACGCCCCTGATCATTTCCGGTCCTGTCGGCGAATCGTCCAACAAGTTCGCCGAGATGAAGCCAAAGGTCGAACAGCTGGTGAAGAACCAGACGGTTCTGGCCAACGGACTGATGGCCGAGGCGGAGCGCCTGCTGGCCGAGGGGCAGGAATACGAGGCCGGCATCAAGCTCCTCCAGGCCCAGCGGGGCGCGCCCGTCAACAAGCGTCTTGTCAAGCTGAAGCACGAGCCGGGCACCCAGAAGCTCATTCGCCGCGTGGAGGCGGATTACATGCGCGACCGCCGGATCCCGGAGATCGACGCCGCGCTATTCTTCGCCATAGACGAAAAGGCGCATACCATTGACCTCACGGACAAGGGCCGCGAGGCCCTGTCGCCGGGCAACCCGGCCCTGTTCGTGGTCCCCGACCTCGCCACCGAGCTGTCGAAGATCGATGAGGACGAAACCCTGCCCGAATCCGAGAAGGCCCTGCGGAAGGACGCGGTTCAGAACGAGTACATCGAAAAGAGCGAGCGGCTGCACAACATCAGCCAGCTCCTCCGGGCGTACTCGCTGTTCGAAAAGGACGTTGATTACGTGGTGTCCGAAGACCACAAGGTCATGATCGTAGACGAATTCACCGGCCGGCTCATGCCGGGCCGGCGGTATTCCGACGGTCTGCACCAGGCGCTCGAAGCCAAGGAAGGCGTGACGATCGAGCGGGAGACGCAGACGCTCGCCACGATCACGCTCCAGAATTTTTTCCGTCTGTACCGGAAGCTCGCCGGCATGACCGGAACCGCGGAGACCGAGGAGGGCGAGTTCTGGGAGATCTACAAGCTCGATGTGGTCGTGATCCCCACGAACGAGCCCATCCGCCGGGAGGACTATGACGACGTGGTCTACCGGACGAAGCGTGAGAAGTACAACGCCATCATCGACGAGATCGCCGAGATCCACGGACAGGGTCTGCCCGTACTGGTGGGCACCATTTCGGTCGAGGTTTCGGAAACGCTGTCGCGCATGCTCAAACGGCGTGGCATCCGGCATTCGGTGCTGAACGCCAAGTACCACAAACAGGAAGCGGAAATCGTCTCCATGGCCGGAGAGCCGGGCATGGTCACCATCGCCACGAACATGGCCGGACGCGGAACGGACATCAAGCTGGGCCGCGGAGTGATTCTCTTCCCGGACGAGAGAGTCGCCGAAATGGTTGAGAAGGCGGCCTCCCTTCAATCCCGCGGCCGGACCGTCTTCATCCATGAGCTGCCCGCCGAGAACGCGGCGGACGTCTCGAAGAAGCTGGCGGAGCGCGGCATCCGCGTCCGCACGCCGGGCTCGGCCGCGGAGAAGCAGGCCCTGCTCAGCGGGGAATCGGCCGCGGACGGCGCGATCGTCGTCATCCCCAGAGACCTGGCCGCCCCCGCGGACAGCCGCACGATCCGCGAGGGCGTCGAACACATCAAGGCCAGGGATTTCGGCGACGGCGGCCTCCAGATCCTCGGAACCGAGCGGCACGACGCCCGGCGCATCGACCGCCAGCTCCGCGGGCGTTCCGGCCGCCAGGGCGACCCGGGCGCCACGCGCTTCTATCTCTCCCTCGAGGATGAACTCATGCGGCTGTTCGGATCGGATCGGATCGCAGGGGTCATGGACCGGCTCGGGGTCGAGGAGGGGGAGGTCATCACCCATCCCATGATCACCCGATCCATCGGCCGCGCGCAGAAACGCGTCGAAATGCGGAACTTCGACATCCGCAAGCATCTGCTCGAATACGACGACGTGATGAACAAACAGCGCGAAGTCATCTACAAGCGAAGGAACCGCGCCCTGGAGGGCGAAAACCTCCAGGAGGACATCATCGAGATGATCGAGGACACGTCGGCCCAGATCGTCGACGAGCGCGCCGCGGAAGCGGAACACGCGGGATGGGACCTGGCCGGCCTGCGCGAGGCGCTCGTGAAGGCGATGCTTCTGCCCCTGTCGGAACCCGACGCTGATCTGGCCGGACTGAAGCCCGAAGAGATGGTCTCGGCCGTGACATCCGCGGCCGTGAAGGCCTACAGGCGCAAACGGGAAATGGTCGGACCCGAGATGATGGCCCAGCTGGAACGCTTCGCCACGCTCAAGACCATCGACGAGCGCTGGAAGGAGCACCTTTACGAGATGGACCTGCTCAAGGAGGGCATCGGGCTCCGGGCGTACGGACAGAAGGACCCCCTGATCGAGTACAAGCAGGAAGGGTTCCGGATGTTCACCGACATGTTGAGCCAGATCAACCGGGAGATCGTGGAAACGGTTTTCAAGGCGCAGATCCGGGTCGAACAGCCGATTCTCGAATACGCGCCGCGCCGGCGGCCCGCCGAGATGGCCATGGTTCACGAGGAATCGACCGGCATGGGTTTTGCGGGCGTTCCGGGGGCGGGCGCCGGAGATGAGCCGCCCCGGGGCCTGCCGCCGGGCGTGCAGACCGGCCGGTCCCGTCCGGTCCGGGCCGAGAAGGCGCCGGGCCGGAACGACCCCTGCCCCTGCGGGAGCGGGAAAAAATACAAACACTGTCACGGCGCCTGAGCGGCGCGCCCCCATCACAGTCAAGGAACACGGATTCCGCATGGAGAAATCACTCGTCATCGTCGAGTCCGACGCGAAATCGAAAACCATCAAGAAATTTCTGGGCGAACATTTTGCGGTCAAGGCTTCAGTCGGGCACATCAAAAATCTTCCGAAAAACCGGCTGGGCGTCGACCTGACCAACGGATTTGAACCCGAATTCATCACGATCCGCGGACGGGGCAAGATTCTGCAGGAGTTGAAAAAGCTCGCCCAGAACTCGGACCGGGTGTTCATCGCCACGGACCCGGACCGGGAGGGTGAGGCCATCGCGGCCCACCTGGCCGAGGAAATCGAGCCGAGCAATGCGCGCATTCAGCGTGTGCTGTTCCATGAAATCACCGAAAAGGCGGTTCGCGAAGCCATCGGAAACCCCCTGACCATCGACCCGGACAAGGTCGAGGCCCAGAAGGCGAGGCGGGTCATGGACCGCCTGGTGGGATACCAGGTCAGCCCGTTTCTCTGGAAGACGATCTACCGCGGCCTGTCCGCGGGCCGCGTCCAAACCGTGGCGCTCCGGCTCCTGTGCGAGCGTGAGGAACAGATTTTGAAATTCGCGCCCCGGGAATACTGGACGATTGAGGCCGAGTTCCGGACCCGGGGCGGGGAAACGTTCAAGGCGAAGCTGATGAAAATCGCGGGCGGGGACGCGGACCTGCCCGACGAGGCCGGGGTCCGGCGCCATTCGGAAATCCTGCAGGGCCTGTCCTACGAAGTGTCCGACCTGAAGACGCGCGAGCTGGAACGCAATCCGTATCCCCCGTACACCACGAGCACGCTCCAGCAGGACGCGGTGCGGCGGCTCTCCATGACGACCAAGCAGATCATGGCCGTGGCGCAGCAGCTCTACGAGGGCGTGGACCTGCCCGAGGGCCGGGTCGGCCTCATCTCCTACATGCGAACCGATTCCACCCGGCTTTCCGCGACCGCGGTCGAGGAGGCCCGGCAGGTCATTGCCGAAGGGTACGGCCTCGAATACGTGCCCGCCAAGCCCCGGCAGTTCTCGAACAAGAAATCGGCCCAGGACGCCCATGAGGCGATCCGGCCGACCTCTCTGAATCGACCCCCGCAGAAAATCGCGCAATACCTCACGCCCCAGCAGAAGAAGCTGTACGAACTGATCTGGAACCGCTTCCTGGCCTGTCAGATGGCCGCCGCGAAATTCCGCCAGACCATTCTCGAAGTCAGGGGCGGGGACTACCTGTTCCGCACCATCGGCACGGAAGCCGTCTTCAAGGGGTTCATGCAGCTTTACGAGGTCGAGGAGAAAGAAGCGGGCGAGCGCAACGCCGTTCCGCCGGGCGTGCGCAAGTCGGACGCGGTTTCCCTGAAGGGCCTGGACCCGGAACAGCATTTCACCAAGCCTCCCGCCCGCTTCAACGAAAGCAGCCTGGTGAAGGAGCTGGACTCGCTCGGCATCGGCCGGCCCTCGACCTACGCGCTGATCATCAGCATCCTGCTTGACCGCAAGTACGCCGAGCGGCAGGCGAGAACCCTCGTGCCCACCGAGCTCGGCGTCACGGTGAACGGCATCCTGGTGCGGCAGTTCCCCGACATCTTCAACGTGGGGTTCACGGCCCAGATGGAGGAGGAGCTGGACCAGATCGAGTCGGGCGACAAAAAACGGCTGGACGTGCTTCAGGATTTCTACCGCCCCTTCAACGAGGCCGTGACCAAGGCCATGGACAAGAAGGAGGAGATCCGCGAATCCCTCCAGCAGGAGCACGACGAGAAGTGCCCGAAATGCGGCAAGGATCTCGTGGTGAAGTGGGGCCGCAACGGCCGGTTCATCGCGTGCACCGGATATCCGGACTGCAAGTTCACCAAGCCCCTCAAGGAGGACATGGTCGAGACGAACGAGACCTGCGACAAATGCGGGTCGCCCATGGTCGTCAAGACGGGGCGGTTCGGACGGTTTCTCGCCTGTTCGCGGTATCCCGACTGCAAGTCGACCAAGCCGCTTTCGACGGGCGTGCCCTGCCCCGCCGAGGGCTGCACCGGCACGCTGGTGGAGAAACGGAGCGGCCGCGGCAAGATGTTCTTCGGATGCTCGCGGTACCCGGACTGCAAGTTCGCAACGTGGTACCGGCCGCTCGCCCAGAAATGTGAAAAGTGCGGGTTCCCCGTGCTCGAACAGAAGGTCAGCAAGAAGAAGGGCGAATACCTGCAATGCCCGCAGTGCAAAGCCACATCCGGAGAGGAGCAGGCGGAGACAGGACCGGAAACCGGGTCGTGACCGGCCCGATCGCCGAGTTCCGCGGTTATCTGCTCAAGGAGAAGCGCTGTTCGGCGCACACGGCTGAGGCCTACGGAAGCGATCTGGCCCAGTTCGCGGAAACCCTCGCGGCCGGAACGGCCGGGGCATTCGACCCGGCCGCGGTCGGGCCGGAGCAGGTCCGCGCCTGGCTGGCCGGCCTCGTGCGGCACGGCATGAACAAACGGAGCGTTTCCCGCAAGCTGGCGTCCCTTCGAGCGTTTTTCGCGTTCCGGGCGCGGCATTACGGAATGGCCGCCGATCCCACCGCGGGCATACGGCCGCCCAAACCGGACCGGCGCCTGCCGCGGTTTCTGCCGGAATCGGAGATTGCGGCCGCCTTCGGCCGGGTCGGGACGGACACCGACTCCGGGCTCCGCGACCTGGCGATTCTCGAGTTGTTCTACGGCACCGGCATCCGGCTTTCGGAACTCGCGGGGCTCGATCTGGCGGATGTGGACCGCGCGGGCCAGACTGTGCGCGTGCGGGGCAAGGGCAACAAGGAGCGCGTGGCGCCGCTCGGCCGCTCGGCGTTCGAAGCGGTACGGCGCTACCTGGCGCGCCGGAGCGCGTTTTCCCCGGATTCCGCCTGCAAGGCGCTTTTTCTGAACCGCCGCGGCGGACGGCTCACGCCGCGCGGCATCCAGAACATCGTGCGGACGCGCCTGCGGGCCGGTTCCGGCCGCGAGCGGCTCAGCCCGCACATGCTCCGGCATTCCTTCGCCACGCATCTGCTGGACCGCGGCGCCGACCTCCAGTCGGTGAAGGAACTGCTCGGGCACGCGTCCCTTTCCACCACCCAGACCTACACGCATCTCACGCGCGACCGGTTGAAGGCCGTCTACCGAAAGGCCCATCCGCGCTCCGATTCCCCGGCTTCGTAGCAAGAAAGGAGAGGACCATGCGATTCAACATCACCGCCCGCCATTTCAAGCTGTCCGAGGAACTCAAGGCGTTCACGCAGGAGGAGGCATCGCGGCTCGCGAAATACTACGACGGCATACTCGACATCGAAGTGATACTCGGGTGGGAGAAGAAGAACCGGACCGCGGAGATCAAGATCGCCGTGTACGGCACCGTGCTGACGGCCACGGAGAGCTCGGAGGACATGCACGCATCCGTGCGTGCCGCCGTGGACAAGATGGAGCGCCAGCTGATCAAGTACAAGGACAAGCTCCGCGGATTCGAGCACGAGAAAGCGGCCGCGCCCGACGCCGGGGCGAAGGGCTGACCCGGCATGGACGCCCCGAAGGAACAGCGGTTCATTCCGGTGGAGACGCTGTACCGGGAGAACGAGAAACGCTGGCGGCTGGAGCTGCTGTCGGGGAAGGGCAGTTTTCAGAAGAAGATCACGGAAAAGGACCTCAACCGGCCGGGGCTCGCGCTGGCGGGTTTCACCGATCTCTTCACCTTCTCGCGGGTGCAGATCTGCGGCAATACGGAGATCCTGTACCTGAACCGCCTGACCCCCGACCAGCGGCGGAAACGGCTCCGGAAGCTTTTCACGTTCGATATTCCCTGCGTCATCGTGACGGAAAACAACGCCCTGCCGCCGGAATTCGTCCCGATCGCCGATGAGGCGGCGATCTCGGTGTTCCGGACGCCCTTCGCGACCACCAAGCTCTTCCAGCTGTTGGGCGACTACCTCGATGAGAAATTCGCGCCCCGCGAACTGATTCACGGCTCGATGGTCGATGTCTACGGCATCGGGGTTCTGATTACGGGGCGGAGCGGCATCGGCAAAAGCGAGGTGGCGCTCGACCTCGTGTCGCGCGGTCACCGGCTGGTCGCGGACGATATCGTCACGGTCGACCGGCGGACGTCGGGCGTGCTGATCGGCAAGGTGAACGAGACCCTGCGGTACCACATGGAGATCCGCGGCCTGGGCATCATCGACATCCACGCCATTTTCGGCATCCGCGGCATCCGGAAGATGAAGAAGGTGGAGGTGCAGGTCGAGCTGGTGGACTGGGAAAAGTCCGAAAAGTACGAGCGGCTCGGGCTGGAGGACATCACCGTCGATATTCTCGGCGAGAAGGTCCACCTCGTCCGGCTTCCCATCTATCCCGGCAAGAACATATCGATGATCGTCGAAGTGATCGCGCTGAACGAACTGCTCAAGATATACGGGTACAACGCGGCCGAGGCTTTCGAGAACCAGATCGCGCGCACGATCAGCCGGAAACTGCGCGGCTACGAGCACGACCCCGATTACATTCACGAGTGAGCGACATGAAAGAACGGAAAGCGGAATTGATCGTCGGCCTGGTGGTGACCGCCGGCGTCCTGCTGCTGGTGCTGGGCGTGGTGTGGGGGAAAAAAGCCTCTTTTTTCTCGAACTGGGCGGTGCGCTCGGTCCGGTTCGAGGACGTGCGGGGCCTGGAAAGCGGGGATCCGGTGGTGGTGCGCGGCATCAGCCAGGGCACGGTGGATGACATCCGCCTCAAGCCGGGCTGGGTCGAAGTGAAGCTCCGCCTGCGCAGGAGCCTGCGGCTGGCCGAGGACGCGGCCGTTTTCATCGAGGACAGAAGCCTGATGGGCGGAAAACAGGTTCGGGTCGATCCGGGCACCAGCGAAATCCCTCTGGCCGATGACGCCGTGCTGAAAGGCGCCATCGGCGGGGACATGCTTCAAGCTCTGGCTTCCGGGAGCCGGGTTCTGACCCAGGTGGATTCCCTGGTCGGCCGGCTGATGGCCATCGCGGACAAGGAGCGGATGGCCGCCGTGCTCCGGAACGTGGAGAGCGCCTCGCGACAGACCAGCGGCATGCTCGAGGAAAACCGGGCCGCGGTGCGCGCCACGCTGAGCCAGCTCGAGGCAATGACCCGGACCCTGAAGGAGGATTCCACTCTGGTCCGGCTCGGCGGCACGGTCATACGCCTGGACAGCACCATTGCCGTCATCCAGAGGGTCGCGGTTGCGGCGGAGAGCGAAGACGGGACGTTCCGGAAACTGCTCAGGGACAGGGAACTCTACGACCGGTTGATGAGCACGTCCCGTGACCTGGATACATTACTCGTCGATTTCAAGAAGAATCCGCAGAAATACATCCGGGTCACGGTGTTCTAGCCCTTTCACGCTTCCAAAACAGTTTGACTTTTGGCGGGATTGTTCTTAACTTAATCATCTATATCATTTTATAAGGGTCGGAGCGGAATGATACACGAAGTGAAGGTCAAGCAGCTCCGCGTCATACCGGACGAAAGGGGCCATTTAATGGAAATCCTGCGCCGGGACGATCCGATTTTCGAGGTTTTCGGCCAGGTTTACATGACCACCACATATCCTGGCGTGATCAAGGCCTGGCATTTTCATAGAAATCAGAACGATAACATCGCCGTTGTCAAGGGCCTGTTAAAACTGGCCTTATACGATGACCGGGAAGGTTCGCCGACACACGGTGAATTGAATGAGTTTTTCCTGGGCGAACACAACCCGCTTCTGGTGCATGTCCCGAAAAACGTGTATCACGGCTGGAAGTGCATCAGCCCGGAAGAGGCTTATGTGGTGAACTGCGTCACGGAACCCTACAATTACAAGGACCCTGACGAGCACCGGCTTCCGTTCGACACGGATAAAATTCCCTACAACTGGGACATCCAGATGGGATGACGCAGCCGGGGCGCGGCGCGTCCTGATCCGTTGCCCCCCCTCATTTTTTTATTGACAGGGTCATTTCGTGAAAAAAATTCTGGTCACAGGCGGATCCGGTTTTATCGGGAGCAATTACATCCGCTATGCCCTCAACCGGTACCCCGCTCTCAAGGTTGTCAATCTCGACAAGCTGACCTATGCGGGCAATCCCGAGAATCTGCGCGACGTCGAGGCGGATTCCCGCTACCGGTTCGTCAAGGGCGACATCTGCGACGAAGCCCTGGTGGAATCGCTGATGCCCGGCATCGAGGCCGTGGTTCATTTCGCGGCCGAGAGCCACGTCGACCGGTCCATCGGCAAGCCGGATGACTTCATCCGCACCGACGTGTTCGGCACCTTTGTCCTGCTCGAGGCGTCCCGGCGGCACGGGGTTCAGCGTTTCGTCCAGATCAGCACGGACGAAGTGTACGGCAGCACCGACGATTCCAAATTCCGCGAAACCGATCCCCTGATGCCGTCGAGCCCCTATTCCGCGTCCAAGGCCGCGGCCGACAGGCTGGCCTATTCCTACTGGGTGACCTACAAGCTCCCGGTGGTGATCCCCAGAAGCTCCAACAACTACGGTCCTTTCCAGTATCCCGAGAAACTCATCCCGCTTTTTGTCACGAACGCGATCGATGACAAGCCGCTGCCGGTTTACGGGGACGGCCTGAACGTGCGCGACTGGATCTATGTGGCGGACAACTGCGAAGCCGTTGATCTCGTGCTTCAGAAGGGCGGGGACGGAGAAGTCTACAATGTCGGCGGCGGGAACGAGCGGACGAATCTGGAGATCACGAAGACCATTCTCCGCGAACTCGGCAAGCCCGAAAGCCTGATTACCCATGTGAAGGACCGTGAGGGACATGACCGGCGGTACGCGCTCGACACCGCGAAAATCCGCGGCCTGGGCTGGCAGCCCCGGCACTCCTTCGAGGCGGCCATGCGCGACACCGTGTCCTGGTACCGCGACAACCGGGCCTGGTGGGACAAACTGAAGAGTGGGGAATACCTGGAATTCTACAAGCGGCACTATCAGCGGGAACCGTAACCGTCATCGGAGAGGACATATGGATCTGCAGAAGAAGATCGAGGACAAGAAGGCGATCGTGGGCGTGGTCGGGTTGGGGTATGTCGGTCTGCCCCTGCTCATCGAGTTCGTGTCCGGGGGGTTCAAGTCCATCGGCTATGACATCGATGACAGAAAGGTGTCCTCGCTTAAGAAGCGCAAATCCTACATCCGGCACATCACGTCCGATCGCATCTCCCTGCTCGTGGATTCCGGCCGGTTCGACGCGACCACGGATTTCTCGCGCATCCCCGAGGCGGACTGCATCATCATCGCGGTTCCGACTCCGCTCGACAAGCATCAGCAGCCCGACCTGAGCTTTATCGAAAAGACCTCCGAGGCAGTGTCGGAGCACCTGCGCAAGGGCCAGCTCGTCGTGCTGGAAAGTTCCACCTGGCCGGGCACCACGGAAGAGGTGATGAAGCCCATCCTGGAGCGGTCCGGTCTCGTGTGCGGCAGGGATTTCTGGATCGCCTTCTCGCCGGAGCGGGAGGACCCGAACAATCCCAATTACTCCACCAAGACCATTCCCAAGGTCGTGGGCGCCAATGATCCCGCGGCCCTGGCCTGCGCCAAGGCGTTGTACGACGCGGTCATCGTACAGACCGTGCCCGTGTCCTCCAGCCAGGCGGCCGAGGCCACCAAACTGCTCGAAAACATCTTCCGGAGCGTGAACATCGCCCTGGTCAACGAGATGAAGGTGATTCTTGACCGCATGGGCATCGACGTGTGGGAGGTCATCCGCGCCGCGTCGACCAAGCCGTTCGGCTACATGCCCTTCTACCCGGGGCCCGGACTCGGCGGCCACTGCATTCCGATCGACCCCTTCTATCTCACCTGGAAGGCGCGCGAATTCGACATGCCGACCCGGTTCATCGAGCTCGCGGGCGAGATCAACACCAACATGCCCTACTGGGTGGTGGGCCGCGTGGGCGACGCGCTGAACACGAAGAAGAAGAGCCTCAACGGATCCAGGGTCCTCATTCTCGGCGCGGCCTACAAGAAGGACATCGACGACGTGCGCGAGAGCCCGACCCTGAAACTGATCGAGATCCTCGAGGACCACGGCGCAAAGGTCGATTACAACGACCCCTACATTCCCAAGATGCCGCACGTGCGCAAGTATCAGTACGAGATGAAGAGCGTGCCCCTCACGCCCGCGAACCTCCGCAAGTACGATGTTGTGCTGATTTCCACGGATCATTCGTGCTACGACTACGCAATGATCGCCAAACACGCGAAGCTCGTGGTGGATACCAGGAATGCGGTGAAGGGGAATCCTGGTGGAAAAATCATCAAAGCATGACGCTCGGACAGCATCGAGAGGAGCCGGTTCACAGATGAGAAAGTTTTTTCCGATCCTTTGCGTCGTCGCGCTGGCGTTTTCAGGGGCCGCGGCCCAATCGTACGAGGATCTACTACTTCGCCAGACAACGACGGCGTCGGACCAGGAGCTTCCCAAGCTATTCGAGGAAAAGGATCTGACGCAAGAGGCCTTGGACGAGTGGCAGAAAAAACGCGAAGTCAAACTGCGGGAGCGCATCGCTCAGGGAGACGCGCTGGAGAATGCACTCGATCCAAATCAATACCGGGTCGGACCGGGAGACGTGTTTCAATTCAACGTCTGGGGGGTCATGCAAAGTCAGGTTCCCCTGGCCGTCAATCCAGAAGGGAAATTGGCGGTTCCCTCGGTGGGTGAGATCGAGGTCAGCGGGAGAACTCTGGCGGAGGCCAAGGCGCTCGTTTTGGAGAAGGCGGCTCCCCTCTACGCCAACAGTCGGATTTCCGTTTCCCTGGCCGCCCTGCGGTTTTTCCGCGTTCATATCATCGGCGAGGTGAAATTCCCCGGCACTTACATGGCGCAGGCCGTTGACCGCGTGACGGAACTGATCGCAGAGGCAGGCGGCATGACCAACTGGGCCTGGCCGCGTGAAATCGAAATCCGGCACGATCAGGGCGACACCACCATCTATGATTATTCTGCATTCGAACGGGAGGGGGATCTTTCCAGAGTGCCTTTTGTGAACGGCGGGGACGTGATCTTCGTGCCCTCCGTCGATCTTCAGAAGTCGGTCGTGACCGTTCAGTGTGACATAAAAAGCGGAGGGTTGTACCAGATATCCGCCGGTGAGGATCTGATGCCGTTCCTCCTTCGAATCAGGGTTGTCAATAACAACACCGATGTTTCGGGGATCACCGTCGTCCGGAAATCGGGGAATAAAGGCAGGGATTCGCTGCTCAAACCGTTCTTGAGCGGAGGCGAGTCTCCCCGGACGTTCCCCCTGAGGAATCAGGACCGTATCATCATTCCTTCGGGTTATGTGTATGTCCGCGGCGCCTGCCGGAATCCCGGCGCCTATCCTTTCGTCATGAATTTGACGGCCAAGGATTATGCGGGCATGGCTGGCGCAGATTATCAATCGGGAGGGATGAGGGGCCTCAAGGTGTACAAACCCTCGACCGGAAAGACTTTGAGAGGCGCCTCAACCCCCGTACAGGCGGGGGACGTCGTGGAAGTGTCGCAATCTCTTGGGAACAAGCTCAGGGATTACGGCCCCATCCTTTCAGCGTTCGGCACCATGTTGATGGCCGGTTATTACATCGGCGTATTCGGCGACAAGAAATGATTAGATTGTGGGATGAGAAATGAGCCAGAAAATGCATCAGTGGATCGATTTTCTTGACATCCTGATGCGGCACAAAAAGCTGCTGCTGGTCAACTTTCTGGTGGTTAGCATCCTGGCCGCCGCATTCAGCCTGATTCTTCCGAAAGTGTACCGTGCGCAGACGACGATTCTGCCCCCGGCCGAAGAAGGGGACGCGCTGGGCCTTTCGTCTCTCATCAGCAAGATGCCGCTCAGCGGTTTCGGGATCAATCTCGGAGGTGTATCCGAAGAAACCTATTCCATTCTCGCCGTCCTGAAAAGCCGAACCCTCATGGAATCCACCGCCCGCCGTTTCGATCTGGTCAAACGATACAAAGCGGAAGACATGGAGTACACGGTCAAGAAGTTGCGGGAGAATGTTTCCGTCAAGGTCAACGACGAGGGGACCGTCACCATCGCGGTTAAATGCGGCACTTCAATGGCGCCGAACAAGGCGAAAACCGAGGACGCCCAGAGGACTTCGATGGAGATGGCCAATTTTCTTGTCGCCGAGTTGGACCGGTTGAACAAGGGATTGAAGACGGAAAGGGCGCGTCATTTCCGCGGATTCATCGAAAAAAGATACATCCAGAACAGGGAGGATCTTCGCAACGCGGAGGAGGCGCTGAAACGGTTTCAGCAGTCGAAGGGGGCCTTTTCCCTTCCGGACCAGGTCGCGGCCGAGATCGCGGCCACCTCCAAAATCCGGGCCGAAATCATGGCGAAAGAAATGGAAGCCGGAATGCTCGAGCAGTTCTTCTCGTCCGGTCATCCGGAGGCGCTTAAGACCCGCGCTGTATTGCGCGAACTCAACAGGAAATACGGGGAAATAATCCAGGGGAACGGCGGTTCAGGGGGGCGGACACAGAACGATCTGATGCTGCCCATGAAAGATCTTCCCGATCTGGGTATACAGTACGCACGGCTTTACCGGGAAGTCATGCTTCAGGAAAAATTGATGGAATTCATTCTGCCGCAGTACGAACAGGCGAAAATTCAGGAGGCGAGAAATACACCCACCGTCCAGGTGCTGGATGAGGCTGTAATTCCAGTAAAACGGATCAAACCCAAACGGGCTTTCTTCGTCCTGCAGTGGGCGGCGATCAGCTTGTTCATCAGCGTGTCCGTGATCCTGATCCGGGAATACCTGGAACGGTTGAGAAAAACGGACAACCGGCAGTACGGAAAACTTATCGGCCTATTCCGTCCGTAGTGCGGCCAGGGGTCCGGCCAGTTCACACATGCATACACCATCTCATACTCTTCTGGCCCCCGTCGATCCATTCGACCGGATTGGACGCTGGCTCGCGCCCGCCGCCATCCTGGGGATGGATTTGTTCTGTGTCTTCGTGTACATGAAATTCGCCAGCCTGACCGCGGTTTTCGGCATTATTGCTTTCCTTCTTTTAGTCTTCCTGATCTCCTTCTCCGCGAGGAATTCCCTGATCGCGTTGTTTTCCCTGGCATCTATGATTCCCGTCTATTCCTGGGGAAGCCGGTACAAATTTTTCAGGGGAATCTCCTATCATGACATATTGGTCTATATTTTCCTGTCGCTGATCATCGTCTGGGCGCTGTTCGATCGTCTTTCCGGCGAACGCCGGGAAACGGGCCGATGGTCCGCGATGGAGATCAATCTGATCCTGTTTCTGGTCTATGTCGTGCTGATGATGTTGCGCGGGCTGGTACAAAATGGAAATGGTCAGATCATTTACAACGAGACGCATCATCTACTGCTGTATTCGTTTTTCTTCGTCTATGCGCGGCTGCTGAGCGACCGGGATATAAGGGTGCTGCTGTACTCAATTCCCTTCATCACATTCATTGTATCCGTCGAATTCATGCTTCTGGTCGCTTCAGAGGGCGGCTTCTCAAGCGTTTTCGTCAAACGCATCATCACTCAGCAGCCCCATCTTGCCCAAGCCGCAGTCCCCCTTCTGCTGGCGACTTTTCTGCTCCCCAGGAAAAGCATTCGACTCTGGGCTCTGACCGCGCTCATCCCGACCGCCGCCATGGTTTTCTTCTGCCAGCAGAGGGGATTATGGGTGGGGATTTTTCTGGCCACTGTCCTGGTGGTGATATTCACGGTTCTGAAGAACCGGTTCACCCTGCTACGCGTTCTGAAGATCATCTCGGTGCTCGTTCTTATTCTGGCTCTGCTTGTGGCCATTCTGCTGGTGGTCGATCGGCTGGTCACCGGATCCGTATTTCTGACGCTGTTTCAGCGTCTTTTCTCCCTGACAACGGTTGGTACAGACGCATCGATGAGCATCCGCATGTCCGAAATCGGCAGGGCTCTCGATCAGTGGGACGACAACATCATCACCATCGTGTTCGGAACGGGACTCGGCTCCGAATACGAAACGGTCGACATGAGCCGGACGTACGGGTACTCGGTCGACAATTCGTTCGCCTATCTCCTTTGGAAGACGGGCTTGGTCGGGCTTATGCTTTTCGTTTTTCTCTATGCCCGGGCGATCGTCCAGGGATTCTCGCTGCTCCGGCTCGAATTACCGGCGGAGGATCGATACGTCGCCTCCGCCCTGACGGCCGCGTTGATCGGTCTGTGCTTCATTGCCTTCACCAATGCATGTATCGTGAGTTACCGGTTCATCATGATCTGGAGCCTCATGATCTGCGCGCTGAATCGGATCCACACCGTTCATCTGTCCTCCAGGCGGTCTTAAGCCATGATCCTGAATCGGATAAGATCCCGCGCATCGCGGTTGCGGGACCACCTGAGGATGAGGATGCAACTCATGTTGTATCTATGGCGTGTCCGGATGCGATGAGAAAGATACTGATATTGACCGATCAATTTCCGCCGCGGCAGGGCGGCGTTTCCATTTGGATGGAGAAACTCGCCCTGCTGCTGGGCGTTTCGAATGAAGTGATCGTCGCGGACCTGTCGGAATCCGTCGAAGGCCGAGGGCGGGACGCACGCGGGCCGACCGCCGAGATTTATGCCGGATGTTCATACCGCTCGATCCAAGAGACCGTCCGAACGGCTGAGCGCGCGACTGTCCCTCCGCGGAAAGGCGGATTCACTTCCGTTCTCAAGCTGTTTCTTCTGATGCGGCCCGAGGAGCTGGCGAAACTTTTCTTTGTGCTGAGGCTCATCCGCGCCCGACGTCTTGGCCCGAGGGACTGGGTGATCGTCAGCGATCCGGCGCCCATGGGGTATTCCGCCGTTTTCGCCCGGTTTCTGTTGGGAATTCCCTTCGCTGCCGTCTGCCACGGAGGCGAGGTGCTCTACCATCGGTCCCGCCGGATCGAATCAGTCAAGCTGTCGGCCGTACTCAAGGAGGCGGATATTCTCATCGCCAACAGCCGGTTCACGCAGAGGCTGCTCGTTGATGCCGGCTGCGAGCCGGACAATATCCGCGTCGTTCATCCGGGTGTCGATGTCCGGCATTTCCGCCCCGGGCCGAAAGACCTGCGGCTGATCAGGGAGTTGGGCATCAAAAACCGGACCGTTCTGCTTACGGTGGCGCATCTGGTCGAACACAAGAATCATTCGGGCGTGCTGGCTGTCATGGCCGCACTGATCGGGAAGTACCGGAATCTGCATTACCTCATCATGGGAAACGGACCGACTGGCGAGCGGATCAAAACGGAAGCACGCCGCCTGGGTCTAGAGGGTCGCGTGACCTTTCTTCGACAGGTTTCATACGCCGATCTACCACGGTATTACCGGCTTTGCGACGTCTACATCATGCTGAGCCGGCAGATGGCGCTTAGCGTCGAAGGATTCGGCATCGCCTTTCTGGAAGCCGGCGCCTGCGGGAAACCGTCAATCGGCATGGCGGCGGGCGGCATCGCGGACGCCGTGGAGCACGGTCGTTCAGGTTTCCTCGTCCGGGACATCCAAGACGCCGTTGAAAAGACCGACCGGCTGCTCGCGGACGGCGATTTGCGCCGCAGGATGGGGCGATTTGCGCGCAGACGATGCGAGGGCCGGTTCACCTGGGACGACTGCATCAGGCGGGTTGAGGAGGGGCTGATCCCGGAACAGCCGTCCGGTCGCTGAATCATGCCGAACTACACAAAAAAAATCGTACAGCACAGCCTGATTTTCGGGAGTGGGGAGATTCTCTCCCGACTGGTCGGATTCATTCTGATCCCGCTGTATACGCATTATCTGCCGCAGGATCGGTATGGGGCGCTTCAGATTTTCTTGATCACATCGAACCTCATCGGTATTCTTCTGCAGATGGGTATCGGTTCGGCGATTTTCAAATCCGTCATCTATGACAAAAACCGTGACAATCGGATCAAATACAGCACGGCCCTCAACTTTCTGCTTCTGTCCGGGCTGGCCGCCATCACAGTATTCCAATTGCTCTCGAGCCGGCTGTCGATTCTGCTTTTCCAGTCCGCGGAATACCAGACGGAAATCCGAATCATCCTGGCGACTGTATTTTTCCGGAACATCTCCGTCATCCCTCTTTCGAAACTGAGGATTGAAGGGAAGACTCCGACTTATTCACTCCTTTCCTTTTTCCGTTTTATGGTCCAGTTGGGATTGAATATTCTGTTCGTGGCGAAACTCGGATATGGAATCAGGGGTATTCTGACGGCCGAACTGATCGCCTATGCCGCTTTCATCCCCCTGTACTTTGGAATCCTGAGGAAGCAGTACGAATTTCGCATGCATCTGGCTGAACTGAAAGAGGTTCTTCATTTCGGCGTTCCACTTATTCCGGCGGCGGTCTCCATGTTTCTGCTGAACATGTCTAGCCAGTATTTTTTACAGCACTATTCCGGCCTGGAGAATGTGGCCATCTACGCTCTTGCCTACCGGTTCGCGATGATCATTTCGCTCATGGTGGCGGCGTTTCAGTTCACCTGGGCGTCTCAAATGTTCGAAATCGCCCGGGAGGAGAACGCCCGTGACATTTTTTCCAAGAATTTCACGCGATTCTACGGCGCGATCACCCTGGTCTGCATTCTGCTCAACCTTCTCGTGCGACCGCTGATCCGTACGATGGCTACGCCCGAATATCTGGAGGCCGCCCGGATCGTGCCGATTCTGAACCTGTCCTACCTGTTTTTTGGCGTCTTTTATTACTCTTCGATCGGGATCAATCTGAAGAAAAAGACGGTTTACCAGAGTTTATACGCAGTCATCGGCGCCATCGTCAATCTCGGACTCAACCTGTGGATGGTTCCGCGTCATGGGGTCATGGGCGCGGCGGCGGCCAACGCGATCTCGTTTTTCGTCATGGCCGCGCTGACGCTGATCAAATCGGAGCGCCTGTATCCCATCGGATATCAAAAAAAGCGGATTCTCCTCATCTCCGCCGTTTACATCGCTCAGCTTGTCTTTTTATATCATTGACGGGACCCATCTATGCGTATCTGTATGATTCTGGATCATCATTTTCCGCCCGACATCCGGATCGAAAAGGAGGCGCGGTCTCTCGCTGCAGCGGGTCACACGATCACGCTGATGTGCCGGAACCGGGGCGACCAGCCGGAGTCAGAAACCATCGGCGGCATCCGCGTGAACCGTATTCGCTACACACCTCCGAAGTTCCTGGGGGGGTATTCGCTGTCCTACCATCTGCGATTCGTGGACCTCGTGTGGGAAAAGGCCCTGGAGAAAGGTCTCGAGGAACATCCGGCGGATGCGCTTCACGTGCATGACCTGCCCATGGTGAAGACCTGCCTCCGGATCGGGCGAAGACGAAAGATCCGAGTGGTGTTTGACATGCATGAGAACTGGCCAGAAGAACTGATTCAAGGGAGGAAACCAAGAGAAGACAATTCCTGGGTCAGGATGAGGGACCGCATCCGAAATTTCGTTCTTTTCAACAATCGGCGTTACGTCCGTCTTGAAAAAGAGGTGATTCGGAAAGCGGACCGCATCATTGTGGTCGTCGACGAAATGAAAGATCGACTGACGTCTCTCGGAATCGATCCTTTGAAAATCACCGTGGTGATGAACACTTCGCCCGGGGATACGGCGTTCTCGATAGATCCGGCAGGAACGGATTTCCCCGAATGGACAGGTCGCTTTGTGGTCGCCTACGCGGGCGGTTTTCAATCCCTCCGCGGTCTGGACACGCTGGTTCGTGCGGCGGCTATCGCCCGGAAACGGATTCCGAACATCCTCCTCCTTCTGATGGGACAGGGGGACCAGGAAGCCCTCTTGAACCTGCAATGCCAGTCTCTGGATCTGGCGGGCCACGCTGTTTTCACGGGCTGGATCCCGCTGGAGGAGATGATGCGGCGACTCCGGAGAAGTGACGTCTGTGTCATCCCGCACAGGGTGAATCCCCATACCGACACCACGATCCCCCACAAGCTTTTCCAATATATGGCGCTCGCCAAGCCAGTGGTCGCCACACCGGTTGCCCCGATCCGGCGGATCGTCGAGGAAACCGACTGCGGGATCGTCGTGCCGGACGGCTCCGCGGAGGAGATGGCGGAAGCCCTTGTCCGGCTGACCGACCGCCGACTGGCCGCCCGTCTCGGCGAAAACGGGAGGAAGGCGGTGGAGATCCGGTATCACTGGGAAGCGGATTCGAAAAAACTTGTGGAACTGTACGGGAGTCCGACCTTTGCGAAAAACTGAACCGAAGATCGTCTGCATGCTCAGCATGACGGACTGGATCGATTCCGGCGTGCACAAGAAAGCCGTCTCGCTGAACCGGCACGGGTATCGAGTCAAGGTCTTCGTGCTTCAGAGCCGGACGCCGAAACCCGACCAGCGGCTGAATTCGTACGACGTCTTCCGGATCAGGCTCTGGCTCCGGAGACTGCTTCCCCGTCACCTGATCTTCTTCTTCTTCAAGTACCTCGAATTTCAATGGCGCTCGTTCCAGATGCTGAGCCGGCAGCGCTTCGATATCATGTACTGCAACGACCTGGAGACGCTGCCGGTCGGCGTCCTGCTGAAGCGGTTCCGCGGGGTCCGGCTGGTCTACGTCTCGGACGAGCTGAACACGGAAGTCACAGACCTGAATTCCCTGTCCAGGGGGATATGGAAGGTCGTCGAGACTTTCTGCATCCGGTCCGCGGACGCGGTCTTTACGGTGAATGAATCCATTTCGGTCTGGCTCGGCGATCAATACCGCATCCCCCGCCCGGAGATCCTCTACAACGTTCCCTACCGCCGCAGATCCCGCGGGAAGAGGAACCTGCGGAGGATGTTTGGGATTCCAGGGAACCACACGGTTCTTCTGTATCAGGGCAGTATGCATCCCAGCAGGGGCGTGCCGACGCTCCTCCGGATCATGCCCCGAATCCCGGACGCGTCGCTGATCGTCATCGGGGATCAACGGCAGTTCACGGAACTCGTGAGGCGGACTCATACGGCGGTGCCCGAAAACGTCCATGTGATCGATTTCGTGCCCTATCCGGAGCTTCCGTCCTACACCGCTGGGGCCGATATCGGTCTCTATCTGCTTGAAAATAGCTGCCTGAATTACTACTATTCCCTTCCGAACAAACTGTTCGAGTTTTTGGCCGCGGGGCTTCCCGTCGTGCTGAGCGACTTTCCCGAACATAGGCGGATTGTGGCCGGATATCGATGCGGAATCCTGGTCAACGAAAAATCGGACGGGGACATCGTCCGTGCGATCCGGCGGCTGATGCAGGACAGACGCACCTACCTGGAAATGTCGCGGAATGCGAGAAGGATCACGCAGGAAACCTTCAACTGGGAGACACAGGAGAAGAACATGATTACGGTTTTTAACCGGTTGAATGGAAGGGATTGCCGCAAGACCGGCCCATGGCGGTCGCTCCCGGCCCCGGGCGGGATGACGACTCTCAGTCATTCGAGAAAGCCCGCCACCTCATGAATATACTGATGATTACGAACGGCGGTTTTCCGCCGGACATCCGGATCGAAAAGGAGGCCGCCTGCCTCAGGCGGCGGCACCGCATTTTCATCCTCGCTTCGGATAAAACCGGCCGGTCCGTCCGGGAAGAGACCTTGGAGGCCGTCCGCGTATTTCGGATCGCCGGCGGGGGAGGGACGATCAGAAGCATTCCGTTTTTCATGAATCCCTTCTGGCTGGGGGAGGCCATTCATCTCATCCGGAGGTATAGAATCGACCGGCTTCACATACACGATCTGCCGCTCGCGTTCGTTGGCATGGCGGCGAGATGGTTGTTCCGGATGCCCGTGGCGATCGATCTGCACGAAAATTATCCGGAGGCGCTGAGGCTGTGGGGGAGCAAGGGCAGGATGTCCTTTTTGATCCGCAATCCTCGGCTGGCGCGGATCTACGAAAGATACGCCCTGAAGCTGTTCGATCCAATCCTGGTCGTTGACGAAAATCACAAGCGGTTGCTGATCGAACATTCAAGCGTGCCGGAGACAAAGATAGCCGTAGTGCCGAATACGGTCTCCTGGAGGGAATTCACGCAATTGGCGGTGGATCCGAAAATCGTGCGGCGGTACGACGGCAAATACGTCGTCGCCTATGTCGGTAACTTCGGAGTCGAACGCGGTCTCGATATCGCCGTGCGGGGAATCCCCGGGATCATCCCGCATATTCCGAACCTGCGCTTGCTGTTGATCGGGGACGGACCGAACCGGACGGAACTGGAGGCGCTCGCAGACTCCCTGGGCGTCCGGAAACACGTGGAATTCACCGGGTGGGTCGACTTCCATTTGGTTCCGTCCTATCTGACGGCGAGCCGCATTTGCATCATACCTCAGCCCGGGAATGCATTGATCGACAATGGAATCCCCCACAAGATGTTTCAATACATGGCGCTGAAAAAACCGATCCTGGCCGCCGATTCCAGGGCCATCACCCGGGTCATCCGTGAAACCGGCTGTGGCGCGACATTTGTTTCTGGATCGCCGGAGTCATTCACGGAAGCCCTTCTGTCGATACGGGGAGGCCGCAGCCTGTACGGTGAAAACGGCCGTCGGGCGGTGAGGGAGAAGTACAATTGGGAGAAGACCTCCGAAACTCTGCTGCAACTCTATCCATGAAAGAACTCCCATGAAGCACATTCGAAAGACGGTTTTCGCCCTTTTCGCTATCCTGCTCTCCTGCCGGAACTCCATACTGCCAATCGAGCCTGTACCCGAAGACATGGGCATGATCCATGCGCCCGGAATTGTGCGCCTTCACGATTCAACCCTGGTGTGGGTGGCGCTGCCGGGCGACTCCTCCAGCATGGAGGCGGTACAGTGGTCTGTCGACCGGGGGCGTATCGTTGGAAATGGCTATACCGCGTTGTTTCTTGCGCCGTCCGACACAGGAGCCGCGACGATCCGTATGTCGTCCCGGATGGCGACGGGAATCGTCCGGGATTCCGCGCGTATCCGGATCTACAAGCAGATCATCATCCTCAAAGCCGATGACTTCAGCCTGTCAACAAGCACCCCTGTGTCGCCGAATTGGCAGCGGTTTGTGCATTTCATCATCAAGAAGAACATCAAGGCCGGCCTGGGTTTGAAGGGGAAATCCCTGTTTCCGGACAATAAAAACTACAGGGAATACATCAAAACGCTCGCCCGGAGCGGCCATTTTGAGTTCTGGAATCACGGGTATGATCATATCGTCGGGGCCGTCAGCGCCGACGGAAACAAGTACGATGAATTCAGGAACACGCCCCTGGGCTACCAGATAGAACAACTGATGCGGACCCAGAATCTGGCGAAGGAGAAACTGGGGCTGACGCTGCATGCCTTTGGGGCGCCCGGAAACGCGATTGACGAAAACACCTGCGCAGCCATGGCCATGGTACCGGATTTGAAAATCTGGTTTTTCGGCATGGAAACACCCGGGAAACTGAACCTTCCGCGACGGGGAGAAATCGAATTTCCCGTTCATTGCCCGGATTATGTAAAATTCATTCAGACTTATGATTCGACCCGCTCCTGTCAAGTCTATCAGGTCCATCCGGATACGTGGAACGACACCCGATTTGAAGAATTCAAGAAAATAATCGATTTTCTTCTTGCGCATCAAGTCCATTTTTTCAATCCATACGAATACTACAAGGCTCTGGCCGATTCTATCTGACCGGCTCACGGGCGCCTGACATCTGCGAGTTCGGGGGCATCGGAGTCGGAAAAACCTGTTGAAAAATGGGGCAAAAATCATTACACTATGTCAGGACGCTCCGACGGGGGAAGTTCCCGCGACCGGCGCGGTCCGTGCCTCCCCTCGAACGGATCAGATCCCGTATCCGGATCACCGTTGAGGGAAACAGTCACGAATGATCCGGAGTCGACTCGATGAACGTTCCATTTCTTGATCTCAAGACCCCGCATGGCCGTTTGAAGAAAGCGCTGTTGGACGCCATCGAACCCGCCCTTCTCAACGCCCAGTTCATCGGCGGTGAAAACGTCAGTGGATTCGAATCCGAATTTGCTGCGTTCTGCGAATCGCCGCATGCGATCGCGGTGAACAGCGGCACGGACGCCCTGCGGTTCGCCTTTCTGGCGGCTGGAATCAAACCGGGCGACGTGGTCATCACCGTGCCCAACACCTTCATCGCCACCACCGAGGCAATCAGCCAGGTCGGCGCGGAAATCGCGTTCACGGATACGGACAAGAAAAACCATCAGATGGACCCGGTTCGTCTCGAGCAAACCGTCCTGAAGCTGAAACAGGAAAACCGTCCAGTCCGCGCAGTCGTGCCCGTGCACCTGTTCGGCCATTGCGCGGATATGGACCCGATTTTCGAAATCGCGAAAAAGCACGATCTGCTCGTCATCGAGGACGCGTGCCAGGCGCACGGCGCTGTGTACAAAGGCGGTAAAAAGGCGGGCGCCATGGCGGCTGTCGGCTGCTACAGCTTCTACCCGGGCAAGAATCTCGGGGCGTGCGGCGAGGGCGGCGCGGTCGTGACGTCCGACGCGGATATGGACAGGATCGTGCGCATGCTCAGGGACCATGGCCAGAGCAAAAAGTACATCCATGAAATCGAAGGATACAACGGCAGGCTTGACGCCATACAGGCCGCCATACTCCGGATCAAGCTGAAGCATCTCGGCGAATGGAACGCGGCACGGCGGAAAAACGCTAAATTGTACGATCAGCTGTTCGAGGGTGTCAAGGGCGTCACGGTTGTAAAAGAGCCGTCCTGGTCCGCGAGCGTCTACCATCTGTACGTGATCAAGGTGGCACATCGGGATGAAGTGATGAAAAAACTCAGCGACAAGGGAGTGGCCACGGCATTGCATTATCCCATTCCCCTGCACCTTCAGGACGCGTACAAGGGATTGGGATACAAAAAAGGGGACTTTCCTGTGTCCGAAAAACAGGCGGAAGAAATCCTCTCGCTCCCGATGTTCCCGGAACTGACGGAAGAGCAGATCCGCTACGTGGTCGCTTCGGTGAAGGAAGCCATCGCATGAGACCGCGTTTTACCCGGATTCAAGTCGATCCGTGAGTGTAAAACCCGCCACATACTCGCTGGTCTCAATCGTCATACCGATGTACAACGAATCCGGGGCCATACGGCGTTGTCTCGAATCCCTGTTCCTGCAGGATTATCCCCAGGACAGGCTCGACATCGTGGTCGCGGACGGGTGCTCAACGGACGGATCCGCGGATGTTGTAAAGTCATTTGCTTCAGGCAGGACCAACCTGCGGCTGATAACGAATCCGAAACAGCGCACGCCCGCGGGTTTGAACGCGGGGATACGCGCTTCCAAGAGTGAAATCGTCATTATTTTGGGAGCGCATACCCGGGTGAAGGAGGATTTCGTCCGGCTGAATGTGGAGGCTTTGGAGCGGACCGGGGCGAAATGCGCGGGCGGCACCCAGATCAACGTGGGAGACACGTATCTCCAACAGGCCATCGGCATTGCCATGGCCTCGCCTTTCGGCCTGGCGAGCGCGCCGTACCGGTTTTCGCGCAGGGAACAGTATGTGGACACGGTCGTGTATGCCGCCTACAAACGGGAACTGTTCGACGAGGTGGGTTTTTTCGACGAGGACCTGTTCATCTCCGAGGACGCGGAAATGAACTGGCGGATACGGAAGGCCGGGCACAGAATATTCTTCACGCCGAAAATCATTTCCTATTATTACCCGCGGAAGACGATATCCTCCCTGTTCCGCCAGCTCTTCCGGTACGGCATTCTGCGCGTGAATGTCATGAAAAAGCACCTGGACGCGGTCAAATGGATTCACCTGGTGCCGGTCGCCTGCATGATTCTGGCAGCCGCGCTTCTCCTTCTGGGGCAATGGAAAGCTTTGATTTTACTGCTTGGTTTTTACGTCCTGGCCGTGTTATATTATAGCTTGCGAGGCGCTCTGCGGGAGGGAATGCGCTACCTTCCCGTCCTCCCCCTGTTGATGGCGATCATCCACCTCGGCTGGGGGGCGGGATTCGTCGTGGGGCTATTCAAGAGCCAGGAGCCATGTCCAAAACCGCAAAAACCCTCATTCTGATTCTCACGGATTTTCTGTCGATCCAAACCGCTTTCTTTCTCTGGTGCCGCCTTCGCAGTTCCATGGGATTTTTTGCGGCGTATGATTTCAAAACAGGTGCGCCCACCGGTCTGATCATCTATTCCTTCTGGTTCCTGCTGTTTCTTTTTTTCGGCCTGTACCAGGCCTGGCACACGCGTTCCCGCACGGACGAGTTCATCGACATTCTCAAGGTCGTATCCGTGGGTGTGTTTCTCATTTTCCTGGTCACCTTTGACCTGGAACGGGACCTCGAACGGCCTTTTTCGATCAGCCGTGTGACCGTGCTCCTGTATTGGCTGTTGATGGTCGTCCTGACCGGGTTCTGCCGGGCCCTGCTCCGGACCGTACTTCGCAAAATGCTCGAACACGGGTACGGCCGCCAGCGAACCGTGATCGTGGGATGGGGAAAGAAAGCGTGGGAACTTTACAACCAGGCCGAGGCCGCGCCCGCGCTTGGTTATTCCATTGTCGGCTTTGTCCATCCCGGAGAAAAGACGGTGAAAGGAGCCTACCGGGGCGTGCCCCTGCTGGGCACCCTGGACCGGCTCCACGAGGTCGTGCGGCGCAGAAAGATACACGAAGTCCTGGTCGCCATACCGCGGCGTTCGGAGCGCGTGCTCGAACAGGTGATTTCCGAATGCAACGGCCTTCCGGTCGGCATGAAAATCGTGCCCGACCTGTACGACGTGATCGTCGGCCGGGTGCGCACCAACCAGATTTACGGGTTCCCGCTCATCGAAATCCTGCCCCACCTCATCTCTCCCTGGGAGCGCCGGGTCAAACGTCTGCTCGATTTCGGATTCAGCCTGCTGGCGCTGACAGCGGCGCTCCCGGTCTGTCTTCTGGTCGCGATCGCGATCAAGATCGATTCAAAGGGGCCCGTGATCTACAGCCAGGAGCGCGTGGGCCGGAACGGCCGGCATTTCCGCGTCTACAAGTTCCGCTCCATGATCTGCGATGCGGAAAAGCACTGCGGCCCGGTCTGGGCGAAGAAGAACGACCCGCGCGTGACCGCAGTGGGCCGTTTACTCCGCAAGCTCAGGCTCGACGAAATCCCCCAGCTGTGGAACGTGCTCAAGGGCGACATGTCCATTGTCGGCCCCAGGCCGGAGCGGCCCTATTTCGTCGAAAAGCTGAAGACGATCTATCCGCTCTACAGCCGCAGGCTGCTGGTCCGGCCGGGCCTCACCGGATGGGCACAGGTCAAGGGTCGTTACGACGAGACCATCGAGGACGTCAAAAACAAACTGGAATATGATCTTTATTACCTGGAAAACATGTCTCTCCGCATGGACCTGAAGATCGTGCTCTCCACCGTGGCGACCGTCCTCGGGGGCAAAGGGCATTGACGGGCGGCCGTCCCCCAAAAGACGCGGCGCGGAATCGAAAGGACAGAGGAGAAACCGGAACATGCTCGATCTTCAATTCATACGCGAAAACATCGAAACCGTGCGGAGCGCCTGCAGGGACAAGCGCGCTTCGGTCGACCTGGACGGACTGCTCGGGATGGACCGGGAGCGGCGAGAGGCCATTCAGAAAGCCGACCAGCTCAAGGCCGAGCGGAACCGCGCGTCCGAGGAAATCGCCCGGATGAAGAAGGAGAAACAGGACGCATCCGGCCGGATCGCGGCGATGAAGGCGGTCGGGGATGAAATCAAGGGGCTGGACGAACGGATCCGTAATATTGAAGGATCCATGCACGACCTTCTCATCCACATCCCAAACATCCCGCACGCCAGCTGTCCGGTCGGGGGGCCGGAGGCCAACCGTATCGTGAAGGAATGGGGAAAGTTACCGGAATTCGATTTCAAGGTTCAGCCCCACTGGGACATCGGCCCGGCCCTGGGCCTTGTGGACTTCGACCGGGGCAGCCGTCTTTCGGGCTCGAATTTCGTCGCTTATTTCGGCATGGGCGCGCGCCTGGAGCGCGGGCTCATCAATTTCATGATCGACCTGCACGTACAGAAACACGGGTACCGCGAAGTCTGGGTGCCGGCCGTGGTCCGGCGCGAGATGATGTTCGGCACGGGCCAGCTCCCGAAACTCGAAGAGGACATGTATCATTGCGGCAAGGACGACCTCTTCCTCATTCCGACCGCCGAGGTGCCGGTCACCAACCTGCACCGGGAGGAAATTTTCGACGGCGCGAAGCTCCCGGTCCGGTACACGGCCTACACGCCCTGCTTCCGCCGCGAGGCCGGCTCCTACGGCTCGGACACGCGCGGCCTGGTGCGCGTGCACCAGTTCGACAAGGTCGAGATGGTGAAATTCGTGAAACCCGAAACCTCGTACGACGAACTGGAAAATCTGCTCGGTAACGCGGAGGACGTGCTTCAGGCCCTGGGGATTCCCTATCGCGTCCTCAGCCTCGCGACCGGCGACATGTCCTTTGCGGCGGCCAAATGCTACGACATCGAGGCCTGGGCGCCGGGCCTCGGCCGATGGCTCGAGGTGTCGTCCTGCTCCAATTTCGAGGATTTTCAGGCGCGGCGCATGAATATCCGGTACAGGCCGGAGAAAAGCGGTAAAACGGAATTCGTCCACACGCTCAATGGATCCGGCCTGGCCCTGCCCCGCACCATGATCGCCATACTCGAGAACTTTCAGACGGACGAGGGGACCGTGATCGTTCCAGAACCTCTTCGGCCCTATCTCGGCGTGAGCGAGCTGAAGCCGGGGACGTGAAACGGCTCGCTCTTGCATTTTTAGAGAGTCCGGCCAAGCTATTATATGCTCAGCGGAAAATCTGCCGTGGCCAGGGATACCCTGTTCTGTTTCTTTTGTTATTGAAGGCGTGTTTTCGTAATATTGAAGGCCAGAACCTCTTCGGCCCTATCTCGGCGAGAGCGAGCTGAAGCCGGGGATGTAAAACGGCTCACGCAAAGTCGCAAAGGGCGCAAAGGAAAGACGGGATGAATGGGGTTTGTCCGGCAATGATGGTGTCCTTGCGCTCTTGCGTGAAAAATATATCCTTTGATTCATTCAATCAATGACCTCGGATCAGCATGGACAGGCTCGGAAACGGACGACCCCAATGCATGCCATACTTCTAGCCATTACACCAGACGCTGAAAAAGTGATCGAGGCCGCGGGCCGGACGGCCTATCAGTCTCTCGACCGCATTTCGGACGAACCGGTCGTGGAGGCGGAGAAGGGAAAGACCGTGCGTGTGTTCCACGGCGGGTTCGCGCCTGTCGGCAAAACGGTCAAGCCCGGGGACACGTTACGCGCCGGGGGCGAGACCTGGACGGCAAGACGCGCGTGGCGGAATTCCGCGGACCGTTTCATCCGGATGCTGATCGGAAACGGTCACCTGTCCGTGCTCGAGCACGCCTCGGCCACGATCCGGCTGACCGGCGTTTCGCGCAGCCTGACGCATCAGCTGGTGCGCCACCGCATGGCCTCCTTCACCCAGCAGTCCCAGCGATACGTGAACGAGGAGACATTCGGGTTCGTCGAACCCCCGAGCGTGGCGGCAAACCCGGAAAGCCACGAGGCTTTCGTGGACTTCATGGAACGCAGCCGCGAGGTGTACCACCGCCTGCAGGAGATGGGCGTGCGGAACGAGGACGCGCGTTTCGTGCTGCCGAACGCGGTGGAAAGCGAAATCGTGGTGACCGCCAATTTCCGCGAATGGCGGCATCTCATCGAGATGCGCGGGGAAAGCGGCGCCCAGTGGGAGATCCGCCGCGCGGCGGGCGTCATACTCGGGATTCTCCGGGAGCAGGCCCCGTCCGTTTTTTACGATCTGGAATGGGACGAACAGAAGGAAACGGTTGTCCGGAAATGAGAATTGTTGCGCACATCGGCGCCTCACGGCCGCATCGGGTCTGCCGGCGCTTTAAACCGGGCGGGTCGGCATGAACTGGGAGGCCGTGATCGGGCTGGAGGTACACGCCCAGCTGCTCACGGAGACCAAGATGTTCTGCGGATGCGGCGTCCGTTTCGGAGCGGAGCCGAACACGCAGACCTGCCCGGTGTGCCTGGGCCTGCCCGGCAGTCTTCCGGTCGCGAACCGGAAGGCGGTGGAGCTGGGCGTCCGGCTGGCGCTCGCCGTGAACGCAGAAGTGCGGGAGACATCCCTGTTCGCGCGGAAGCATTATTTCTATCCGGACCTGCCCAAGGGCTACCAGATCTCCCAGTACGAGGAGCCGCTTTGCGAGCACGGGATTCTTTCCATTTCGGCGGAGGACGGCTCCCGCAGGGACGTCCGGATCCGCCGCATTCACCTCGAGGAGGACGCGGGCAAGCTCGTACACGACGAATCCTACGTGGGCGAAAATGACAGCCTCGTGGACCTGAACCGGTGCGGCACGCCGCTCGCCGAGATCGTCACGGAACCCGACCTCCGCTCCCCGAGGGAAGCCGCTCTGTTTCTGACCGCGCTTCGGCGGCTCGTGCGATGGCTCGGCGTCTGCGACGGAAACATGGAGGAAGGGAGCCTGCGGTGCGACGCGAATGTGTCGCTCCGGCCGGCCGGTTCCGACGGCCTGGGTGTCAAAACGGAAATCAAGAACATGAATTCCATACGCGGGGTCGAGCGCGCCCTGGCGTTCGAGATTGCCAGGCAGACGCGGACCCTGACCGCGGGCGGCCGCATCCGCCAGGAGACCCTGCTCTGGGACGAGGCCCGGGGTGAGGCCTCGGCCATGCGCGGCAAGGAGGAAGCGCATGACTACCGGTATTTCCCGGATCCGGACCTGCCGCCGCTGATCATCGGCCGGGACCGGATCGAGGCGATCCGGTCCGGCCTGCCGGAACTGCCGGAAAACCGCAAGTCGGCCTGGATGTCGGAATACGGGCTCTCGGAATACGACGCGTCCCTGCTGTCCGAAGAGCGGCTGGTCGCCGATTATTTCGAGGAGCTGGCGCGCCTCACCGGCGAGCCGAAGGCATCCGCGAACTGGGTGACGGGCGACGTGCTCCGCGTCCTGAACGAGAAACGGATCTCCGTCGACGGCCTGAAAATCCGTCCGGCGGGTCTGGCGAAACTACAGTCCCTGGTCGCGGGAGGAAAAGTTTCGCGGTCCGCGGCGAAAAAGATATTCGAAGAAACAGCGATGAGCGGAGAGGATCCGGAGTCGGTCCTGGAAAGAACCGGCCTGGCCCAGGTCTCGGACGAGCAGGCGCTCGCGTCCGCAGTCCGGGAGGCCGTCGAATCCCATCCGGAACAATTGAAGCGCTATCTGGCGGGAAACGCGAAAATGGCCGGTTTTTTCATGGGCGAGATCATGAAGATCACCCGGGGCAGGGCCAATCCGCAGATGGCCGGCGAACTGCTGAACCGACACCTGGAAGGATTGAGGGGAAAATGACATTGGGAAGCGCTCCGCGGAATACACGGGAAATCAGGGGGGAGAGTTCTGCCGGGCGGAAGTGGGGCCGACGTCGCCGTTTCCTTCGGTTGAGCGCCGGCCTGATTCCGGTGTTACTGGCGGTTCTGCTGTTCGCGGGCTGTCCCTGGAAACACCGCAAGGCGGACCTGATCCTGAAAAACGGATTTTTTTTCACCGGGAATCCGCTGAAGTCCGGGGTCGAGATGGTCGCCATACGCGGCAACCGGATCATCGGGCTGGGCCGGACGGAGGACGCAAAACGGTACCAGTCGCCCCAGACCCGGGTCATTGATCTGCGGGGCAAGTTCGGCTGCGCCGGATTCAACGACGCGCACCTGCACCTTCTGTACGCGGGGCAGAGCCTCGAGGAGGTGGACCTGACGGGAGTGACGGGCATCCACGACCTCCAGCGCCGCATCCTGGAGAAAGCCTGGAAGATCCCGTGGGGGTCCTGGATCATCGGCGGCGGCTGGGATCAGAATCAGTTCCCGAACGGTGAATGGCCGACGAAGCGCGCGCTGGACGACATCGCCCCGGACTTTCCCATGGTGCTCAGGCGCGTCTGCGGGCATGCGGTGCTCGTCAACAGCAAGGTGCTCGCCATCGCCGGCATCACGGCCAAGACGCCCGATCCCGCGGCCGGGGAGATCATGCGCGATCCGGTGACCGGAGAGCCGACCGGCGTGCTCAAGGAGGACGCGGTCAAGCTGGTGTCGCAGTACATGCCCGCTGCGACCGAGGAATCGATCAGCCGCTCCATCGAGCGCGCGCTTGAAGAGGCGAAGCGGTTCGGCGTCACGAGCGTCCAGGATTTCAGCGCCGCCGAGGCCTATCAGGTGTACCGCCGGCTTCTGGGCGAAGGCCGGCTGACGGCGCGGATTTCCTGCTGGATGCCCCTGGATTCGGATCCTTCGGTTGTTCTCGAACGGAAAACCGAAACGCGCAGCCGGATGCTTCGGGTCGGATGCCTCAAGGGCATACTGGACGGATCCATGGGCGCGCGCACGGCCGCGCTGAACGCCCCGTATTCGGACGATTCCACGGCCAGGGGCCTGAATCTGTACACGCAGGACAGGCTGAACGAGCTGGTTCTGCTCGCGGACCGGCACCGTCTGCAGGTCGCCCTGCATGCCATCGGCGACCGCGCCATCCGCATGGGACTCACCTCCCTGGAGCTGGCGCAGAAAATCAACGGCCAGCGGGAGAGCCGCCACCGCATCGAGCATGCCCAGGTGCTTGCGCCTTCCGATTTCGAAGCCTTCAAATCCCTCGGCGTCATCGCCTCCATGCAGCCCGCGCACTGCATCTATGACCTGCCCTGGGCGGAATCGCGGCTCGGACCGGTCCGGTCCGAGGGCGCCTATGCCTGGAAGTCCGTTCTCGACGCGGGCGGACGCCTCGCTTTCGGCTCCGACTGGCCGGTGGTTCCGCTGAATCCCCTGATCGGGATCTACGCGGCCGTGACCCGGAGCGACACGGCCGGTCAGCCCGGCGGCGGCTGGTATCCGAGGCAGAGGCTGACGGTCGAAGAAGCCATCACCGCCTACACGCTCGGATCGGCTTACGCGGAATTCATGGAGCACGAGCTCGGCTCGCTCGAGCAGGGCAAGCTGGCCGACCTGGTGGTGCTCAACCGAAACCTGCTGACCGTTCATCCGGCCGACATACTCCGCGCGCGGGTCGTCTATACGATCGTTGACGGGAAGATCGTCTATGAGGAGGACCCGTAAGCCGACGGGGTTCCGCCTTTTCATCCGTCCATTTTACCGGGGAGGTAACGGATCATGCCGAACGTTTTCCTGAACGTGCCGATCCCGCAGAACGAGCCCATCCTGTCCTACGGGCCCGGCAGTCCTGAAAAAGCCGCGCTCCGCTGGCGGATCGCGGAGCTGAAGTCCGGAAAAATCGACATTCCCCTTCAGGTCGGGGGAAAAGAAATACGAACGGGCGACACGGCGGCCTGCTTATGTCCCCACGAACACAAGTTCGTCCTGGGCAAGTACCACAAGGCCGGGCCCAAGGAAACGCTCCAGGCCATCGAAGCGGCGCTCAAGGTCCAGCGCGAGTGGGCGGCCACCTCGTGCGAGTCCCGGGCCTCGATTTTCATCAAGGCCGCGGAAATGCTGGCCGGACCCTGGCGCGCCACGATCAACGGCGCCAATATGCTCAACGCCAGCAAGACCGTGCACCAGGCCGAGATCGACTCGGCCTGCGAGTTGATTGATTTTCTCCGCATCAACCCGTTCTTCATGCAGAAAATCTACCTGCAGCAGCCCAATTCCTCGGCCGGATGCTGGAACTACCTGGACCAGCGGCCCCTCGAAGGGTTCGTGTTCGCGGTGACGCCTTTCAATTTCGCGTCCATCGCCGGTAACCTGCCCACGGCCCCGGCCATCATGGGGAATGTGGTTGTCTGGAAGCCGGCGTCCTCCGCGGTGTACATCGCCCATCACATCATGGAACTGCTCAAGGCCGCGGGCCTGCCGGACGGCGTGATCAACCTCGTCCCCGGGCCCGGCCCGGCCGTGGGAGACACGGCCATCGCCCATCCCTCCATGGCCGGTCTGCATTTCACCGGATCGACGGACGTGTTCCGGTCGATGTGGCAGGTCATCGGCGGCAATGTCCGCTCCTACCGGCAATGGCCCCGCATCGTGGGCGAAACCGGAGGGAAGGATTTTATTTTCGCGCACGCCTCGGCCGATCCGGACGAACTGGCCGTGGGTCTGATCCGCGGGGCGTTCGAATACCAGGGGCAGAAATGCTCGGCCGCTTCCAGGGCGTACATCCCGAAATCGCTCTGGCCCGCGATCAAGGTCCGGCTGGTAGACATGGTTTCGTCGATCAAGATGGGGAATCCCGAGGATTTCACCAATTTCATGTGCGCCGTGATCGATGCGGCCGCCTTCAGGAGAATCACGGGCGCGATCGAGGAGGCAAAGCGGTCGCCGGAAATCGAAATCATCACCGGCGGGGGGCATGACGACACCGTCGGATGGTTCATCGAGCCGACCGTTCTGCTGACCACGAATCCGAAATATCAGACCATGGAGGAGGAGCTTTTCGGTCCGGTGCTCACGATTTACGTGTACCCGGACCGAGAGTACGAACAGACGTTGAAACTCTGCGACGAGACGTCACCATACGCCCTGACGGGCGCGATTTTTGCAAGAGATCGCAAGGCGATCACCAAGGCCATGGATATACTGGAAAATGCGGCCGGTAACTTCTATATCAACGACAAGCCGACCGGCGCAGTGGTCGGACAGCAGCCGTTCGGGGGGGCCAGGGCTTCGGGGACGAACGACAAAGCGGGGAGCATGCTGAACCTGCAGCGCTGGGTCTCGCCGCGTTCGATCAAGGAAAATTTCGTCCCGCCGAAGGACTTCCGCTATCCTTTTATGGAGGAGCCGTAGAGGGGGGGGCGGTCGCGCGCGGCGGTCCGGAGGAGAACAAGGAGGACTCCATGATCATCAGAAGAACCCGTCCGCTTGCAGTCGCAGTACCGGCCGCGGCACTGCTGTGCCTTGTTCTGTCGCAGTGCACGTTTAAAAAACCTGTC
The DNA here is from genome assembly GCA_016933415.1 of bacterium. Lineage (GTDB taxonomy): Bacteria > Zhuqueibacterota > QNDG01 > QNDG01 > DTFT01 > JAFGAX01. Next base: position 55,469 of record JAFGAX010000024.1, read on the forward strand.
ACGCCCTCCTGGGACGCGCGGTTCGAGCTGCCGCTCGTCGACAGCACATTCACGGTCGCTGATCTCGTCGAGGACGCGGACCGTGTGTCCGTGCACGGGAACGAAGTGGCCGTCGACATCGAGGAAAGTCCCGGCGCCTTCCGGGTCGGCGAATATCTGACCACCGGGATGACGTGGAATGAAACGCTTCTCAGCTTCGGCGGCGTCGGCACCACGGGCGCCCAACAGTCCATATCCGACACGCTGATTCTCGAAGACACCATTCTCATTGAAAGCGCGGTGTTCGACAGCGGTGACGTGAACGTCGAACTGGACAATCAGACCGGATTCAACATCCGTCTTTTTGCCGAGGTCCCCTCGCTGCGGAATCCGGAAGGATCCGCGGTCGTCTTCGATGAATCGGACATCGGTCCGGGCACCAGCCGGTTTTCGATACCCCTTGAAAACATTATTTTCCGGCCGGTTGTCGGCGAAGGCCGGAACATCATCCCCTACGACGGATTCATCGTACTGCAGTCACCGGCCGGCGTCCCGGGGCATTCGGTTCGGGTCCGGATCGACCTTTCCAAGGTCAAATATAAAAGCGTCACCGGGTGGCTGAACCGCACCTCGGCTTCGGTGGACGAAACCGTGGAAACGGGCATCGAGGTGTCCGACGCATTCGAGGGCGTTCAGTTCGCATCGGCCCTTCTGAACCTGACGCTTCTCAACCCGGTCGGATTCAGCGGTTCCCTCGACGTGGTGATCACGGGTGAGGGCCGGGACGGCCGCACCGCGTCCGTTCCGGTCCGCGCCGCGGTTGCGGCTTCGTCCGTGACTGAAATCGGCCCCATGGACGTTGCGCCCCTGGTCAATCTTCTGCCGGAAACGCTCCGGATACGCGGCACGCTGTACATGGGCGACGGACAAACAAAGGCCACCATCACGCGGAACGACTCCGTGGACGCGGTTGTCCGCATTCACGCGCCTCTTGTTTTTTCGCTCCCGGCGAAAACGAACGATACGGATCCTGACACGATCCAAATGGAAAAGGACGGCCGGGAGTTCGTACGCAGGAATCTGGGTGAAGCGTTTCTGATCTTCGACCTGCTCAATCACATTCCGATCGGAGCGAGCGCTTCCTTCTATTTTTCGAAAACGCGGGGCGGAGACGACCTGTATGCCCATCCGGATATTCTGAAAACAATCACCCTGGCGAAGCCCCAGACGGCCCCCGCCTCGGGCACGGCCCTGAACCCGGGACTGGTCACATCACCGGCGCTCAGCACGGTATCCATCGGTCTCGATTCCACTGAAGTCAACGTGTTCGACCATCCGGAAGTGTACTGGGGCATGCGGCTCGATTTCCCCGGGACCGGCGGCATGGTGAAAGTGAGGGCCGACGACTGGATACGCGTGCAATGCCGCATCGAAGCCCTGGTCCGCGTCGACTTCGAGGACGACGACGAAGATGAAGACGGGGAAGGAGGCGCGTCATGATGCGGCCGTTTCTTTCCATCGTCAGTTCCGCGGCGTTCTCGGTTATAATGCTCAGCCTCTTGTCTCACGGGCGGTCAAGCGCCCAGCTCACACCGCGCGGTCTCGGCATGGGGCTGGCTTACACCGCGGTCGCGCGGGGCGTGCACGCGGCGGACTGGAACCCGGCGAACCTCGGGCTCACGGGCAATCCCTCGTACAGCGTTTCAATTTTTTCCGCTTCCGCGGGCGTCGGGAACAACAGTTTCTCCATTGGGACCTACAACAAATTCGCGCCGGATCCGCATTGGGACACGGACGAAGTGGCGGAGCTCATGGCCTGCGTGCCGGACGACGGGCTGTCCGTCGATGCGCTCGCGGAGGCCCGTGTTCTGTCCTTCTCCGCCGGCCGGTTCGCGTTCTCCATCACGGCCCTGGCGGGCGCGTCGGCACGGCTTGACCGGACGGCGCTGGAAATTCCGCTCGAGGGCACGCGTGTCGGGGAAACGTACCGTTTCGACGACATGGACGCCACGTCCATGGCCCTGGGGACCGCGCGTCTCTCGTACGGCGCGCCCGTGCGCGTGTCTTTCGCGGACACCTTCGCGGTGGGAGGATCCCTGCACCTGGATGTGGGCGGCGGATACGGACACGCGGACACCTCGCGGCTGAATCTCACCATCGGCACTTTCGGATTCAACATCGACGGCCGGTACGCCGGCCGCGCGGCGGCCATGGGCCGCGGATGGGGCGCGGACATCGGCGCCGCCGCCAGGACCAGAAGCGGCTGGACGATCAGCGCCGGACTGGTGAACCTCGTCGGGTCCATGAGATGGAAGAAGGACGTGAAATACTTTGGCGGATTCGTCTCGGGCGATTCCGTCGGCGTTCTGGATTTCGGGGATGAGGACGATGAGGACGAAGGGAAAAGCGTGAAAGCCGTCCAGGATTCATCGTGGGAGACGGACGGCAAAGCGTTCAGCCGGAAAGCGCCGGTCGAACTGCACGCAGGGGTTTTGTACGAGGAGGGTCCGTACTCCGTTGCGGCCGACTATGTACAGGGTTTCGGGAATCTGGGGTGGGTGACGACGCGTCCGCGAATCGCGGTGGGCACGGAATGGCGCAAAGTCCGGTGGCTTCCCCTGCGCATCGGCGTCGCCGTGGGCGGACGCATCGGCTTCGGCACTTCGTTCGGGTTCGGTTTCCGGCCCGGGAAATTTGCGCTGGACGTGGGCGTGATGAACAGGGGCTTCATTTTTCCATCCTCCAGCAAGGGGGTTTTTCTGGGCATTGAGGCGGGCGTCGGATTGTAGGCCCTGCTTTGACGCTCCGGTCGGATCGTTCTGAACACGGGACTCCGGGCAGGACGATTCTCATCCAACAACAGGAGGAGCACAACATGGCGGCAGGATGCTGTGGTTGTGGAGCGAAGAAGACCGCGAAACCCAAAAAAGCGGCGAAACCCAAGAAGGCGGTGAAAAAATCCAAATAGTCGGTTCTGATTGAAAATCGGCCGGCTGTGGCCCGGGAATTTCCGGACCCGGCCGGCCGGTTTTTTTCCGACCCCGGGGTCTCCCGGATTTGAGGCAGGAATAATCCGGTCATCCTGTATTATACGCAACGGGACCCCGGGGTCGATTATTCCCCCCAGTTTCCTGTTGACATTTTATTTGGTTTTATGTAATTTAATCCGTTTTCCGTATCGATAGCGATTGTAACCACGCGCATCATCTTTCCGAAAAGGAGTTATCCCATGCCCCGCAACAGCACGGCTCACTCGGGCAATCTCGGCATTCTGGTCGGCGGCGGCCCGGCTCCGGGCCTCAACGGCGTCATTTCAGCGGTCACCATTGAGGCACGCCGCAATAAACTCAAGGTATACGGCATTTACGACGGGTACAAATGGCTGGTCAAAGGCGACGAAAAAGAGCTGATGAAGCACGTGAAAGAGCTCGAAATTCAGGACGTCTCGCGCATCCATTTCGACGGCGGATCCATCCTTCGTACCTCGCGGACCAATCCCGCCAAGATACCAGGCGGCGTCGAGAACGCGGTCAAGATGCTCCAGAAGCTCGGCATCTCCTATATGGTGACCACGGGCGGAGATGACACGGCCTACGGCGCCAGCCAGATCGCCAAGGCGGCGAAGGGAACCATCCAATTCGCGCACGTGCCGAAGACCATCGACAACGACCTGCCCCTGCCCAACAACCTCCCGACCTTCGGGTATCAGACGGCGCGGGACCTGGGCTCCGTGCTGGTCCACAATCTGATGGAGGACTCCAAGACCACGGACCGCTGGTACGTGGTGGTGGCCATGGGACGGCACGCGGGGCATCTCGCGCTCGGCATCGCCAAGTCCGCGGGCGCGACGCTGGCCATCGTGTCCGAGGAGTTCGATCCGAAAAAACCCATACCCATTGACCAGGTGGCGGACATCATCGAAACGTCGATTCTCAAGCGCCGGGCGCTCGGCCGGAACCACGGCGTCGCGGTGGTGGCCGAGGGCATCGCGGAGCGGCTGGACCCGGAGGAACTGCGGGCGCTCCAGGGTGAATCCGTGGAACTCGATTCATACGGCCACATTCAGCTCGCGGACGTGGAACTCGGCAAGCTGATCAAGAACGTGATCGAAAAGCGGTTCGCGGAACGCGGCGAGAAAATGCGGCTGGTCGAGATCAACATCGGGTACGTGCTGCGCTGCGCGTCTCCCATCCCCTATGACCAGGAGTACACGCGCGACCTGGGATACAACGCGGTACGCTATCTGCTGAATCCCAAGCACAAGAAAAACGCGATGATCACGGTCGACAACGGCAAGCTCACGCCGCTGACGTTCGAGAAAATGATCAATCCCAAGACGAAGAAAACCGAGGTACGGTACGTGGACGTGCGGAGCGACTCGTACAAGGTGGCGCGCAGTTACATGGTCCGTCTCGACAAGCAGGACCTGCTTGACGCGGATCTGGTCGGAAAGATGGCCGGGTACGTCAAGATGAATTCGAAGGAATTCGTCAAGCGGTACGGGTACCTGGCCAAATACTGAACGGGCGTTCCGCTTCCGCAGCGGAATCGCGGGACGGATTGCGCTTCACGGGAACGTGAAAGACACATCGCGATTGAATTTCATCCAGGGGGCTTTCCGGAACGGGAAGCCCCTTTTTTCACGGGTCCGGCGGGCCGCAGAGGCGGGCCTGCGGGACGCACTGGACTTTGCCTTTCCCCGGTCCTGCCTGCTCTGCGGGAATGGGTTCGACGAAGGCCGCTGGCTGTGTCCTGTCTGCGGTCGGCGGGTGCGGGAATCGGCCGCAGCCGCACTGCACAGCGATCCGGAGGATTTCCCGTACCTGGCCGGCGAGCGGCATTTCGACGGACTGGCCGCGTGCTGGGAATTCAATCCCGATCTGGAGCAGTGCGTTCACAGGATCAAGTATTCGGGCATGGAAAGACTCGGCCGCCACCTGGGTGTCCTGGCCGGAGAGATCCTGCGCGAGAAGCAAATTCTGGGGACCAGGCCGGACGCCGTGGTTCCCGTGCCCCTGCATCCGGTGCGCAGGCGGGAAAGGGGATACAACCAGAGCGAAAGAATCGCCGCCGGATTCGCGGGCGTATTCGGGTTTTCCGTGCGGACGGATCTGCTCGCGAGACAGCGGGCCACACGGACGCAGACGGATCTGACCGGCGAGGAGAGGCAGAAGAACGTCAGCGGTGCCTTCCGCGTGCTCCGGCCGGATTCCGTGCGCGGTCTGACCCTCCTCATCGTGGACGACGTGGTGACGACCGGCGCGACACTGAATGCCTGCGCCCGCGCGCTGAAGGACGCGGGGGCTTCAAGTGTATTCGGCTTCGCGCTTGCGCGGCCGGTGCTCAGAACGGGCGCAGGAACGGATTGAGGCGCGCTGGATCGGCGTCCGCGGTTTGACGGCGCGCGGTTGAAATAATACTTGCACGTGACGGACAATCTGGATACATTGAAGTCCGCGATGAACGTGTCTCGGCGGCGATCCACCGGATCCTGTCGATCCGCGAAAATCCGCCGAACCCATCCAGAGAGGAGAAGGACATGGACGCTTTGACACAGCAATTGCTGCAGCAATTATCCGGGGGCGGATTGTCCCAGATCAGCAGGCAGATCGGCGCGGACGAAAACGCGACGAAATCGGCCCTGTCCACGGCCATGCCGCTTTTGGTTGCAGCCCTGGCCAACAACGCCTCCAAACCCAAGGGCGCGCAGGCCCTTCACAAGGCTTTGTCCTCTGACCACGACGGATCCGTTCTCGACAACCTGTCCGGCTTCCTGAAGAATCCCATGGTAGCCAACGGGGCTGGAATCCTCAAGCATGTCCTGGGCGCCAAACAAACTGCGGTCAACAAGGGGCTCTCCAAAACATCCGGGCTGAGCGCGTCCCAGGTTTCGCAATTGCTGGCCATCGCCGCGCCTCTGATCATGGGCATGCTCGGCAAAAAACAGACACAGCAGGGTTTGGACACCTCCAGCCTCACCGATTTCCTGCTCGGCCAGAAAAAGGCGCAGCAGTCCGAACCCGACCTCTCGGGCGCCATCGGTTCCCTGCTGGGATCCGGCAGGGGACTGGGCGGCGCCATCGGCATGCTGGGGAGCCTGCTGAAGAAGAGGTAGTCAACCGGTTTTTGCACCTCTTAGGCGGCCGCCTTCCAGCAGAAGGCGGCCGTTCTTTTTGGAACGCGCGGTAACCCGGGATTTCTGAAAACCGTTGAAACGGTTTCTGATGAAGTATAATCGAAAGTTCACCCACGGCTGAAGCCGTGGGCTACTGAGCCGTGGGCAACTGAGCCGTGGGCTACTGAGCCGTGGGCTACTGATCCGTGGGCTACTGAGCCGTGGGCAACTGAGCCGTGGGCTGCCAGCCCCGGTCCGGATAAGGCATAATTTTTCTTGACTTTCACTTGAAATTTTCATAAAATTATGTTCCTGTCCATGGACAGGGGCGGAAAATTGCGCCTCCGCATCTCCTTGTGGCGCCAATCGGACTTTTTCGGGTTTTCAAACCCTCTTTCAGGAGGTTTTTTTATGGCAGTCAAGATTGGTATCAACGGTTTCGGCCGTATCGGCCGTCTGGTTTTCCAAGCCCTTGCGGATCAAGGACTTCTGGGCAAAGAATACGATGTGGTGGCTGTGGTCGACGTCGCAACGGACGCGGATTATTTCGCTTATCAGCTGAAATATGACTCTGTGCACGGCAAGTTCAAGCATGACGTGAAAACCGAGAAAAGCGATCCTTCCAAGGCTGAAGAAGACACGCTGATCGTCGACGGTCACAAGACCAAATGCCTTCAGGCCACCAAAACCCCTGCGGAACTGCCTTGGAAAGCCCTGGGCGTGGAAGTCGTCGTGGAATCCACCGGTCTTTTCACCGACTCCGAGAAAGCCAAGGGCCACCTGGAAGCGGGCGCCAAAAAAGTGCTGATCACGGCTCCGGGCAAGGGCGAGGTGAAGACCCTGCTCATGGGCGTGAATGAAAACGAATACGACCCGGCCAAGCACCACATCGTGTCCAATGCGTCGTGCACGACCAACTGCCTGGCGCCCCTGGTGCATGTTCTGCTGAAGGAAGGCATCGGCATCGAAACGGGCCTGATGACCACCATTCATTCCTACACCTCCACGCAGAAAACCGTGGACGGACCGTCCAAGAAGGACTGGCGCGGCGGACGCGCGGCTGCCATCAACATCATTCCGTCGACCACGGGCGCGGCCAAGGCGGTGGGCGAAGTGCTTCCCGCGGTCAAGGGCAAGCTGACCGGAATGTCCTTCCGCGTGCCCACCCCGAACGTTTCCGTCGTGGATCTGACGTTCCGCTCGGTGAAGGACACGTCCATTGAGGAAATCGACGGCCTGCTGAAGAAGGCCAGTCAGACCTACCTCAAGGGCATCCTGGGCGTGACGGACGAGGACCTCGTTTCGAGTGACTTCATCCATGATGAGCGCTCGTCGATTTATGACGCGAAAGCCACCCTGCAGAACAATCTGAAGGGCGAGAAGCGGTTCTTCAAACTCGTTTCCTGGTATGACAACGAATGGGGTTATTCGAACCGCATCGTGGACCTGCTCAAGCACATGACGTCGAAGAAGTGACCGCGAGCCCGTCCCCCTTTCGGGCGATGGGCCGTACGTTTTCCGATAACCGAGGATGTTCCTTATATGAATAAAAAGACCGTCAAAGACATCGACCTGAAGGGCAAGCGCGTGCTGATGCGCGTGGACTTCAACGTGCCCATGAAGGAAGGCGCGGTGCAGGACGACACCCGCATACAGGCCGCCCTGCCGACCATCCGTTACGTCCTGGCCCAGGGCGCGAAGAGCCTGGTCCTCATGTCGCACCTGGGCGATCCGAAAAAGGACACCCAGAAGGCGAAGGACAAGGCGGAGAAGGACGGCAAGCCCTTTGACGAGAAGAAATATATCGAAGGCAAGCATAAGATGGCGCCCGTGGCCGGCCATCTGGCCAAACTGCTCGGCCGCGAAGTGAAGCTCTCGCCCGACTGCACGGGCGCAGAGACCGCGGCCATGGCCGCGGCCCTGCCGGTCGGCGGCGTGCTGATGCTCGAGAACACCCGCTTCCACAAGGAAGAAACCTCCAAGGACGCGGCCGAGCGGGAGAAAATGGCCAAAGTCCTGGCGGCCTACGGAGACGTGTACGTGAACGACGCGTTCGGCACGGCTCACCGTCCGCACGCGTCCACGGAGACCGTTGCCCGGTTTCTTCCGGCAGTGGCCGGCTTCCTGATGGAAAAAGAACTCGAATTCCTCGAGGATAAGATCGTCAACAACCCGGCCAAGCCTTTTGTCGCCGTGATCGGAGGCGCCAAGGTGTCCTCGAAGATCGCCGTGCTGGAAAGCCTGCTCGGAAAGGTCGACACGCTGATCATCGGCGGCGGCATGGCTTATACTTTTCTCAAAGCCCAGGGTGTCGCTGTCGGAAAGTCCCTCGTTGAGGACGATATGATCGACACCGCCAAATCCGTCCTGAACAAGGCGGCTGAGAAGAAGGTCGCGCTGCTGCTGCCCGTGGACCACGTGGCCACGCAGGAGTTCTCGGCCGAAGCCGCCTCCAAAGTCGTTTCCGGACAGGCGCTGGAGGACGGATGGATGGGCATGGACATCGGGCCTCAAAGCGTTGAAAAATTCAAGACCGCACTGAATGGCGCGAAGACCGTGTTCTGGAACGGGCCCATGGGCGTATTCGAATTCCCGAAGTTCGCAGAGGGCACCAATGCCATTGCCAGAACCCTGGCCGGCCTCGAAGGGGCGGTTACCGTGATTGGCGGCGGCGATTCGGTCTCGGCCGTCAAGAAGGCCGGGCTGGCGGACCGGATGTCGCACATCTCAACGGGCGGCGGCGCGTCGCTCGAACTGGTTGAAGGCAAGACGCTGCCCGGCGTGGCTGCGCTGGCCGATAAATAAGGATTCGATGACGATGCGCATTCCCGTGGTTGCAGGCAACTGGAAGATGTTCACCACCGCCTCCGAGGCCGTGGCCCTGGTCCGGAGCCTGAAGGCGCTGGTCCGTGACGCGGCCGGAGTGGAGATCGCCGTGTGCCCGCCCTCAGTCAATCTCATCCCGGCCGCGGAAGAGCTGAGAGACTCGGCCATACGGCTCGGCGGACAGAACATGCACTGGGAGGACGAAGGCGCGTTCACCGGTGAAGTGTCCGCGAAGATGCTGAAGGAAGCCGGCTGTCATTTCGTGATTGTCGGCCATTCGGAGCGGCGGCAGTATTTCGGTGAAACCGACGAGACCGTCAACCGCAAGGTCCGCAAGGCGTTTTCCGCGGGACTCGCACCCATCCTCTGCGTCGGCGAGACGCTCCAGGAGCGCGAGTCCGGCAGGACCGAAGCGGTCGTCAAGACCCAGCTCGAAGGCGGCCTGAAGGGGTTCATGGCGGACGAACTCAAGACGCTCGTCGTCGCGTACGAGCCGGTCTGGGCCATCGGCACCGGAAAAACGGCGACGCCCGAGCAGGCCCAGGACGTGCACCATTTCATCCGGACCTGGTTCGAGAAGACGTTCGGACCCGCGGCGGCCGACGGGCTCCGCATCCAGTACGGCGGAAGCGTCAAGCCGGACAACGCGAAAGTGCTCATGTCCCAGCCGGACATCGACGGCGCCCTGGTGGGCGGCGCGAGTCTGAAGGCGGACGGTTTCGCGGCCATCATCAGGGCCGCGGTTTCCTAACGAGAGGGGATTCCCTTCCATGATGGGTTTCATCATTGTCATTCACGTGATCGTCTGCGCCCTGATGATCGTGAGCATTTTAATGCAGTCCAGCAAGGGCGGCGGCATGGCGGGCGTGTTCGGCGGGGGCGGCGGTGTCGGCGGCGTGTTCGGCGGCCGGGGCGCGGCGTCCTTTCTGTCGAAAGTGACCATGTGGCTGGGCGTGGTGTTCGCGCTCACCACCGTGTCCATCGCCCTGCTTTCCCTCCGGACTGTCCAGGCGCCGAAGAGCATGCTCGAAGAGGTTGTCGAAAAGGAAAAAACAGCCTCCCCTGCGGGCATGCTCCCGACGGTCCCGCAGTCCGAACCGGCCCAGCCGGAAAAGTAGTGCTTCGGGGCCTTTCCCCGACCGGCCCCGGTTCCTGAACGCCGAAGTGGTGGAATTGGCAGACACGCTATCTTGAGGGGGTAGTGTCCGAGAGGACGTGTGGGTTCGACTCCCACCTTCGGCACCCTCGTTCTTCACCGGGCCGGCTGAAAAGCCGCCCCGCAGCATCACCCATCGTTTCCCGATGGGTTTTTCATTTCAGAATGGGACGGGTTTCCGCATGCGGATGAACGCGTTTCAATCCCTGATTCTTTCCCTTCTTTTTATTCCGGCCGTTCTGAACGGCCAGAGCCGCTGTCTCGTCATCGTCGAGGAAGTGAAGACGCCTCCGATGTTCGGTTTTCCAGCGAAGACGCGCAAGGCGACGACCTGGCTGAAGAACGGCGATCTGCGGCGCGACGAGGGAGAGCGGAGCCGCACGCTGCTGGCCCTGTCGTCGGGAGAAGCCTGGCTCGTGAATCACAGGGACAGCACGGTCGTGCCGCTTTCCGAGGCCACGCTCCAGGGTCTTTCGATGTTCGGCGTCGGCCTTTTCGGTCTTCCGGTCGACGCGGTCACGGGCAGGCCGTCCGTCCCGGACAAGCTGTTTCGGAAAACCGGCCGCGTCCAGGCCATCGGAGGCCGCAAAGCCGAGGAAGTCGAAGTCCGGATCCCGGCTCCGGCGGGAACGGTGAATCCGCCGCAAGCCCCGGTTCTGTGGATCGGAACGGACGGCACGCCCCGCATGACCGAGTATCTGGCTGTGCTCAAACGCCTGCTTGGATCGGCCGCGGCCGACTACGAGCCCCTGTTTGAACAATTGCAGAGACTGAAGGGGTATCCCCTCCGCATTCAGGCCGCGGTGCTCGGTCAGGAACTCACCCAGACGCTGCTGTCCGCGGATTCCGCACGCGCGGACGCTTCCGTGTTCCGCCTGCCGGACGGATACCGGCGCGGATCCACGAAAGCCGTCCCCTGAAAATTGCCGCGCCGCGGAGGGATCCCGAAAAAAAACCCTGCGGCCGCGGTCCGGCATTTTCCTCAACTCCCGACGGAGGATGCGAATGGAAATTCAACCCTGGAACGGTCAGATGGATCCCGAAGTTCCCCGTTCCATCGACTACCCGAAGATCAGCATGTACGAGATGCTGGCGCAGGCCGCGGAACGGAATCCGAACGGCATTGCCACTTTGTTCTTCGGTGCGAAAATCCGGTACTCCGAACTCCTGCGCATGGTGGACCGTTTCGCGGACAGTCTCGCGGAGCTGGGCGTCCGGAAGGGAGACCGGGTCGCGATCATCCTGCCCAATATTCCCGCGTATCCGATCGCTCATTTCGCGGCACTCAAACTCGGCGCGGTTCTCGTGCCGACCAATCCGTTGTACGTGGAGCGCGAACTGGCCCATCAGCTCTCGAATGCGGGCGCGGAAACCGCCATCGTGTACGACAAACTGCTTCCGAAGCTCGAGGCCATCCGGAGCCAGACTTCCGTGAAGCGGGTGATTGTCGCGGGGCTCCGGGAATTTCTCCCGCCTGTGCTGGGACTGCTGTTCGGCCTGAAGGACAAGTCCACGCTGCGCCTTGACGGATCGAAGGGCCAGGTTTCCTTCCGGGCGATGCTCGAGGGGAATGCGCCGTCCGCGCCGTCCGTCACCGTATCGCCGGAGGACACCGCCATCCTGCTGTACACGGGCGGAACCACGGGTGTATCGAAGGGGGCCGTTTTGACCCATCGGAACATCCTCGTCAACGTGTATCAGACGCGGCACTGGCTGTGGAAAACCGGGGACAAGCAGGAGGTCCTGCTCTGCGTCCTGCCGTTCTTCCACAGTTACGGAATGACCACGGGTCTGCATCTGTCGGTCGTGCTGGCCTCCACCATGCTGCTCCTGCCGCGGTTCGACCTGAACGACGTGGTGAAGCGCATACGCAAACACAAGCCCACCGTGTTCTGCGGCGTGCCGTCCATGTACAACGCGGTCAACAACCATCCCAAGGCCACGCCGGAAAACGTCGGTTCGATCCGGTTCTGCCTCAGCGGAGGATCGGGCCTTCCCATGGAGGTGCAGAAGGCGTTCGAGGCCCTCACCGGCGCATCGCTGGTGGAAGGCTTCGGCCTCTCGGAAGCCTCGCCCGTCACCCACGTGAACCCCATCGTCGGCAAACGGAAAATCGGAACCATCGGGCTTCCGGTATCGGACACGGATTCCATGATCGTGGATCCGGAAACGCGGAAGCCGCTCGCGGCCGGGCAGGAAGGCGAACTCGCGGTCAAGGGCCCCCAGGTGATGAAGGGCTACTGGAATATGCCGGATGAAACCGCCGCGGTGCTTCAGGACGGATGGCTCTACACAGGTGACATCGCGGTGATGGACGAGGAGGGTTTCTTCCGCATCGTGGACCGGAAAAAGGATCTCATCATCAGCGCGGGCATGAACGTGTACCCGCGCGAGGTTGAGGAAGTGCTGTACCAGCACCCGAAGGTCTCCGAGGCGGCGGTTGTGGGCATTCCCAGCGCGGTTCGCGACGAGGTCGTCAAGGCTTTCATCGTAGCCAAACCCGGTCAGACCTTGACGCGGGGCGAACTGCTGCAGTTCTGCAGGGACAAGCTGGCGAAGTTCAAGGTGCCGAAAGAAATCGAGCTGAGGGACAGCCTGCCCAAGAGCGCGGCGGGCAAGATTCTGAAGCGGGTGCTCAGGGACGAGGAATTGAACAAGCGGCCGTCGAAGGAGAAAAAGCCGGAAGAATAGAGGGGATTCCTTTTTTCCGGGATGTCATTCCCCGCGGCGGCCGGCCCGGACCGCGGCCGCTGCGAAGAGGTTCAGCCCTGCGATTCCGGCGAACGTTCCGGTTACGCCGAGCAGGGGCACGGCCAGAGAAGCGCAGACCAGGGCGCCCGTCAAAGATCCGACAAGATCGATCGCGTAAAGCGACGCGCCTGGATTTTTCAGGTTCAGTCGGCGGAGGTTCTCGGGCCGGCTGGCCAGGCCGAAAACCCGGCCGCAGGCGAAACCCGCGGCCGCATTCAGAAGCGCGAAGGACGGAAGGCCGATTCCCGGATGCGAAACGGCCGCCATGGCAGGCAAAGCGAATGCGGAGGCGGCCGAGATTGCGGCCGTCAGGAGCAGGGCTGAATCCGGATTCGGGCTCTTGGTGTCCGGAATTTTAACGGGTCGAATGCGCGCCGAAGAACCGGCGCCCAGGCCGAGCCCGGCCATGAATCCGGCCACGATCAGGGCCATGTCGCGGGCCAGCACGCCGAACAGGGTCTGATAGGCGAACAGGGCGGTCAGCTCCAGAGAGAGTCCTGAGCAACCGGCCGTCCACACGGCGAGAAAAACAGCGGGTCCGCTCCAGTTTTTTATCCGGAAAAGAAGGATGGCAGCGGCCGCAAGGATCAGGCATGCGGCCAGCGCGGGTTTGGCCGGAATGCCGGACAGGCCTTTCAGGCCGCCGCGCAAGGCCGGGGCGTAGCGTCCGGACCAGAGAATGAGACTCCGCCAGAAGGCCAGAGGGCGGAAATCCCGGTTCCATTCCTCAGGCGGCAATTCACGGATCCGGCTGTTCAGAAATGCGCGCCTGCTCTCAGACCACTGTGCATCCATGAAATAGGGCCGCATGTAGCGCAGATCGGACTCGAGACCGCGTTCGTGAATGCGGTCCTCCAGGACGGAAGGATCGCCGGTCGGATAGACGGTGTCCGTAGACGCGATGAACCTGCACCGGTCGCCCGGAAGCGTCACGACTTTCGGGAAAGCCGCGGACAGCCCGGATTTCGCGGCGCTGAGAATGTCCGACAGTTCTTCGCCGATCATGTTCTCCGAGGAGGGGAGGGAAAAGGAAAACACGCCTCCGGGATTCAGCCGGCCGGCCGCCAGGCGGAAGAATTCCACGGAATAGAACCGGTTCAGCTGTACGGTGACCGGCTCAGGCAGGTTCATGAGAATCGCGTCGAATCGCAGATCCGTACGGGATAGAAAACGGCGGCCGTCGTCCAGGTGAAAGGTCACGGCCGGATCGTTGAAAACGGAACGGGCCGCATCCGGCAGGAAGGAACGGGCCGCTTCGAGCACGGCCGGGTCCAGTTCCACCGCGTGCACCTCCCTGACCGACGGATGCTTGAGACATTCCTGTATGGATCCCCCGGGTCCGGTTCCGATGATCAGCACGGAACGCGGGGCCGGGTTCTGGAGAAGGGCGGGATGGCTGGACTCCTCTGCCGTGAGTTCGTCCGGCGACGTGAACAGGGGGACCCCGTTTTCATAGAAGGTGATTTGCGATTCCAGGCGGGCCGTTGACACGATGCCATAAGCCGTGGATTTCGATTCCAGGAGCGTTCCGATCTTCCACAGGGACCTGTCCATACGACGCTGAATGAGGTTTGCGGGGAATGCCAGAAGAAGGGCGGCCGCGATCGTGAGTATCGGCATCCAGGCAGTCCGGTGGAGTGCGGTCTTACGGGGAGCGGCCGGATTGAGTAAGAAAAAAGAGAATCCAGCCGTGAGTGCCGCGAGAACCACGGCGGATGTGAACAGGGGAAGAATCCGAAACAGGACCAGCGAGCAGACCGCGCCTGCGGCGGCGGAACCGGCTGATTCGAAAGCATAGAGGCCCGGGGCGTTCATCTTCTCGGCGTCTTTTACGGCCGGTCCGGTTTCACAGAGCCTGGCGTAAATGAAACCGGATAACATCCCGAAAGGCGCGAAAACCGCGAAACCCGCAAGCAGAACCGGAAACAGACCCGGCGTTTCTCCGGGTGTCCGGTTGAGCAGAAATGGAAGGATCCGGATGGCCAGGTCCGTGGCCGGGATCAGGGCGGCGAGGCTGAAGAATTGATGATGGAGGAATTGCGTCCCCCCGGCTCCCTGCAGCCGGGTCGGAATTTTACGCGGAAGTACCGCGCCGGTCGCGGTCCAGAACAGCCACACCGCGAACAGGCCGCCGAGCGTGAGTTCGTTCCCGTGAAACGCGGCCAGGCTTTCGCGGAAGAACAGCATCTGACCGGACAGGGCCGCGAAACCGAGAACCGCCGCCGCTCCCATCCGGCGGTGAATCAAGCTCCCATGACGCATGATGGGATCAACATACCCAAACAAGGCCGGAAAATCAAGCGGATTCCGGGCCGCTGAAAGGATAACCGCGCATGCTGAGCGTGTACAACACTTTGACCCGAAAACAGGAACCCTTCGAGCCCATTCATCCGCCTTTCGTGGGCATGTACGTTTGCGGCCCGACGGTGTATGACGAGCCACACCTGGGCCACGGCAAGAGTTACGTGTCCTTTGACGTGGTGGTCCGGTTTCTGCGCGCCTCCGGGTACAAGGTCCGGTACGTGCAGAACATCACGGACGTCGGCCACCTGCTCGGAGACGAACAGGAAGGGGAGGACCGCATCCTGAAAAAGGCGCGGCTCGAGCGGCTCGAGCCGGTGGAGGTGGCGCAGAAATACGAGCGGCATTTCTTCCGCGACATGGACCGGTTGAACTGCGTAAGGCCCGACATCTCGTGCAGGGCCACGGGCCATATTCCCGAGATGCAGGAGCTGGTTCGCTCCCTTCTGGAAAAGGGCGCGGCGTACGAGGTTGAAGGCAATGTGTATTTCGACGTCGAAAAATTCGCGTCCTACGGCAAGCTGTCCGGCAAGAAACTGGAGGATCTGAAGGAGGGCGTGCGCGTCGAGGTCGCGGAGGGCAAGCGCCACCCCTTTGATTTCGCGCTCTGGAAGAAGGCGGACCCCACGCATCTGATGCAGTGGAACTCTCCCTGGGGCAGGGGCTTTCCCGGATGGCACCTGGAATGCTCGGCCATGTCCATGAAATACCTCGGCGAGCATTTCGACATACACGGCGGCGGCCTGGACAACCAGTTCCCCCATCACGAATGCGAAATCGCGCAGAGCGAGGCCTCGACCGGAAAGCCGTTCGCCAAGGTCTGGCTCCACAACAACATGGTCACGGTGAACGGCCAGAAGATGAGCAAGTCGCTCGGTAATTTCACCACGCTGGACGAATTGTTCCGGAAGTACGACCCCATGACGATCCGTTTCTTCATCCTGCAGGGCCATTACCGCTCGCCCCAGGACTTCAGCCCGGACGCCCTGGACGCGGCGAAAAAAGGATTCGGCCGGCTGAACCGGGTCGTGGCCAGCCTGAAGCAGTCGGCCCAGGCCGCGTGGGAAGGGGATTCCGTCCCGCAGGTCACGGGGGAACCCTGGGCGACTTTGCGTTTGAAATTTTTCGAGTCCATGGACAATGACTTCGGAACAGCGGGTGGAATCTCCGTCCTTTTTGACCTGGCGAAAGAGGCCAACGACAGGTTGGCTTTGTCCGCTCCATCTGGTTCGGATGATTTGGTGCAGGCCGGCCGGCTGTTCCGCCTGCTCGGTGAGGACATACTCGGTTTCTCGTTCGGAGGGGGCGGCGAGTCCGCGGGAGCCGGAGGGGAAAAAGCGGCGCTCGATCTGATCGTTGATCTGCGGAACAAGATCAGGGCTCAGAAACTCTGGCCGCTGTCCGATGAAATACGCGACGGACTGGCAAAGATCGGTATCGCGATCGAGGACGGCAAGGACGGGTCGAAGTGGGTGCGGAAGTAGGGGACCTCCCGAAGATCTACTGATGTCATTGCGAGTCCTGGCCGGCCCGGAGGGCCGGACAGGGCGTGGCAATCTCGTAAAACGAGATCGCGTCGGTCGTTCCTGAAGCAGGAACGACCTCGCGATGACATGATTCTGAGTTTAATAGTGCCGAGCCTGCAATAAAGGAGTAATATGAAACCCTCCCAGATCATCATCTTTCTCTCGCTTGTCCTGATCCTGTACTCCGCGATCAATCTGTTCATCTTTCTCCGTTTGAGACAGGGCCTATCCGGTTCGGGTGTCATCCGCCCGATTCTGATGTGGATCTGGTTTGCGTGGGTGCTGACCTTTCCCGTAGGCCGTTTTCTGGAAAGCGCGACGCACAACGGGCTCTCCCGAATCCTCGTTGTCGCAGGTTCCGTGTACCTGGCTGTCATGGCCTCGCTGTTCCTCCTCTTCCTCGTTTCGGATCTGATCCAGCTCATCCTCAAGCTGATACCTGAGGCCTCTGTCCGTTCCGCCGCATCCTCGGCAAAATGGCCGGTGGTGTCCGCGTCCGTGGTCGTTGCGGTTACGCTTCTCTCCACTTTGGCAGGCGCGTGGAACGCGGGGACGGTTACTGTCCGAAACCTGGATCTGCAAATCCCGAAAGCCGTGGAAGGCATGAAGGATCTCCGCATCGCGGCCCTATCCGACACGCATTTCGGAACTGTGCTGGGACGCAGGCACATGGATAAAGTCGCGGCCCGCATCCGAGAGATCGACCCGGACATCATTCTATTCTGCGGGGATATTTTCGACGAGGATTTGACCGAAGCGACCGAGCAGAATATCGCGGAAGCGATCAAGGCATTGCCTTCGAGACACGGGACATTCGCGGTTCTCGGCAATCACGAGCATTTCCACAATCCCCGCAAGGCAGTGGAATATCTCAGGTCCGCGGGTGTGGTCGTGCTGGAGGACAGTATTGCAACGGTTTCGGACCGCATCCGAATCATCGGCAGGAAAGACAGGCAGGCGGGATTCCGCAAGACGGTTGGAGATCTCGTCCAAACCCTGCAACCGGAAGACATCCGAATCCTCCTCGACCATCAGCCCTTCCACCTGGAGGAGGCGGAGAAGAACGGAATCGACTTACAATTCTCAGGCCACACGCATTACGGTCAACTCTTTCCATTCAATTTTATCACCGACCTGGTTTATGAATTGAGCTACGGATATCTCCGCAAGGGGAATACCCATATTGTCGTGTCCTCCGGCGCAGGCACATGGGGACCTCCGGTCCGCACGGCGGGAAGGACGGAAGTTGTGGGGATACGGGTGCGGTTTATTGAACCCTCACCCTGAGACCCTCCCAAGGGGAGAGGGGGAATTGAAGAAAGCAATCACAGCCTCACCCTGACCCTCTTCCGCGCTTCGTGCGGACCAAGCATCTAGATTATGATTATTGAAGGCCCAAAGGGAGAGGGGATATTGACGAAGACGATCATAGGCCTTCACCCCGGACCTCTCCCGTCCCGCACGGCGGGACGGGAGAGGGAGCGCGGCGGCTTGCCAGATAAAGGACGGGTCAGATGTCCTCTCCCGCGCAACGCGCGGGAGAGGATTCAGGTGAGGGAGAGAAATGCGGGAGGGAAGACGAAATTTAACTCAAACCGCACGTGCCCTGCGGAAGAATATGACAGATGCAGAGCGGCTGCTCTGGCTGCACCTGCGGGACAGGAATGTTGAGAACCTGAAATTCCGGCGGCAGGTTCCTGTCGGAGGATATGTCGTGGATTTTCTCTGCCATGAAAAAATGCTGATTGTCGAAGTGGACGGTAGTCAGCATGCTTCACAACAGTTATACGATGCGAAAAGAGAAAAATGTCTTTTGGAACATGGATTCAGGGTGATACGATTCTGGAATAACGATGTGTTGACAAATATCGAAGGGGTTGTGGCGAGGATATTAGAGTGCTGCAAATAGGCCCTCACCCCGGCCCTCTCCCATTCCGCGGAGCGGAATGGGAGAGGGAGCGAGGCTGGGACAATTTTAGCCCTCACCCTGCCCTCTCCC